>JBEKOA010000028.1:0-38644 GCA_049522255.1 Occallatibacter sp.
TAGCTGCGCAGGTATTTTGCAAGTGGCTCAGGTTTTGAAAACATAAAGAGGGGGGTAGGGCCCCGAGCTGGTACGACAGTGATCGGCGGCTAGACGGGTCGCCTTTTCCTGACTGCAACTATTTTGCACCGGTGGCAGGAAATGATCGACAAAGCGCGCGGGGAAGAGTTCGTGGTCTCGCAGGTCTCGAGGGCGAGACCTAAACCCGCCCGCTCATCGCGATGGGGCCGCGACGAACGGGGAACAGATTCTGTAGGTTCATGACGATTCTTCGGGTTAATGAGCGGGAACCTGCCACCACCAGCGCGAATAAGGCACCCAGGGAGAAGATCGGAGCGATAATAAGTGTGGTTCCGAATACGCCAAGAAGGAGGCATCCACGCCATGCCGAATGCTGGCAATGGGCAAAGCTCCAATGGCAACACCCCCCCCGAGGGGCTCGATGAGTTCCTCAAATATGAACTTAACTTCCAGAGGGCAAAAAAAAAGGAAATATTCACTTGGGCGAGCTCGCTTTTGGTCGCAATGATCGGTGGAGTAGTCGCCCTCGCCACAGTCCATCACGTAATGCTCGCAGAAGCACACAGGTTGGTTCTGACTGCGGCCATTCTCATTCTCTGTGTGTTTTCTTGCCTGTGGATGGCGTTACATTGGGTAGAATATTGCCGAGTCAGAGATAAGTTGTCCTCTTATTACGACCAGATCCCGGCGAGTGGTAAGGACGATTATTGGCGCTACGACTATACCTCAATCGCTGCTATCGTAGCTTTGACGCTAGTCGCGATTTTCTCGGTGTGGAGTGCGGTGTGGTGGCCTATTGCGTGCCGCATGGCTCCATAATCCCCGACAGTAGCACCTAGCGCCGCTTTGCACCGAGGAACAGTTGCGAGATCCATTTCATGGCCACGAGAACGTATAACGCCATTGCGCCCATGTGATTCGGATCGATTCCGCGCGGATTGTCAGCTCTCCAAAAACTGCACCACTCCGGCGAGCCGCGGACTCTACACACCCAACGCATCATTGCGATAAGCTGAGAAGCAGGAGATCGTGCGCGAACTATGACTGCTTCCCCATGCAAGTACTCGACCCTTGCCGTTCATGCCGGGCAATACCCCGACCCGCTGACCGGCGCTGTGAACGTGCCCGTTTACCTTTCCTCGACGTTTGAGCTGACCGGCATCGAGACCGACCGGGGCTGGGACTATTCCCGCGCCGGCAACCCCACCCGTGACCGTCTGGAAGAGGCTCTGGCGGCTCTCGAAGGCGGGCACAGCGCTCATGCCTTCACGACCGGAATGGCTGCGATCTCGGCTCTCGTGGCCATGCTGCGCGCAGGCGACCATGTGATCTGCTCCAAGGATGTCTATGCCGGAACAGTGCGGCTCTTCGACCGCATTGTTTCGGGCTACGGCATTGCGATCGAGTACGTCGACACGGGCAACCTTGCGGCGGTCGAGGCCGCGTTCAGGGCCAACACCAAGCTCATTCACATCGAGACGCCCAGCAATCCGCTGATGGTCTTGACCGATATTGCCGCAGTCTGCGAGATCGCACACGCAAAAGGCGTTGAAGTCAGCGTGGACAATACCTTCCTCTCACCGGTGCTGCAAAGCCCCCTGGCGCTGGGCGCGGACATCGTGATGCATTCCACGACCAAGTATCTCAACGGGCATTCAGATGGGCTGGGCGGTGCTCTGATCGGTTCGAAGCCAGAGCATAAGGAGCGCTTCCTGCTGGTGCAGAAGGCGGCCGGCGGGGTGATGTCACCCTTTGAGTGCTTCCTGGTGCTGCGCGGCATCAAGACGTTGCCGCTGCGCATCAAGCAGCATGAGGAAAATGGTCGCGCCGTGGCCGAGTATCTCTCGACACATCCCAAGGTGAGCAAGCTCGCCTATCCCGGATTGAAGAGCCATCCGCAGTACCTTCTTGCCGTTAAACAGCAAAGAGGATTCGGCTCAATGATGAGCTTTGAGCTCTCGTCGCGCGAGGCCGCGGGGCGGTTCCTGGCCGCGATCAAAATCTTTCTCAGTGCGGAGTCGCTGGGCGGGGTCGAGTCGCTGGCCTCGCACTCGGCTACCACCACGCACGGTTCGGTCAGCGAAGAGGTCCGCGCGTCGATGGGGATCACGCAGGGACGCGTTCGCCTGTCAGTCGGAATTGAAGACAAGGAAGACCTGATCGCCGACCTGGACCAGGCTTTGGCGGCCGTGTAAGAGGGATCTCATGACTGAATCGACGCTTCTGCTGGCTATCGACACCTGCGGACCCTCGGGTTCGGTCGCTCTTGGCCGGCTCTCAGGCCAGGCCGTCGAGATTCTCGGCCAGATCGAGCTCGAGGGGCGCAGCTATTCATCGACGCTGGTCGCGGCTATCGGCGAAGTGCTTGCGCACGGCGGAGTCACATTGGCCGATGTGAGCGCCATAGTGGCCGTGAATGGTCCGGGCAGCTTCACCGGGGTGCGCGTGGGCCTGGCTGCCGTAAAGGGCCTGGCTGAGCCGCAGCGGATTCCTGTCGTGGCCGTTTCGCGTTTGGAGGTTCTGGCGGCGAAATCCGGCGTGCCCTGGGCGGCTCTCGATGCGCATCGCAACGAGGTCTTTCTGCGGACGAGTGAAGAAGGCTGGGTGCCCCAGCTCCCGAGTTTGGGACCTGGGAAACCTCGAACCTCAAAAGGCAGTTCTCCTACGGAACTGCTCGCCGGTGCCAATGAACTCGCTGCCATATCGCCGGCGCCGCCGCAAGTCGCCCTCTGCGACGAAGCCGCAGCCCAGCTCTTGAGCTTGACGTGGCCGGCCACCGAATTGATCCGCACGCCACCGCCCACCGCTGCGGACGCGCTCGTGCTGTGTGCTCCCCGAGTGGCCGCAGGCGAATTTGTAGACCTGGCGCTGCTCGACGGCCACTACCTGCGCCGGAGCGATGCGGAGATCTTTGGCGCTGAGGTCTCCCACGAACCGGCTGCTGTTATGGCGCAGCGCTCGTGAATCTTCCGCTCGCTGCCGTTCAAGTGCGCCGAATGACCGAGGCGGACCTCGACCGGGTCATCGAGATCGAGCAAAGCCTCACGGAAGCGTCTCACTGGCCTCGCTCGGCCTACCTGGCCGCAATGAACCCCGAAGCCACGCCGCATCGCATAGCCCTGGTGGCCGAGATGCCGGATTCCCGCGTTCTGGCGGGGTTTGCCATGGCCAGCCTGCTGCCGCCCCAGGCGGAGTTGGAAAGCATCGCTGTCGCCGCTCAATTCCAGAGACGTGGCCTGGCAGGGCAGCTTTTTTTTGCGCTGGCTACAGAACTTCGCGCGGCTCAAGTGATTGAGGTTTTACTTGAGGTGCGAGCCTCCAATCGGGGGGCGCTTGGGCTTTACCGTCATCTGGGTTTCGCGGAATCCGGTGGTCGGCCGCGCTACTACCTTGATCCGGTTGAAGATGCGGTCCTGATGCGCTTGCAGCTTTGAGGGCGTTCTCCCGCATCTCCAGGCAAAAAACGCTTGGAGATATAGGGCACGCGATGCCGCGCGAGCCGGATTTTGGCGTCATATTCCACAGCCGGGGTTACCAGCGGTTGATTTTTGGCTTGCGGTTTGTGCTGTTGCGGCGATATATGTAAATGATCGTTAATAATTCGGAGGTGCTGGATGGATGAAATAAAGGACTCCACGCTGAGCGAAGAAATCAATCGCCTGCAGGCCGAACATCACCACTACGCTCAGCGGCTGGAAGAACTGCTCCAAAAACCTTATCTTTCCACAGAGGAGCAGATTGAAGAAGTGCGCCTCAAGAAGCTCAAGCTGCACGCCAAAGACCTGATCTTCAATCTGGAGCGCAGGTTAGCGGTGGCGGTTTAGAGTTTTTAAGCAGCGGGCTATGCAGGTGAATTAACCGAGCGCCGAGGTAGTGCGGCCTCAGCGCTGGCGGTGCGCTCCCTGAATGGGAAATGCATGAACCGGCGAGCGAGAGCGACTGGGCTCTGGCACTGCGGCTGGCTTAGGCTCCGGAAGCGGGGCAACGGTGTCCGGCGAAAGAAGATATGCGCGGCTCGAGAGTCTTTCCTCTTTGAGTTGGCTGGACCCGTCGCAGAGGCTGGCAAGATTCTCCTGCGCCAGCGTGTGGTCCGGTTTCAGCTCTATGACCATCTTGTACGCTTCGATGGCTTTCTCCTTTGAGTTCAAGCCGATGTCATAGACCAGTCCCAGTTCGAATGCGGGGTCCAAGAAACTTGTGTCTCTGGCAATGCTCTGCAGGTAAAAATGCGCGGCCTTTTCCATGAGCTTGTTGCGGAAGACCGTTCTGAATGCCATCCTGTAAAAATCTGACTGGAACCTCTCCTTCTTGATCCCCAGGATGGCGTAGCACCTGCCCAGCAGGTAGTAGCCGTATCCGCTGATTTCCAATGTGGTCGGCTGTTCGGCGAGGCGTTTCAAGGTGGCTTCCAGCTCGCGAATGATCTCGTCGTACCGGTCGTTGCGGGCGGCAAAGGTCTTCAGGAGCATCAAACCGCCAGCGGCATCGGCAAGACCGCCTGCCAATGCATCTTTCATTCGGTCCCATGACGCGCGGCCGTCCCCCCTCCTAAGAGATTCGATCGCCTCAGAGAGTCTCTGTTTTGCCAAACCGGCAGCAAGTCCTTCCATGGCCGCTCCTTTTGCTCGTACAGCGTCTTTGATTCCGCTTTCAACGGAGAGTGTGCAGCAAAGAGGCTCTTTTCTGGATAAGGAAGTCGAGCGACGGATTCCAAGTCGCTCGGATGGAGGTACGAGCCGTCTTTTGTGCTGCCCGCCAGGCAATAAGTGAAGCAAAATGCTCTTGACGCTTGGTGCGCAGAGCAGAGAAGTGTGACCTGTGTCGAATTGTACATCCATCCGATGTGCGTTTGCCTTGCGACCGTCCCCGATTTCTCCCTTCCGAGCTTAATCACCGTATAATCGTTTGGGACTATGGTTCGTGACGGTTACATCTACGGGTTGAGCTTGCTGGCGGTGGCAGCCGTTTTGGCGTGGGCCACAAGTGGCTGGGCGTGGAGCATCGCCCCTGTGCTTCTTGCGGCCTTTTTTCTCTGGTTCTTCCGCGATCCTCAGCGTGCAATCCCCTCCGAGCCCGGCTTGATTGTCTCGCCCGGCGACGGACTGGTCACAGAGACGGTGGCCATCTCCACCCTGGATGGGCCGCGACAGCGGATCAGCATCTTTCTGAGCGTCTTTGACGTGCATGTGAATCGCTCGCCCATCGCCGGGGTTCTCAGCAGCGTGCGCTATCAGAAGGGCCAATATCTGAACGCCATGAATCCTGAGTCGGCCGACCGGAATGAGCAGAACATCGCCACTGTGCGCGGCGATGGCATTGAAATCACGTTTAAACAAATTGCCGGCCTGCTGGCCCGCCGCATCGTCTTCAACCTGCACGAGGGCGACAGGGTCGAACGCGGCCAGCGCGTGGGCCTGATCAAGTTTGGATCGCGCGTGAATGTGCTGCTTCCGGCGGATGCTGAACTCCGCGTGAAGGTGGGCGACCGCGTAAAAGGCGGCTCCAGCGTGCTGGCGGCAATCAACGAGCGACCGGGAGCCCGCTCATGACCCAACGCGACCCAGCGCTCGCCCGGGCCAAAGCACAGGCGCAGTTGCGCCGCGGCATGTTCCTGCTGCCTTCGCTCTTTACCGTCGGCAACATCGGCGCCGGCTTCTTCTCCATCACCCAGACGATTGCGGCCATCAGCGGCGTCGGTGATGCGCACACGCATCTTGACTGGGCGGCCATTGCCATCATCTTCGCCATTCCCTTTGACGCGCTCGACGGCCGCATCGCCCGAATGACCAACACCTGCAGCGACTTTGGCAAGGAGCTGGATTCACTGGCCGACGCCATCACCTTTGGTGTGGCGCCCAGTCTGCTGGCGTTGATCTGGGGATTCCATTTTCTTCCCGATTCCATCCGCCCGGATCTGCACCAGAACCTGCTCCACGCGGGCGGATTCATCTGCTTTCTATTTCTCATCGGCGGGGTCTCGCGGCTGGCGCGCTTCAACATCAGCCACGACGCCCAGCCACGCAATCCGGGACGGCCGGACCGCAAGTACTTTGTGGGCATGCCCATTCCTGCCGCCGCCGGTCTGCTAGCCGCCACCGTCCACTTCTTTAACGGCTATCCGGTCGAAGCCTGGTGGATCGCCATCATCTGGGTTGTGATGGTGGGCACGAGCGGCTTCCTGATGGTGAGCACCTGGAGGTTCTGGTCAGGCAAGGAGCTGAGCCTCTCTCGCCGCCATCCATTCCAGGTTCTTTTCGTCGTTTCGATTGTGCTTTTTATCATCATCAAGTTCTCTCAGGGGATTCTCTTTGGATGGGCTTTGGTCTATATGTTTTCGGGCATCTGGGCGCGGGCGGCCTATTCGTGGTCGCGCCGCCGCCGCTGGCGGTTATCCGCCGCGCGTGCTCCTGAATCAGCCGTAGCCGAAGCCGAGCCGCTGAATCGCGGATAATCCTCGTCATCAAACTCAATGAATCGAAGGACGCCTATGTACAAGATCGCCATTGCCGGAGCCTCTTCCCTGGTGGGCCGGGAGTTGAAGGAAGCCCTGTCGGAGTCGCCCCTGGCGGCGTCCAGCTTTGTGCTGCTGGACGAGGAAGAAGTCCAAGGCCAGTTAGACCAGGTGGGCGACGAGATCACCTTCGTCCAGGCTATCGCCCCGGACGCATTTGAGCGCATCGATTTCACCTTCTTTTGCGGCACTGAGGCATTGACTTGCAAGCACTGGAAAGAGGCGCTGCGAGCCGGCTCCACTGTTTTGGATCTCTCTGGCGCGCTAGATCAGGAGACCGGTGTCGTGGTGCGCGCGCCGTGGCTGGGCTTTGAAGCGGCCGCGGTCGATCTGTTTACTCCAGCAGTCGTCCCGGCTCACCCGGCGGCTCTGGCTCTGGCTCTATTGCTTGAAAGGCTCCAGCAGGCCGCCCCGGTTCGCTTCGCCGCCGCCACGCTGCTTGAGCCGGCAAGCGAATTTGGCCGCGCCGCCCTGGATGAGCTGCACCAGCAGACCGTAAACCTGCTCAGCTTCCAGGGACTGCCGCGCGAGCTCTACGACGCGCAGGCAGCCTATAATCTGCTCTCCGGCCTGGGTGAGGCCGCCAAGGTCAGCCTGGACGCGACCGAGGCGAGGATTCGCCGCCATTACGCCGCCCTGTCCGCCGGCCGCTGGCCCGCCCTGGCCCTGCAACTGGTTCATGCGCCCGTCTTCCACGGCCATACCTTCTCGATCGCTATCGAGCTGGAGCGGCCGGTCGAGATAGCCGCTCTGGAAGATGCCTTAAGCGGCGGTCATGTGGATCTGGTGCTCGAAGATACCGATTCGCCCTCGAACCTTGCCGCCACCGGGCAGAACGACGTCCTGGTCCGGCTGCGTCCGGAGGTGCATCCGGCGGGCGCGCGCAACTCGAGCCTGGTCTCCCGTTTCTGGATGTGGGCTGCTTCGGACAACCTGCGCATCCAGGCGCAGAATGCCGTCGAGTGCGCCCTGGACCTGCGCCGGCTGCGGCCGCAGGGGACGGTGCAATAGCAAAGACCAATCGGCGTTATCATTTGTAGGAAGTATTTGGTTGGATGAAGATGAAATCCGTCGGTGAGACAGGCTTGAAAATCACCTCGGCCCAGCGAGAGTTTTTCCGCTACACCGAGTCTTCGGCAGAGATGGAGCGGCGAGGCGCTGGTTCATCGCGGCCCGAAGTCGCCTGGCTTCACCGTTCACGGCAATTGGCCCGGGAAGTCTGTGCTCAACCGAAGGGCCGCGGCGAAGACGACCGCAAGGGACCGGGTGGCAGGTAGCAGGTTAGCCTCTCTGAAGTTGTGTTACACTTCGACCAGTCAGTTGGACTGGTCAATCTATGCAGACAATTCAAGCCTCCGAAGCCAAAACTCATTTTCTCCGAATCCTAGACGATGTGGAGCGAGGAGAGAGTGTGATCGTCACCCGCCATGGCAAAGAAGTGGCTCTCATCAGCCCTAAGGCCCAGATGGATCGGGAGCGGGTGCAGCGGGCCATCGAGGGCATTCTGGAGATTCGCAAACGTACCAAGCCGGTCTCCCTTGAGGAGATACTTTCGATGAAGGATGAAGGGCGAATGTAGCAATGCGCTTTGTCCTGGATGCCTCGATTGTGATCACCTGGGCTTTGCGCGATGAAGATCATCCGTTGGCCGATCTCGCGTTTGCTGAAATCCAGTCTGGCTCGGCAATTGTTCCAGCCATATGGTGGTTCGAAATCCGTAACATCCTAGTGATGAACGAGCGGCGCAATCGAATCTCGCCGGACGATTCCGACCGGTTTCTCCAGGCGCTCGAGCAACTTGCCATCGACGTAGCTTCACCCCCCAATGGAACGTACGTCATGGACTTGTCGCGAAAGCACAAGCTCTCCGTTTACGATGCCGCCTATTTGGCACTGGCGATGAATGAGCGCCTTCCATTGGCTACTCTCGACAAACAACTGAGGGCTGCCGCACTCGCTGCGGAGGTTCCGCTTCTGGCGTAATGGGTCTGGATAGGAGTTTGCCGGAACCGAGTTCTTCCGCGACTAACATGCCCGCCCAAAAATGAAGACGCCAGAAACCGGAGTCTCTGGCGCCTCAATCGCGGTGATCCTGCAGCTTCCTTGGAGCCTTCGTCGTCCCATGCAGCCTTCCGATGAGCATCCGGGTTGCCCCGTATCCTCTTATCCTCAGGCTGTGCCGGCGATGGAGCCTCGAGTTTCCTCTTGCCTCGCATCCTTCAGTGGCACTGTAAACTAAGCCCCGGGTTGCCCCGACTCTTCGCTTCTCCAGTACCTCCTCCGACGAGTCTTCGGGTTGCCCCGAATTCTCTTGTCTTCCGGCATAACCGGCGATGGAGCTTCGAGTTTCCTCTTGTCTCGCATCCTTCGGCGGCGTGGTGAACGAGGTTCCGGGTTGCCCCGACCCTTCGCTTCTCCAGCGCCTCCTCTTGGGGAGTCTCCGGGTCGCCCCGAATTCTCTCCTTCCGGTTTTGCCTCGGGAGTGATTCTCCAGGTTGCCCCGAATCCTCGCTCCTCTGGCGCGTCGGCGGATGGATCTCCGAGTGTCCTCGAATCTCGCACCCTCCGCGTTGCCGCTTCCGCGTCTTCGGGTTTCCCCGAGTCCTGCTTCTGCGGCCGGGCCGATGAGGTCTCCCCGGCTCAACTCGAACTTTGCATCCTCGGGCTAGGCCGCGGATGAATCTTCGTGTTCAATCAGGGCTTGCACTTTCCTTCCAGACTCTGGATGCATTTTCAAATTTATTCCGGCCTCCCACTGCCGTTGCCGACTGTGGATTGCCTTGTTCAATTCAACCTGCATCGTCCTGTCCGGAGGGGAACTGCGTTTCCAATTCCCTGCCGGGTCACCAACTGGATGGAGAGTAGGACGATTCAATCTGTGGATTCAAGTGCAAAAAAAGACGAAACCTGTGGATTTCACCATTCGTGGTGCATTAATCGGCGCTAAGCACTCCAATTCGATCGGAGTGAGCTGTACTTGATCAACACCAAGATCGATCTGCTCCGTGTCAGGGCCCTGAGCGCAGGTCTAAAGGCGAACGCCGCGACGCCCGACTGTCGCCTGCCCTCGTTTGTTTTGACGGGTCAGGTGAATGACGTTGGGTTCGCAATAACGTGGAGCGCTTTCCATTTCGCGGCCTCGCGCATCCATTCTGGGGCAGTCGCCGAATGGGTCCAGGGGTGATCCACAGTCGCGGCATATGCGCTGAGGAGAAGAGAGATCCATGTCATCGAGGTCTTGACCCCGAGCTTCGACCTCTTCGGTGATCGATACCTGCACGTGCATTGCAACGGCGGCGAGGTTGTTTTGGGTGGCGGCTTCCGAGCAGAGATGGGGTGGGGCAGGCAATGGTTCGTGAAGTGGTTGCGCGGGCTGCTCCGAGTTCTGCGCCGCGGCGCGATAGAACCTTGGCGCAAAGGTGAAGATCCGGAAGAGTGATTTTGCGTTCATGTCTCTACGGTGGCATCCGAGGGACCAAACCGGATTCATTTGCTGGCTGTCGAGCCCGAGTGTATTTATGTTTAGAATCAGAAATATAACGGATACACTTCCCGCTGCGGCCTGGGTCTCGGATCGGGACCGGCAACATCTGCCGCCGACGCCGGGCAAAAGCTGCCGGGTTCGAGTGCGGTGGAAGATTCAGCCGCAAGCTGAAACACAAGAAATCGCTGAATTTGGAGTTGGGCGTTCGGGTCCCGATTGCTGGCCTTGAGGCGCGAGTTCAAATCCTCTTGCTCTGAGCGATGCTTTGCCCTTTCGCGTCTACTGGATGGAGATATACGGTTGCCGGACGAGTGGGCGTAAGCTGGTAACCTTAAACCTGAGAAGAAACCTACGAAATGGCCGGGCCCCCCCGGCGGGCACAGGCATGGCAGAGTTCGTAATCAAATTGGCCGACGAGCGCGGCCGCGTGCAGGAGCAGGTGCAGTCGGCGGCCACCGCCGAGGAGCTTCGCGCGCGCTTTGTCCATGCCGGATACCACGTCTTTTCCGTCAAGACGCGCTCGGGTTTTGGCGGCCTCAAGCGGGGCAAGGTCAAGCTCGAACCATTTCTCATCTTCAACCAGCAGTTTCTTACGTTGATCCGCGCCGGGTTGCCGATTCTGGGCTCGATCCAGATGCTGGCCAAGAACCAGAAAAACGCCCACTTCGCCTCTCAGTTGGACGATGTATGCTCCAGGGTGAAGAACGGCGACTCGCTTTCATCTGCATTTGAAGCGCAGAGCGGCTTTCCCATCATGTACACCACCACTCTGCTGGCCGGCGAGCGCTCCGGCAATTTGCAGGAGGTGCTGGAGCGCTACGTCAGCTTCCAGCGCATCTCGCTCAGCTTTCAAAAGAAGCTGGTGGCCTCGCTGATCTATCCTGGCGTGCTGCTGACTCTGGTCTTCGGACTGATGTTCTTCATGCTCGTTTATGTGGTGCCGCAGTTTGGCAAACTCTATGACCAGATGGGCAACAAGCTGCCCGCGATGACCACCGACTTGCTGGCCTTCGGTGCGTTCCTGCAGCACAATATTCTGTGGATACTGCTCATCATGGCGACGACCGGCTACGGCTCCTATCGCTTTTCAATTACCGAAAACGGCCGCGATCTGATTGACGGCTTTCGCGTCAAGCTGCCTATCTTTGGCAAGATCTGGCTCAAGTACCAGGTCGCACTGTTTGCGCGCACGCTCTCCACGCTGCTCACCGGAGGCCTGTCGCTGGTGCCGTCGCTCGAGACAGCGGCCCGGTCGATCTCTTCGCGGCGCGTCGCCAAGGCGGTCATGTCGTCCGTTACCACGGTCCGCGAGGGCAAGAGCCTGGCCGACGCGCTGATCCAGACCAAAATCTTTCCCGATCTGGCTGCCGAAATGATTTCAGTGGGCGAGCAGACCGGTGCGTTGCCGCAGATGCTGAACTCGGTGTCGGAGTTCTTCGAGGAGGACGTCGCCACCGCCCTCGCCGCGTCTCTGGCGCTCATCGAGCCGGCCATCCTTATCGTGATGGGAGTTGTAGTGGTCTTCATTCTCATTTCGCTCTACCTGCCCATCTTTTCCCTTGGGGCAGCGGGCGGAGGTCAGGGATAAACGATGGCTGATTCCGCAGTTCTTGCAATTCCGCTTCCCCCCGGCGTGGACGAGCGCGCCCAGGCTGAGCTGCTCGCCGCACGCTATCATGCCGAGTTCGTCGATCTGAAGAACTTCAAGATCCAGCACGAGCTGCTGCGCACGGTGCCTGTCGAACTGATGTTCCGCTACAACTTTGTGCCCATCGAGCAGCAGGGCGACGCGCTGGTGATTGCCGTCAGCGATCCTTCGCGGCTGATGATCCTTGACGAGATCGCCGGCCTGCTGGCCCACCGCATCATTCCGCGCGTGGCGACTCTGACTCAAATCACCGATCTGCTGAAGAAGACCGAACAATCGCAGCGCGTGCTCGACGAAGCCAGCGAAGGGCTTACCTTCGATGTGCTCACGGGCGACGAAAACTCGGAAGAAAACATCTCCATCGAGAAGCTGACGAGCGAAGAAGACATCAGCCCGATTATTCGTCTCGTCGACACGACGATCTTCACCGCTCTCGAACGCCGCGCCTCCGACATTCACATCGAGACCTACGATGATTCTGTCCATGTGAAGTACCGCATCGACGGCGTGCTGCAAGAGGCCATGGCGCCCATCGCGCGCGAGCATCACTCGACCATCCTGTCGCGCATCAAGATCATGAGCGAACTGGATATTGCCGAGCGGCGCGTGCCCCAGGACGGGCGCTTCAGAGTCAAGTACAAGACCCGCCTGATCGACTTCCGCGTCTCCATCATGCCGACGATTCATGGCGAAAATGCTGTACTCCGCGTGCTCGACAAGGAGTCGATGAGCGAGAAGTTCCACAATCTCACGCTGGACGTGGTGGGCTTTGCCGAGGCCGACCTGAAGCGCTTCCGCGCGTACATTCGGGAGCCGTACGGCATGGTGCTGGTTACGGGCCCAACCGGCTCGGGCAAGACGACGACGCTCTACGCCGCTCTGAATGAGATCAAGAGCGACGAAGACAAGATCATCACCATCGAAGACCCTGTCGAGTATCAGATTCGCGGCATCACGCAGATTCCAGTGAACGAGAAAAAGGGGCTGACCTTTGCCCGCGGCTTGCGGTCGATTTTGCGCCACGATCCTGACAAGATCCTGGTGGGCGAGATTCGCGATAACGAAACGGCGCAGATCGCGATCAACTCCGCGCTGACCGGACATCTTGTGTTTACCACGGTCCACGCCAACAACGTGGTGGATGTGCTGGGCCGCTTTGTGAATATGGGCGTCGAGGTTTACAACTTCGTCTCCGCGCTCAACTGCATTCTGGCGCAGCGGCTGGTGCGCACCATCTGCGAGCATTGCGCGCATCCGGTGAGTTACAGCGATGCCGAGTTGCGGGCCTGCGCGATGGATCCAGCCGATTGGCGCGGATTCGAATTTCGCGAGGGCCAGGGCTGCATGGAGTGCGGCGGCACCGGCTATCGCGGCCGGACGGCGATTCACGAACTGCTCGACTTGACCGACCCGATTCGCGAGTTGATTCTGGCCAAGAAGCCTACCTCAGAGGTGCGCAAGCTGGCGCAGAAAGAGGGCATGAGCTTTCTGCGCGAGTCGGCGCTCGATCGCGTCCGCCGCGGTTTGACGACGCTCAAGGAGATCAACAAGGTTACGTTTATCGAGGCATCACGATAGTGAATTCGATCTTAAGCAAAGCCGGTTCTCAACTCGGCGCGCGTCCGCCGGTTGCGGTGGAGCTGTCGCCCCAGGGCGTGCTGGCCGCCGCATCGCCAGGGGCTGGGCAGCCGCCTGTCTACGCTTTTGAGCCGCTGCCGCAGGGTGCGCTCGTTCCCGACCTTGGCGAGCCGAACCTGCGCGCGCCGGAGGTGGTGACCAACGCCATTCGCAATGCGCTCGGTCAGGTCTCGCCGCGCACTCGCTCCGTCACGATGGTGCTGCCCGATACGGTGGTTCGCGTCTTCGTCCTGGACTTCGATTCGCTGCCCAGCCGGCCGGACGAAGTGCTTCCCGTTCTCCGCTTCCGGCTGCGCAAGATGGTTCCATTCGATGTGGAGCAAGCCGGACTAAGTTATCAAGTGCTGCTTGAGACCAAGACCGAATGCAAGGCGCTGGCAGCTGTCCTGCCGGGCTCAGTTTTGCAGGAGTATGAGAACGCGATGCGTCAGGCGGGTTACGAGCCTGGAGCCGTGCTGCCCACAAGTCTGGCGGCTCTGGGGGCGATCGATTCGTCCGATCCCGTGCTGGCAGCAAACCTGGGGGACGTTGCTCTCACCACATCCATCACACATGGCCAGGATCTGCTGCTCTATCGCACCCTGGAGTTGCCCGCAGACCCCACCCTGCGCCTGCAGGAGGTGCAGCGCGGCATCGCCGTGGCAGCCGCATACTATGAAGACAAGATCGGCGCCCGTCCCCAGCTTTTGCATTACGCTGGAATCGGGGCTGGCGGCGACAGCACCGCGGAAGACTTTGCCCGCTGGATCGACGACGCTGAATTGACCGTGACCGATCTTGCTCCGAGGCCTGAGACCGGAGCCGCCACACCACTCGGCAATCTCGTGAGCCTGGCCGGTGTCGTGGGCGCGCTGGCGGGAGCAGCCTGATGCGAATAACACTCAATCTCGCCACTCGCCCCTACGCCGACCTCAGACCGGCCCTCAAGCGCCTGCGCATCACCATGGCTGTGCTGGCGGTGGTCTCCCTTTGCCTTGTCCTGGGCCTGCGCGCCCTGCACCAGAAGGCCATGGTGGCGCGGGCCACCGAACAGCGCGTGCAGAGCCAGATCGACGCCATCAACCTTGAACGCAAGGGCTACCTCGACCTGATGCAGCAGCCGGCCAACGCCCAACTGCTCAGGCAGGTCGCGGTGCTCAACCAGCTCTTCGACGAAAAGACCTTCTCCTGGACACTGGCCATGGAAGACCTTGAGACCGTCCTACCGGGCGGTGTTCAGGTCACGGCGCTTGAACCGGTTCGGGACAAGACAGGCACCATCACCCTACACCTGCGGGTGGTCGGGCCGCGCGATCGCGCCGTCGATCTGGTTCAGAATCTCGAGCGGTCAAAGTATTTTGTTTTCCCCCGCATCGTGGGCGAAAGCACCGAGTCTACCGGCGGCCCAAACGAAAGACTGGAACCGGTGAGCGCCTCGAACCGCGTCAACTTTGACCTGCTGGTTGACTACAACACAGCCGCAACAGTGGAACGCAGGACGCAAAGGAAAGTTGAGAAGCCAACGGCCAATGAAGGGAGCCACAGCCAGAGTGCCTCGCAATCTCTTCCAAAACGCATTCCGGGAGCCAAAGTCATTCCGACCCCTAAAGTTCCTCCGGTCCAAGGACAAGTGAGGCCGCCCTTCCTACCTCCGAACGGGCTTCCGGCGAATGCCAATCCGGCTTTCAATCGCAATCAGAATCACAATCCCGCTCCGATCCCCAATTCAGGAGGCCCACGATGAGCACGAGCCACACACCATCCCTGTGGCGTGAGCGACTGGCCTCCCCGCTCACCTGGCACTACGCAGGCTGTGCCGTTCTGCTGATCGCGGTGATCGGCCTCTCGATCCGCTTCGGCCTGGACTGGATCGCCACGAGCGGCAGTTCCGCTGACGCTTTGGCTGCCAAGCAGGTTCAATTCAAGGCTCTCGACATTCAGACCGCCCCCTTGCGCGGACTGGACAAGCGCGTCGAAGAATCTCGCGCGCAGATGCAGGCCTTCAACCTGAAGCGCATCCCGCCCAACTACTCCTCGATTGCCATTCGCATCGGCGAGCTGGCGCTGAATGGCCCGGTGCGCCTCTCCAGAGTGCAATATACGCAAGGCCCTCCCGGTTCCGATCTGACTGAGATCTCGATGGACGCGGGCATTACCGGCGACTACCGGCAGATCATGCGCTTTGTGAACAGCCTGGAGCGCGACCAGACATTTTTTGTCATCCGCGCCATGTCGCTGACCGGCCAGCAGGGCGGCCTGGTGAATCTGCGCCTGCGAGTCTCGACCTGGCTGCGGCCTGCCGATGCGGCGGCCAGCGGATTGCCTCCCACCCCACAGGCCGGCGATGCGCAAGCCGAGCCTGGCGCCACTCAGGGAAAGGAGGGTGAATAACCATGGCCATGCGTCTGGGAACAGAGAAGAAATGGCAGGTTTACCTCCTTATTGGTCTGGGCGTGGTCTTCGTTTGCGTGGGGGGCTACGAACTTGAGAACGTGTTTGGAGGATCTTCCGCGCCGCCACCCGCGGCCACGGCGCCTCGGCTTTCAAGCATTCCTCCGGGCGCAGCCAAGGTAACGGCGGCAACAACGACTGTAAGTCTCTCTGGCGGGGCGCAGGCCCAGAAGCTCTCCAACGCGGGCATAGACCCCGCTCTCCACCTCGACAAACTGGCACTTACCGAAGGGGTGGAGTACGAGGGCACGGGCAGGAGCATCTTCTCTGCCGAGTCGGCGCCGCCGGTGATTGAAACGCCGGTAAAGAGCGCCCGCGAGCAACAGGCAGCCGCCGCCCTGGCTGCCGTGAATGCGGTCCCGGCTGGTCCGGTGATTCCCAAACCCCCGGCCATCGATCTCAAGTACTTCGGCTATACGCAGAACAAGGACAAATCGGTGCAGGCATTCTTCGTCCACGGGGAGGATATTTTTGTCGCCCACACCGGCGAGATTGTCGATCATCGCTACAAGGTAGGTAGCATTTTGCCCACCAGCGTTCAGGTCACCGATCTGGGCTACAACAACACGCAATCGCTGCCCTACCAGCCGAACTGAGGTGGGTGCAGCCGCTAGCTACCAGTTTTTAGCTCAAGAAATCGGCAGCGGGTTTAAGGTTGAGCGGAAACGGATGACGATCGACGGGTGCCCCATCCTTTTCGCGTTTTCTGCGAAAAGAGTGGGATACCGCGAACCGCAACCAGGCATTTCCCAATGGCAGATCTTCACGCATCCCGAGGCTCATCCCATGCTGACGAGGAGGGCTTTGTCCTGATCGCGGTCATCTTCCTGGTGGCGCTGCTGACCATCTCGCTTGCCATCGCCATGCCCAAGGTCATCAAGCAGATCCAGCGCGACCGCGAGTTGGAGACCATGAATCGCGGCAAGCAGTATGCGCGAGCGGTCAGGATGTATTACAAGAAGTTCGGCTCCTATCCGCCCAATATGGACGCGCTGGTCAAACCGACCAACAACATTCGCTTCTTGCGCAAGAAGTACTCGGATCCGACGACCGGCAAGCCGGATTGGAAGCCGATTGGCGTCGGCATGAACAAGGCTCCGACGGTCATGGGCTTCTTCGGAAAACCGCTTGGCGGAGTCGGCGGCGGCTGCGGGACAAATCCGGCAGGCACCGGTAGTCCGCAGAGCACGTCCTCGTTTGGCTCCTCATCCTCCTCAAGCTCTTCATCCTTCGGGACGACCGGCTCGCAGACCGACGCCAGCGCCAGCTCAAACTGTGCTGGAATCGGCTCGAACACAAACACGTCTACCCCTACCGGCACCGGCACAACGAATCCGACGGACCCGAGTGCGGCTGGCGCGACAACGGATACGAGTTCGAATTCCTCCGCGTCCGGCTCTGCCTTCGGCCAGAACGGGCAGACTTTTGGTGGACTCGGCATTATGGGCTTTTCGCCCAACAGTCCCAAGCCATCGATCATGGTCTACAAGACGAAGCACAAGTACAACGAATGGGAGTTCGTCTACGACCCGCAGGCGGAGCAGTTGATGATGCAGAGTGGATTGACCGGCGCCGGCGGCAATGGTCTTTCAGGTCAGAGCGGTGGCATAGGCGGCCCCGGCGGCAATCCTGGGTTCGGTGGCAATCCTGGCCTTGGCGGCGGGAACCCGGGTTTCGGCGGAAACCAAGGCATGGGCGGGAACTCAGGTCTCGGCGGCAACAACGCGGCCGGCGGATCGTCGGGAAGTCCGACTCAAACGCCCCAGACGACAACGCAGTAGCAGTTCCGACGAGCCGGGCCATCTTTTGAGCTCGCAAAACGCAACAAGGCCCGCTCCCTTTAAAGGGAGCGGGCCTTGCTGTATGAGCGAACCAAGGCTGAAAAGCCAAGTCCGGACGCCGGGCTCTTACACGCTGAAGGACGAACCGCAGCCGCAGGTCGATTTCACCTGGGGGTTGTCGAACTTGAAGCCGGCGGCCTCAAGGGTCTCGACATAGTCCACGATGCAGCCGTTGAGGTACATCAGCGACGTGGCGTCCACGAATACTTTCAGGTCTTCGAAACTGTAGACCTTGTCCATCATGCCGCTCTGGTTTTCAAACGCCATCGAGTACTGGAAGCCAGAGCAACCGCCGCCTACTACGCCGATGCGCAACCCGGCTGGCAGGGGATCCTGGGTGGCCATGATCTCGCGCACCTTGGCGATGGCCTGAGGGGTCAGGGTGAGAGGCGCCTTCTTGACGGTTTCCTGTGCTTCCTGTGCGGGTCCAGCGGTGGTTGTGGCCATGGTCTCTCCCATTCGAGATTTTTGCTTGCTGTAGAGGCAATTCTACGGCTCCGTGGATATGGATTCAAGAGCTCTTCCACGGTGTTCTTCTGTTGGATGTGCCAAGGCGCGGGAAAGTCGCAAAAGCGACCTTTGAAGCCGTTGCCGGCGACCTGAGAAATCTCCAATAATTATTCTCCGCGCGCAACACTCATTCGGGGGTATGATGTTCACCGAAGCGGCTCCTCAGCCGGCCTGGACCTGAACTCCTTCCGATCCTCCGGTATCCGGGGCCGGAACCCTTCGGGGAGGTGAGTCATGACGCTTGTGCCGGTAATGTGGGTGGTTTGGGGAGTACTGGCGGTGGTCGCGATCACTCTTTTTCTTTATCGCTCCAGTTTGGAGCGGGATGAAGAGGACCAGATCTACCTCGACGATGCCTTTCAGCACGAAAGGATAGCGCAGGAAGCTATTCTCGCCAAGGTGGGCAAGATCGAACCAGCGTTGCGGGTCTCGGGCTTGCTGGTTGGGGGATGGACGCTGCTGGTGGCAGCTTATTACCTCTGGGACATTGTGACCCAGTTCAAATAAGCCATTGATTTCGGCTTTGTCAGAAGGGCTGGCGGCGTCCCTGCGGCTTCGCCAGCCCTTCTGTGCCTGAAACCCTATTTGTTTGCTACTCCACTTCCTGCTTGGCGCGATAGCCGTCGCGGGCGATGATGTCGTATTTGAGCGGCTTGTGCTTCTCGTCTTCCATGCGCAGGGGATGGCCTTCGTCGTCCACCAACTCGACGCGCAGCTTGCGGTATTTGCCGTCCTGCTTGTCGTTGGTGGGGTGGTAGATCAGCTGATACTTTGAACGGATATTCTGGTTGATCTCCTGGAAGATCTCCGGCATTTCGGCAGCAAAGCGTGGAGCGAACCATCTGCCGCCGGTGAGGCTGGCAAAGGTCTTCATCTCGTTGTCGGCCTGTAGATAGTCCAGGTCGCGTATGCTGCTGCTCATTCCGCCGCCGCCTTCGGTCATCGCTCGCAGCGCGCCGCCGGTGGAGACGGCGAAGATGGTGATGTCGGGAGTGCTCTTCACCTTTTGCAGGATCTTGTCGAAGGTCAGCCTGGACATGGTGTCGCGCCCTGAAGCGATCAGGATGATGTACTTGCGGCCCTCGATGCGGCTGAGGCGGTCCTCAGCCTCATAGAGCGCGTCGAATAGGTTGCGCTCGTTGAAGAGGGGGATTTGCATCGAGTTGACCGCTTCGAGCAGTTGCCGCTTGTCCTGGGTGAAGTCGCTGACGATCTTCGTGCGCAAGTCGAAGGTCATCATGGCCACATAGTCCTGGGGGCGCAACTGATTCGCAAAAGCAAAAGCCGCGTTGCGCATGTCGTAGATGAAGTAGTAGTTCGTCGATGCGAACTCGCACAGCAGCAGCGCGGTGATCGGAGCCTCGGTGCGTTTGAATCCGCTTACCTTCTGCTCCACACCATCTTCATAGATGCGGAAGTTGCCGGGCTTGAGACTGGGCACAAACTGGCCCGTCTTCTCCAGCAGCACGCCCACATCCACGGTGACCTCGGGAACCTCGACGCGCAGAGAGAAGTTGGGCATCCCCTCCGGGTTCTTGATCTTGGGAGCGGCCGGTGCGGGCGGCGGCGTGTTGTCGGGCGTGTCTTTCTTCTTGGGCAGGGCGATCACCCCACTGTCGCCGCTGGGACCGCCGGAATCGGGGGCGGTCTGGTCGGGCTGCTGGGGTTGCTGACCGGCTGGCGGCGGCGTTTGGGCGCGGCTCACGGACGCGAAAGCCAGGGCCACAACGGCCAGAATCAGCACCGCCAGCGTAGACCGGCGAAGAACGGAAACAGAGGTGCGCAGTCGAAACATAAAAGTCTCCTGGTTCAACAGCATACGGGGTTACACGAAACGAGCGATAGGAGCGGCGCGCTTAGCTCCAATGGATTAGACGTGAATCAGTCCGCAAGGAGGGGTTGTCAAACTCGGGTTAATACCCGCTGGCCACCAGCCAGGCCTCGGTCAGATCCAACTCCGGCTTTTTCGCGGCCAACAGTTGCGCGTGGGCCAGCTTTACCAGCATATCGGCCTCGACGTTCATCGGAGCGCCGACGGCAAGCGTGTGCAGGTTGGTCCGCCAGTAGGTCAGGGGCAAAATCGCAATCGTGATTGCTTCGCCGTCATAGTCGGCGATGGTGAGGCTGATGCCTTCGACAGCCACCGAGCCCTTGTGCACCATCCACGGGCGCACATTCTTGGGGACGGTCACCTTGAGCGTCCAGTCGGTCGTTTGCCGGTCGAAGTTCGGATCGGCCGGGGAGATGACCGGATCGAGAGCGGCGAGTATCCCGCAGCCATCCACATGCCCCTGGACGATGTGGCCGCCCAGCGGACTTCCCGCGGCCGTGGGCAGCTCAAGATTGACCTTCGAGCCAGGAGCCAGCGCGCCCAGCGAGGTGCGGTCGAGCGTCTCCTGCGCCAGGTCGGCGTGAAAGAGCCTCGGATCCACGTCGAGCGCCGTCAGGCAAACACCGGAAACCCCCAGCGAATCGCCCTCCCGCAACTGCCCGGCCAGCCCTGGCGCCTCGACCGTAATCCGCCGCACACCGCCCCGGCTCTCCAGTCCAACCAGCGTTCCCGTCTGCTCGATGATTCCGGTAAACATACATTCATTTTAAGGGAACGAAAACCCTCTGACGTTGGCTCCGGCATTCCTCTCGCTGGCTTCAGTAGAGAGCCGCCACTCGCCGTCACTCCCCTCAGACTGCCTCCATCCTCCTGGGATAACCACCAATATGTGACGCCCATCACCTAAAATGGACCCCTAACAGTGAAACTATAGCTGCACAGGCCGGCAGATTCGCTCGTGCTCTTTCTTTCCCCGTTTTCATCCATGGAGACTCCAAATGAAGCTAGATTCGTCTGCATTTGTCGCCGACCCGGATTTGATCCAGGAGCTTGAGAAGAAATCCACCGAAATCTCCTGCGCGGAAGATCGCGTTCTCTTTAAGCAAGGCGACAGTCCACAGGGTCTCTACATTCTCGATCAGGGCGAGATCACCCTCACGATGGATTCGCCCAACGGTCAGAAGGTCATGCAGGTCCAGGCGTATCCGGGCTCATTGCTGGGGTTGCCGGGCCTGATCGGCAACGGACCCTACACGCTTTCCGCAATCGCCCGTGACGGCGCCCGGGTGAGCTTTCTTCCCCGCGAACAGTTCACCGCCGCGATGCAGGCCAACCCGGAACTTTCGTTCAAGATCCTTCAGGTCCTTGCCGCCGAACTTCGCTCCGCCCGTCAAGCTTTGTCCAACCGTTAGCCATCGCATGAATGGATTTTGCAGTTGAATGACGCTGGGTGAATTGTCACCAGTCCGCGCAATGGCCGGGTCGCGATCTATCCGGGGTATGCTCCCGCGATGTAACCTTCCAGCGCCTGAATGTGATGTGCCTGGCCTGAGATTACCCACTTCACAAGGTCGCCGATCGATACCAGTCCCACCACCTCGTCCTCTCGCAACACCGGAAGATGGCGAAAATGGTGTTCGGTCATCAGGGTCATGCACTCATCGACGGTCTGCTGCGGGCTTACGCTGAAGACAGGGCTGGTCATGATCTCCTCGACCTTGGTCGTTTTCGAGGGGTGGCCTAGAAGGATGCATTTGCGCGCATAGTCGCGCTCCGACAGGATGCCGACCAACACGCCATCTGAGATCACAAGCAAGGCGCCTATGTCGTGCTCGGCCATCTTCTCCAGCGCCTCGTAGACCGAGCGCTCGGGCGCGATCGACAGCACTGTGTTCACGTGCTTGTTCTCCAGCAGCACTCCAATTGTGTCGGTAATCTTCATTCAATACCACCTGATTCTGGCTGCAAACAGCCATGGATCCCGCAACCGGCACTTCGATCATCGCGGAACAGCAGTGCATACCGCTCCGAACGGAACGGCTTCGGTTTTGAGATCAAACTGGCGTCTTCGCGTCTTGGCGACTTCACTTCGCGGCGGCCGGGGAATCTTCAGCGGGAATCGGGTCTCTCCCGATGCGCGTGGATTCAATATAGACCATTGGGAACGCCAGAGAACAGCGGAAAATAGATCGCTCCCGCAGCGCAGATGATTGCAGGGTCGCCTGTGCTTCCACCCGCCCCGGCGTCATTGCTCTTGCGCTGCCGGCCAGGGATCTCTGAGCAGCGAGCAAAGCCCCAGATCGTCGCCGTAGCGCTCGACCTCGACCTCGGCCATGCGGATGGCGTTAGCCATGCCGCGAAAGGCGGGAACGGCGTCCGAGCCCATGATCTGCGGGGAGACAAAGAGATGAACACGGTCCACCAGGCCCCCAGCCAGCAGCGCGGTGTTCAGACGCGTGCCGGTCTCGGTGATCAGCGTGAGAATCCCCTCCTCGCCCAGCTTGTCCAGCACCTTGGCGAGCGGGACGCGGCCAGCTTCGGCAGGCAACACTTCGACGCGAATGCCTCGGCTGGTCAGCTCGCGCACACGGGCCTCGTCTTTGGAAACGGTGAAGACGACGACATCGTTGTGCGCCGTGGCCACCATCTTGCAATCGAGAGGCATTCGCAGAGCCGAGTCCAGCACCACGCGCAGCAGGGGCCGGCGGCGGCGCAGGCCGCTGCGATCGGTGAGCAGAGGGTCGTCGGCCAGAACGGTATCGACGCCGGTGAGCGCGGCGTCGGCCTGCCAGCGCAGCGGCTGCACTGCGGCGCGCGCGGCTTCGCTGGTAATCCAGTGAGGCTGGTGCGGCGTCTGCTGGTCCGGCTGCGGGGCGATGCGGCCATCAAGGGTCATGGCTACCTTCATCAGCACCAGAGGGCGGCGATGCTGGCTCCAGCGGGCAAAGCCTTCGTTGAGGCGGCGCGCTTCGGCTTCGCATGGGCCAACAGCCGTTTCAAGCCCTGCCGCTCGCAAGCGTTCAAGGCCGTGGCCGGCGACGGCGGGGTTGGGGTCGAACGTGGCGGCAACTACGCGCCGCAGACCGGAGGCGATGATTGCCTCGGTACACGGGCCGGTGCGGCCAGTGTGGTTGCAGGGCTCAAGGTTCACATACGCCGTGCCGCCGAGAAGGCGGTCGCCTGCGTGCTGCGCGGCCACTTTGAGCGCGGCGACTTCAGCGTGTTCGAGCAGGTCGTACTCGTGCCAACCCTCGCCGGCCACCTGTCCCGCGCGGTCCAGAATCACGCAGCCGACAGCAGGGTTGGGCGAGGTGACGCCGATCCCGCGCCGTGCCAGTTCGAGGGCGCGCTGCATCCAATAACGGTCTTGCTCTAAGAGGTTCATCCTAATCCAGTAGTGAGTTTACAAACTCCGCCGGCGAGAACTCCAGCAGGTCGGTCATCTGCTCGCCGACGCCGGCGAAGAGCACGGGCAGGCCCATCTCCTGCGCAATCGCCACGGCGATGCCGCCCTTGGCCGTGCCATCGAGCTTGGTGAGAATGATCCCGGTCGCCCCTGCCGATTGCGTGAACTGGCGCGCCTGCTGCAAGCCATTCTGGCCGGTCGTGGCATCCATCACCAGCAGCACCTCGTGCGGCGCGCCGGGGATCAGCTTGGCCGCCGTGCGGCGCATCTTGTCCAGCTCGTCCATCAGGCCGGTTTTGGTGTGCAGGCGGCCGGCTGTGTCGACGATCAGCTCGTCGATCTTGTGCGCCTTGGCTGAGCTGCACGCGTCGTAAAGCACGGCTGCCGGATCGCCTCCGTGGCGCGTCTTGATCATCTCAACGCCGCTACGCGAGGCCCAGACCTCAAGCTGTTCGATGGCTGCGGCGCGAAATGTGTCCGCTGCGCAGAGCAGCACGGTGCGATTCTGGCCTCGGTACCACGCGGCGAGCTTGCCGGCCGAGGTGGTCTTGCCGGTTCCGTTGACGCCGACGAGAAAAGTCACCGTTGGGCCGTCGACCGGAGTTGAGGCGGGCCGGTTGGCGATGGGAGCTTCGAGGATGGCGCGAATCTGGTCTTTGAGCAGCGAGCGCAGTTCGTCGCCGCCTTCGATGGCCTGGCGCTTGGCCCGCTCCCGCAACGCGGTGAGGATCGCCGTTGTAGTTTCGACGCCAAGATCGCTGGTCAACAGCACCGCTTCAAGGCTTTCCAGGGTCTTTTCGTCCACCGTGCGCGTGAGGGCGACGATCGATTCGATTTTGGTCGAGAGCGACTCGCGGGTGCGCGAGACCGCCTGCTTCATGCGGTTGAAGAAGCCGGATTTCGGCGTCTCTTCCGCGGCTGCCTCTGGCTCCGTCGAGGGTGTCTCATCCGGTCGATCTTTTTTGCCGCCGAAGAACTTAATCATAAGAGGGTCCCAGAATTGAGTTTAGAGCATTGGCGTCCCTGAGCGAGGTCAAGGTCGGCCGAGCGCCGCACGCGCAGATTTTGGTTGCATTTTGACGGCGAGTCGGTCAAAAATCTCGAAACGGACCTTGCGGAAGTCCGGCCCTGGAGGCTGGAGCGGGGAGATTGAGGAGAGCCATGAGCACTGTACGGGTACTTGTGGGAACGCGCAAAGGCGCATTCATCCTGACCTCGGACGGCAAGCGGCAGGATTGGAAGGTCGACGGGCCGCACTTCGCGGGCTGGGAGATCTATCACATGAAGGGTTCGCCGGTAGACCCTGACCGCATCTACGCATCCCAGACCAGCGGCTGGTTTGGCCAACTGCTGCAGTGCTCCACTGACGGCGGCAAGAGTTGGGAACAGCCCGGCGTGAAGCCTGAAGACGCCACGCCAACCTGGCCCCCTGCCAAGAGCAACCGCTTCCTCTACGACGTCTCACCTGAGACCGGCAAGCCGCTCACCACGCATCAGTGGTACGACGGCACGCAGCATCCATGGGAGTTCAAGCGCGTGTGGCATCTTGAGCCTTCGCTTACCGACGCTGAGACAGTTTATGCCGGCGTGGAAGATGCCGCGCTCTTTCGCTCCACCGACGGAGGCAAAAACTGGAACGAACTCGCCGGCCTGCGCGGCCACGGGACGGGCCCCAAATGGCAGCCCGGCGCCGGCGGCATGTGCCTGCACACGATCATTCTCGATCCCGCCGATCCCAATCGCATTTACATTGCCATCTCCGCTGCCGGAGCATTCCGAACTGACGATGGCGGCGCAACCTGGAAGCCGATCAACAAGGGGCTGGTCTCAAACACGATTCCCAACCCGACGGCTGAGATCGGGCACTGCGTCCACCACGTTGCCATGAGCCCCGCGCGCCCCGGCGTGCTCTTCATGCAGAAACACTGGGACGTGATGCGCTCAGACGATGCGGGTGAGAGCTGGCGGGAGGTGAGCGGCAACCTGCCCACCGACTTCGGCTTTGCCATCGACGTGCATGCGCATGAGCCGGAGACCCTCTACGTAGTGCCCATCACCAGCGACTCACTGCACTTTCCGCCGGAGGGCAAACTGCGCGTCTATCGCAGCAAGACAGGCGGCCATGAGTGGGAGCCGCTGACCAAAGGACTGCCACAGCAGAACTGTTATGTGAATGTCTTGCGCGACGCCATGGCCGTCGATTCGCTTGACGAGTGCGGAGTCTACTTTGGCACCACCGGTGGCCAGGTCTACGCCTCCGCCGATGCTGGCGACAACTGGAAGCCAATTGTCCACGACCTGCCAGGCGTTCTATCCGTAGAGGTGCAGACGCTGGCATGAGCGACGCGCCGCGGAGTGTGCGCATCATCCTGCCCTATCATCTGCGCAACCTCGCGCACGTTGGAGCGGAGGTCGCGCTGCCGGTCGCCGAGCCGGTAACGATGCGGCGCGTGCTGGATGCCCTCGAAGGCGCTTATCCTATGCTGCGCGGGACAATCCGCGAGTATGAGACCGGCGAGCGCCGAGCCTTCCTGCGCTTCTTCGCCTGCGAAGAGGATTGGTCGCACGAGCCGGTAGACGCAGAGTTACCTTGTGCGGTGAAAGAGGGCAAGGAACCGCTACTTGTTATCGGGGCGATTGCGGGCGGGTGAGATTCCTTCGGAGCCTTTCAAATCCAGCTCTCAAAATCGAAACTGTGGACTCATGATTCTCGACAATTAAGCGAGGAATTTCTTGAGCGGCTCCCAGTAGTGGTGGGACCAGCCCCAGTCCAGGGCGTCGTATTCGCCTGCGGGGAAGCCGGTGTGGTCGAAGCTGAGCGTGGTTTCGGCCGCGCGCGGCTTGAATTCAAAGTGAACGATGGAGTAGACGCCGGGATCCCAATGGGTGGGCCGCCAGGCCTGGACGATACGCTGATCGGGGACGAGTTCGATGGTGCGGCCGACGATGAGGCCCCCGAACATGGAGAAGGCTCCGCCGGGAGTGGGATCGATGATGGCTCCCAGGCCCGAAAAGGCGGCGAACTGCTTCTGGTCGAGGATCGCCGAGTAAAGCCGCTGCGGGCTGGGGTGAAAGTCAATTTCGTAATGGATGGCCGTGAGGGACTGGTGGGCGGGGTTGGAGGGTTTCTCTGCCATGGAGGCTTGCTGGCCCCTGGCAGTGGAGAGCGAGACAGCGGCAATCCCGGCGACGGAAGCGGCGATTCCGGCTATGGCTTGGCGCCGCGCGGGAATGAATGGGTTGGTGTTCATGCGGACCTCCTGGGGGGAACCATAAAAGGCTGTAAGTAAAATACCCCACCTTACCTTGCCCCAACAATAAAGACCTGGTGTTACCACCCCAAGATGCAACGGCCGCTTCTCGGGGACCCCGGTTGTTAGGGACCCCGAAGCAGCAAAGCCAATAACGCTGCGAAGGTTGGGCACCCGATGGTGGCGGTTTCAGTGGGTGGATATCGCAAAACCAGGTGAGATGTATCGCGTGACCAATACTCTGGGGCTAATCAGGATAGAGCATTCCAGATTTTGCTCTGGATGCTGCCTTTCAGTGCGCCAGGAGATACACTCCGACACAGACCAGCACAGCCGAAGTCCATCGTCTTCGATCCACATTCTCTTTGAGAAAGAGCTTGGCTGCAATGGCATTGGTTACCAGCGTGAGCGAGGCCGAGGCAGGAGCGACCAGACTTACGGGAAGGTGATTCAGCGCCAACAGCAGGGAAAAGAAGGCCAGAGCAAGAAAAAACACGCCCGCAAAGAAGAGCGGGCAGGTCAGGACGGCTCGAATGGCGCCCTTGAGCCCTGAGTGCGCTCGAATCTCATCCAGATCGCCGATGGACTTCATGGCCGCCGCAGTCAGCACCTCGCCTGCGGTCGAGGTGAGCACAATCGCGGCGATCATGGCGATGGAGATCCAGAGACCGGGTTGCGGAGCGAGGAAGGGAACTGTCATCTCACTTGCTCCTCTAGAGCCAGCCGTTCTGCTTCTGTGAGAGCAGACGCTTCCGTGGCCGGCCTCTTCGTCAGCGACGGTCCTTGCGCCACGAGACCCACGCCCACTGTAATCAGCACAATTCCTGCCCAGCGTTCAAGCGAGATGGTCTCATGCAGCCAGAAGCGCGAGAGCAGCGCGATGACCACATTGCCGAAACCCGCCGCGGGCATGACGAATGTCAGATCGGCCCACGAGAGTGCCGTGAGGTAGCTGGCGAAGTAGCCCATCAGGAGCGCGATGCCGAGGACGATCCAGGGAGTGAAGACAGCAGCGATCAACTCGACGGGATGAGCCAGCGTGATGGCCGGCATGTGAACCATGCCGCGCGACAGGCAAGAGTCGCCGAGTGGAGTGCAAACGGAAACCAGCCCCAGAATCATGTATTGTCGCGGCAGAAGTCTGTGATGAGCCATCAGGTTTTTCGAGCTTTCTCAGTGCCAGGCTCCACAAAATCGAGGGCGGACGCTAGATCGAAACCAGGAATGCTATAGCCTCACTCACATCATTGAAGGTCTCCGCTCCCTGTGGGTCGCGTCGACTTGAGTGCGCTGGTACCGGAGCACTTCCCCCTGGTTTTGCTCTATTGCGCCGCCCACGGTGGGACAAATTGAAGCTGCTGCTACGCTCCCGCGCTTGCCGGAGCGGGTGGATCGGCCGCAGTTCTGCGTGCCGTCTTCACCATCTTGTTGCGCTGCGCGCGCAGCTTCATGAAAGCCTTGGCTTCGACATAAAGCCGGGGCAGATCGCGATTTACAAATGCCTTCCAGACCACGCGGAAAGCCGCCTTGGGCCGGAAGTAGTACTCGTCGTAAAAGCGATGCACCATTTCAAGCACGTAGTCGGTGGGCAGGCCAGGATACTCGATGTGCGCCATCTGGTGGCCGCCCTCGTCCATCATCGCCGCGGTGTTTACGATGAAGCCGTTGGCCTTGGCAAAATCGTAGAACTCCGTCCCCGGATAAGCGTGCGCGATGGAAACCTGAATCGTTTCCACATCCAGCGACTTGGCAAAGTTGATCGTGTTGCGGATCGATTCCTTGGTTTCGCCCGGCAGGCCGAGGATGAAGTCGCCGTGAACGGTCAGGCCCAGGTCGTGGCAGTCCTTGGCGAAGGCACGGGCGCGTTCTACGGTGGCGCCCTTTTTGATATTCTTCAAAATCTGCGGATCGCCGGACTCGAAGCCCACGATCAACAGGCGGCAGCCGGCCTCTTTCATCGCCTTCAGTGTCTCGCGGTCTGTAGTCACGCGCGAGGTGCAGCTCCACGTGATGCCCAGCGGCTTCAACTTAGCGCACAGCTCAACCGTGCGAGGTTTCTGAATGTTGAAGGTGTCGTCGTCGAAGAAGAACTCTTTCACATGGGGAAAGTTCTCTTTGGCCCAGGCCAGTTCGGCAGCTACATCGTCAGAGGACCGCTTGCGCCAGGCGTGCCCGCTGAGCGTCTGCGGCCACAGGCAAAAGGTGCACTGCGCCGGGCAGCCGCGCGTCGAATAGAGCGCGATGAAAGGATGTAGCAGGAAGGGCACGGTATAGCGTGTCACGTCCATGTCCCGCTTGTAGATCTTGGTGGCCCAGGGCATCGCGTCCAAATCCTCGACCTGGGGCCGATCGGGGTTGTGAACGATCTTGCCGTTCAGCCGGTAGCTGATGCCGAGAATCTCATTCAGCGGCTTGCCCTGGGCAAACTCGACCACAGAGTAATCAAACTCGCGGCGGCAGATGAAGTCGAGGACTGGGCACTCCGTCAGAGCGCGGTCCGGGTCAGTGGTCACCGGCGGCCCGACAAAGGCGATGCGGATCGATGGATTGGCGGCCTTGATGGCCTCGGCCAGGTGTTGATCGCTCGTCCAGCCCACCGTCGAGGTGAAGAGCACCAGGAACTCGTACTCCTTGCAGATCTTGATGGTTTCATCGGCGGAGACGTGATGCGGGGGCGCGTCGAGCAGCCGGGAGCCCTCCAGCAATCCGGCCGGGTAGGTCAGCCAGACAGGGTACCAGTAGGACTCGATCTCGCGCGTGGCCGGCCAACGCGAACCAGCGCCGCCGTCAAAACCCTCAAAGGAGGGCGGATTCAGAAACAGTGTTTTCAAAGGCATAGACATCTCCTTTATTCTAACATTTCGGTACTTTTCATCTGATTTGGCAGGCTTTTCGCCGCCGTCTTGCTTCCGAATTATTTTCCGTGCAGCTCGTTCAGCCAGTCTTCCATGTGCCCAAGCGCGCGCAGCAGACTTAGCCGCGCCTTGGCAAGGTCAAATCCGGCATCCAGCGCATCCTCAAACTTCTGCCGTTCGTCGATGCGCGCCAGTTGCTCGGCCTTCGGGCTCAATTGCGGCTGAGCGCCAGGGCCGGCTTCCGCCCCGTTGCCCAACTCCAGTTGCGTCAGTACGGCCTTGAGCTGCTCATCGGCGATCTGTTGTTTTAGACTCGCAACCTCCGCCAAAGTGTCCAACTCGCGCAGGCTGCCGGTCAACTCCGCGATCTGAATGTCGTTCTGCCGTTGAGCCTGTTCGGCTTCCACCGTGGCACGCAGAGCCTCGGCCGCAGTCTCTTTGGCCTTGGCGCGAAGCGCAAAGTCAAAAAATGGAAATGTGATCTGAACCCCGAAGCTGACGTTGTTGGGCGTGAAGTTCTTGTAGTACGTAGAGTAGCTGTTCAGCTCGTCGGAGTCGTAGTTGTAAACAGCCCCGAATCCGATCTGCGGCCGGCGCCACGCAAGGTCGTCTCCCTGGGCCTGGAACTGTTTGGATCGTGCCAGAGATCCAGCGGCTTCGATTCCAGGCAGGCTGCGGGGAGCTTCATCCGCTGTGATGGCGGGAATCTCGGGAATACTTGATGGGTCAGGCAGGATAGAGCCGACGGGCAGGGCGGTGAGGACGGCAATTTGCCTGGCCAGCGTGCCGGCGCGCGCCTCAAGGTGAAGCCGCTTCAGTTTAAGCTGGGCGGCAGTGAGGCGGGCTTGCAGCAGATCGAGTGCCGAGTCAACACCCGCGTCGGCACGCTGCTGCTCGATCTTGACAAGACTGGCTGCGAAGGACTCTTGTTGTTTTGCGGCCTGCAGTTCATGGTCGACCGCGTCGAGTTCAATGTATGTGTTGGAAGCATCGAGAGCGACCTCTTCGCGAGCATCCTTGAGCCGCAGGTTGGCTGCGTCGATCCCGGCGCGCGCGGCTTTCTGGTACTGGCGCTGCGCATAACTGAAGACCAGCGATTGCATGGTTGCGCTTCCAACGGACGGTTGGCCGGTCGGAAAACCGTGGGAGTAACCGACATTGGAGCCGAGCACGAAATTCGGAATATACGCGTCCTGAGCCTGGTCGAGAACTGCCTGTGCCTTTTTCAGATCCGCCTCGGCCAGCTTGACCGCGCTGCTATTATGCAGCGCAAGATCGACCACGGTGGCCAGCGAAACCTGTGCCGAAGCCAGCACCGGCGCTGCCGCCAGCGCCGCACCGATCAGCATCGTCGCCCAGATCTTCCGCGGATTGTCGCCGATCTTCACGTGCTCTCAAACCTTCCATGCTGCAAATCAGTGTTTCGAATCTTTGGCCGGCTTGTACTCATGCGCCAGAGCCAGCGCGGCCGCGCGTTCGCGGCTGGCGCCCGCCGCGTCTCCAAGCTGTTCCATGAGCCGGGCCAGCCAGGTATGCGCTACAAATGCCGGCGCCTCCTCGGTCTTTCCCGAGCTCGCCAGATACTCTTCGAGCATCTTGGCCGCCAGCGGCGTGTCGCGTTTGGCGCTCTGCAACACATCGGCTCCGTCGTAGAACGCAACCGCGGCGCGTTTGTCCCGCTCCGCGGCGGTCTGGCCGCTGCGCACTGCGGACTCCATCTCCGCCCAGCGCTCACGGCGGCGATAGAAACCGGCCAGCGGCATCCACTGGAGCGCCGGATGCGGCGACTTCGCAATCGCGGCCTTGAACTCCCGCTCGGCCGTTCCGTAGTCCTTGCTCTGCTCGGCCATTTCGCCCCGCAGTTCGATGGCGCGGACCGGGTCGAACTTGTCCAGTTGCGCGGCCACTCCGTCGGCCTTCGACATGCCTCCACCCACCGCTCCCGGCGCTTGATAGTAGAAATGCCCCAGGTCGGCCAGCGCCGCTCCATTCTTTGGATTCAGCCGGGCCGCCTCTTCAAACTCGATTCGAACCCGCTTGGCCAGCGAATAAGCGCTCAGAAAGGACGCCCGGCTTGCCTTCTCTCCCAGCGCGCGAGCCAGCCACATATGATCATCCGAGTTCTGCCCGTCCCGCTTGACCGCATCTTCGCAGTCGTTGGCCGCGCGATCCCATTGCTCCAGCGCGAACTCGACACGGCACCTGAGGTTGTAAGCTTCGGCGCCGCCTCCCGCCGTGATCAGCCCATTCAGCACCGTCAGTGCCTTGTCCGCCTCGCCGGCCTGCAAAGCTGTGTTGGCCTGCGCAAGTTGTGCGCTCTGGCCGGCTTGAGCGAACGAATAAACACCCGCGGCTGCCGCCAGGCCCAGCCCCGCCAGAGTAAGCCTCGCCGGTGTCCTCACCGCATAACCTTGATGGCAATGCCCTCTTGCAAGGGCTGTCCGCTGGATGTACCGGTTGCCACCAAATCTCCCTCTTCAACGCCTGAGAGAATGGCCACCTGTGTCAGGTTGATGGTTCCGATGGTCACGTAGCATCTCTGCAAACTGGCATTCACCACTTTGTAAACATAGGTTTTGCCGTTCTCAGAGTGCAGTGCCTCGCGCGGTATGCTGAGCACGTTTGGATCGCTCGACAACGTCACCGTCACCGTTACGTTGGTGTCCGGCAGCAGCCCGCCGTCCGCATCGTCGATCTTCACCAGCACCTCGCCCACGCTGCGCGTACCCAGGTTGATCACAGTGACGGGCGTCCGTTCGATGTGTCCGTTCCAGATGCGGCCCGGCTTGGCGTCCCACTTGATCTGAATCTTCTGGCCCACCGCCAGCCGCCCGATCTCCGGCTCGTCAAAGTACGCCCGAATGCGCTCGCGGTGCAGGTCGGCCAGTTGCAGAAGCAGTTTGCCCTCTTCAACAAACTCCGTTCGTCCGGCATCGAGGCTATAAACCGTCCCCGCCGCCGGAGCATGAACCTCGGTCTGTGTCACGATCTGCTGGGCGGCAGTCAAGTTGGCCTCAGCGTCGGCCAGGGCTGCCCGCGCGCGCTCCACCTCGGCCGGCGAATAGCGGCTCGTTGCCGTCTGATCCAATGCGTGAAGACTTGCTTGCGCCGTCTCCAACCGCTCGCGCGCCGACTCGACCTCGCTGTTTGAAGCCGCTCCGGCCGAGTTGAGTTTGATCAGCGCATCCAGGCTGCGGCGCGCTTCGTCGCGTTCCAGCCGCGCACGCACCTCATCGGCTGCCGTCATCTGCCGTTCCAACTGGCTTCCGTTGTGGGTCGCTGCTTCCAGTGCTGCTTGTGCGGCCTTTACGCCGCTCTCGGCCGTGGCCTCGCGGGCTCGCGCCTGTGTGTCGTCCAAAACCAGCAACAGCTTGCCCGCAGCCACCTCGTCCCCCGGCTGAACATTCACCGACTTGACGGTGGTTGCAATCGGGCTGTGGACCTCGTAATTCACCTCTGGCTCAACCCGGCCATTGGTGCTGATTGTGCTGATCAGAGACAGATGAGCTGCCGCAGCCACGCGAACCGGCAGACGATCCCGGGTCAACGACCGCACCGAGAAAAACACTGCAATCGTCAGGAGCAAAGCGCCAATCCAGAGCCAGCGCCGATCAAATTGCTTTCTTTCTTGAGTCATTCAGGCAACCAGAGTCAGTATATAGGACTCAGTCACATGGCCTGGGGACGCGGAAAACGGCGCCCCTGTGAATCTGGCTAGCCACTGCCGATCCTCGTACAATCGGACTATGCCCGTAGAACCAGACCTAACCCCGCGCTACACCGACGACCATGCCAAAGCCGGCCTCGATTTTCCCTTTCCCGCCATCGAAACCTGGCCCAACCAGTTTCCCGGCTACGAGATTCAGATCGACGATCCGGAACTGACCTCGGTTTGCCCCAAGACCGGCCTTCCCGACTTCGGAACTCTAACGATCCGATACATGCCGCGCGAGCGCTGCCTCGAACTGAAGTCGCTCAAAGAGTACCTCTTCAGCTATCGCAACCTGGGAATCTTCCAGGAAAACATCGTCAACCAGGTGCTGGAAGACGTAGTCAAAGCCAGCGACCCTGTCTGGGCGGTCGTCAAAGGCGAGTTCCGCCCCCGCGGCGGCATCGGCACGACCATTGAAGCCCGCTGGCCAAGACCAGCAGCACCGGTTACCCCATAAGTGTCCGGGTGCCCCACCCTCGCCGCGTCTTTGTTTTTGCGGCTAGGGTGGGGAAGCCACGAATTCTTCGACAAGCATGGGCTTATTGAGGGCCCGTGTGATATTCGTGTGGAGTCCGGCAACGAAGCGAAACCGACTCCCTTGGCAACGACCTCCAGCACCCTTCGACTCCGCATCTCCCCCGCCCAGGGGACGCTCGTGCTGCTCATCGGCCTCAACCTGCTCAACTACATCGACCGCTATATTCTCCCCGGCGAAGTCTCCCTGATCCAGCACGAGTTTCACGCGACCGACCAGCAGATGGGCGCCCTGACCACCGCGCTTTTCATCTTTTACATGTTTGCTGCGCCGCTCACCGGCTGGCTGGGAGACTGGTTCCCGCGCAAGCCGCTGATCATCGCCGGAGCGGTGCTCTGGAGCCTTGCCACATTGGCCACCGCCTGGGTTCACGACTATACAACCCTCTACATTCGCCATGCCATCGTCGGCGTCGGCGAGGCGACTTTTGGCATCTTCGCTCCCGCGGTGCTCGCAGACTTCTATCCCGAACGCGACCGCAATCGTATTCTATCCATCTTTTATTTGGCAATCCCGGTCGGCGCGGCTCTCGGCTATCTGGCCGGAGGACAATTAGGCCCTCTCTGGGGCTGGCGTGCTCCCTTCTTTCTATGCGCCATTCCCGGACTCGTCATCGCCGCGCTTTATGGCCTTTGGGGTCGCGAGCCGGAGCGGGGAGCCTCTGACCGCGTCAGGCCCATCCGAAAAGAGACGACCTTCTGGAGATCCGTTGTCGAATTCATTCGGAAGGTTCTAAAGCTCTTCACCAACCCTGCCTATCTCACAGCTACCTTCGGCCTGGCGACTCTTACCTTTGCCATGGGCGGGATCTCGGCCTGGGTTCCCGAATTCCTGCGCCGGTCTGTTGGTCTCACTGTGGGAGCCTCCAGCCAGGTCGTCGGCGCTATTACTGTCATCGACGGCATCGCCGGAACTCTAATCGGCGGCTGGATCGCCCAGCGCTGGCTGCGTACAAATCACCGCGCTCTCTATTTACTGTCCTTTTGGAGCGTCGCCCTGACCTTGCCTTGCGGTATCCTGATCTTCTTCGGCCCGGCTGCCTGGGCTATTCCCGCACTCTTCGCCGCCGAATTCTTCCTCTTCCTCAACACCGGCCCGCTCAATACCGCCATCGTCAATTCGGTCTCCGGCCCCATCCGCGCAACGGCCATTGCCTGCAATCTCTTCATCATTCATTGCTTCGGAGACACCTTCTCGCCGCAGATCATCGGCTTCATCTCCGACCGCGCCGGCAGCCTGCGCCTGGCCCTCGGAGCAACCCTCATCGCTCTGGTCGTCTCCAGCGTCATTCTCCGTGCCGGCGCCCGCTTCGCCCCGCCGCTGGAAGATACAGCTTCTGGCTTTTAGCTTCCAGCCTTTAGCTTTTTTCGTGTGGCGAATTCTCATAAACGCGTCAAAGCTCTATCACGCGGAAAAAGGGCTAGAAGTTAAAAGCTAGTAGCTAGCAGCCGTCGTTACTTCCCCGGTGTCGTCTCTTTATCCCGCGTATTCATGAATGCCCGCCCACCGCCCTGCGAGCGCAGATTGGGATCGTTGACTGCCGGCCGGGTCTGATCGGCGTTGAAGCCCCGCGCCAACTTCGGATTGGGCCTGAACTTCGGCGGCCCGCCATAGAACTGCCGCGCGTGGCTCACCACCATCCCCGCCCGCCCGTGCATGGGCCGCACAATCCCTCTCACGTGCACATTCATATCGCGGTACTTGCTCAGTTCGCCCACTTCCTCGTGGTCCTCCCACAGGCTCACGATGGTGAACCGGCACTGATCGTCCGGCGTCTGCGGCGCGCAAACGTCAAGAAACCGCGTCCCGTCCGGCAGCTCAACCACGTCATAGATATGCGCAGAGATGCAGACATCTTTGTCGACGAGTTTGGTGGCTTCATCGGCGGTTACGCAGGGCTTCGCCTTGGCGGCCAAAGCCATTCCCGGCGCAATCAAACACAAGAGCACAAACCAGCTAAATCGCCGCAGCGCCAAGCCAAGCCTCCAAAGATGAATGTCGCAATCGTACAGCGATTCCGCTAGGAAAGGGAAGCGAAACCTGACGCAATCCCCGCCCATGCCGATTTACAGTAAGAGGGGACCAGATGGAGGCAGACAATGAACATCGGATAACGCGGAAGTGGTCTGGCGATCCGAATTCCTTCCTCGGTTGTGAAAGAACTCAATTTGAACGCCGGCGAGGAAATGGAGATCGCTGTAGCTGGAGAGCATCGGTTCGAGGTGAGTCGTGACAGAAAGCGACTGGAAGCCCTCGAAAAGATGCGCAAGATGCGTTTTGTTCTTCCCGACGACTATGTGTTCAACCGCGATGAGATCTGCGACCGGCAATGAACTTCAGAAAAGAATGAAAGAACGGATGCGGTACTGGTCTATACTCGCGACTTCTCACGCTGAGATTGGATCAGCTGGTACACATTTCGCGCATCACTTATATCGAAAAAAACCAACCGCGAAAGGTTGATGTCCATCTGGTTCCTGCGCTTGTAGCCAGAGCTTGAGCCCCACGAGGATTGTGATTCGGGCTCCGGCGCAAATTCAATTGTCCCGATCCCATCCGGTCGAGTCGTCAGGGAGACAGAATCAAGATTGGAGAGAAAGGCATCCGTAACTCGACGGTTGTTGCCAGAATTCAAGACCAGAACACGTTTACTGGTAACGCCATAGAAAGTCCGAGTCTTCTTCCATCCGGTGTAGAGGAAACGCCCCCAGATGAAATACTGCCCCATAACAACAAACGGGATTCCCCAAAGGGCAAAGAAACTCGGGGCTGCATGTGAGCTTCCGGGGTCACCCCAAAGTCCGGTGGCGCCCATCTCCCAGAATATGGCGAAACCGCCCCAAATCAGGCTAAATGGAATTGCAAACCAGTCTTGCTGGTGAAAGATCACCTTCTGTTGAGGTTGACCCGACCACAGCAACGACTCTCCAGCGCTCAATTCACTCTGGAATTCAGTCGTAATGTTGTAATAATTGGTGCCGGAAAATGCTCCCACGTTCGCCTCGACGTTCAACAAGGTGGCGGGCATCCCGGCAACGAAAGAAGCTTCGATTGCCCGAGCCGTCCACGATCAATCCTACCGCACCCCCACCAATTCCGAGCTCTTGGCCCCCTGGCCGTAGTGGCTCTCCACATACTTATCCAATATCTGTTTGAACTCCTCCACAATCGTCTCCCCGCGCAGTGTCGTATAGAGCTTCCCATCCACATAGACCGGCGCTTTCGGTTCTTCAAAAGTCCCAGGCAAACTGATCCCGAGATTCGCGTGCTTCGATTCGCCGGGCCCGTTGACCACGCAACCCATTACGGCCAGTTTCAACTCCTCCACGCCGGGATATTTCTTGCGCCACTCCGGCATCGAGACGCGCAGATAGCTCTGAATCTGCTCGGCCAGTTCCTGGAAATATGTACTCGTAGTCCGCCCGCACCCAGGGCAGCTCGTTACCTGCGGTGAAAAGCTGCGAATCGAGAGCGACTGCAAGACCTGTTGAGCGGCCAGGACCTCCTCCGTCCGGTCGCCGCCCGGCTTGGGCGTCAGGCTCACGCGAATCGTGTCACCAATCCCGGCCAGCAGCAGCGGCGCAAGGCCTGCCGTCGAGGCGATCAACCCCTTCGATCCCATGCCTGCCTCGGTAAGCCCGAGGTGCAGCGGATAATCGCAGCGCGAGGCCAGATTGGTGTAGACATCGATCAGGTCGCGCACGCCGCTGACCTTCGCCGACAAGATAATCTGATCGTGTCCCAGCCCGTAGCGCTCGGCGGCCGCGGCAGAATCGAGCGCGCTGCGGACCATCGCCTCCATCATCACTTCGCGTGCCGGCACGGGCTGCGGTAGACGGCTGTTCTCGTCCATCAGACGCGTCAATAATTGCTGATCCAGCGAGCCCCAGTTGACGCCGATGCGGACTGGTTTCTGGTTCTCGATCGCGCACTCAATCATCACCTGAAAGTTGTCGTTATCCTTTTTCCCAATCGATGCGTTGCCGGGATTAATGCGGTACTTGGCCAGCGCCCGCGCCGTCTCAGGAAATTTCTTCAGCAGCAAGTGCCCGTTATAGTGGAAGTCGCCCACGATGGGCACGCGAAGGCCTCGCTTGTCGAGCCCCTCGACGATGACCGGGACCGCCGCCGCAGCCTCTTCGTTGTTCACCGTCACGCGCACGATCTCAGAGCCCGCGAGCGCCAGAGCCGCAACCTGTTCGATCGTTCCCGCAACGTCCGCCGTGTCGGTATTGGTCATCGACTGCACGACGACCGGAACCTCCCAGCCCACGCGAACCTGCCCGATTTTGACCGTTCCCGTTTTTCTGCGCCGAATCTCCGCCATGGCTCTAGTTTACCGAAATTACCGGAATTTAGACTCCGAAGCAATTTGAACCCCAGCGGCTGAAGCCCGCGTTGATTTTGCGGCACTTGCGGCACGACTGAAGTCGTGCCCTTTCAAAACCAAGTAATAAAGCAGCTTCTGCCTTTTCACTACTCGTCGACTTGGCCGGCCTTGATGAGGATGCGCTCGAAGATCCTCCATGGCAGCAGCGTTCGCAACGCGAGAACCAATCTCGCGTCCCTCCCCACGACGTTACGCAGGCTCGGGTGACGCAGATCAAGAATCTTCGCGATGCGGTCGGCGACCCGCTGCGGGTCGGCTGTGGGCTTGGCGGCTTCGAGGCGCTTGCGCCAGCGGGCGACTCGGGCGGCGTTGGGCGAGTTCGGATCCTGCGTTCCGGCGGAGATCGTTGCGCTCGTCCAGATATCGGTGGCGAAGGAGCCGGGCTCGACCAGGGCCACCTGAATCCCCAGCGGCTTCATCTCCAGGCGCAGCGACTCGGTCCATCCTTCCAGTGCAAACTTTGAAGCCACATAGCTGCCGAGTCCGGGGAATGCGGTGCGTCCGGAGACGGACGTGACCATGACAATGTGGCCTGCGCCTTGCCGGCGAAGCTGAGGCAGAAAGGCTCGCGTCACAGCCGC
>JBEKOA010000029.1:0-38626 GCA_049522255.1 Occallatibacter sp.
GGGCTTGTGCCGCGCAGCGACTCGTCCAATCCGGTGCGGTGGGTTGAGCAAACGGCGAAGTCCGGCTATAAGCCGATTGTGCTGGAGCCTGCAACGGCCGCCAAAATCTTCGAGGCATTATCGGGAGCCGAACTGGCGCTCGCGGTTTTGGTCGCCGCCACGGGGATTCGCATCAGCGAGGCGATGGGCTTGAAATGGGAGGATGTTGACTACCAGAACAAGCAAATCAACCTCCGCCGCGTCTGGGTAAAGGACACAATCGTGGAGCGCCTCAAGACGGAGGACTCCGAGGCTCCTGTACCGCTTACCGATCTGCTGGCCAACTCTTTACGGGACTGGCAAAGGGAAACGGTGTACAGGTGGCCAAGCGATTGGGTTTTCGCCAGCGCAAGAAACAAGGGGCGGACGCCTAGATCGAGCAGCGTTCTGACTGGGGACTATCTCCGTCCGGCAGCGATTGCCGCCGGGGTGAAGCTCAAGAAGGGGCAACGGTTCGGCTTCCACAACTTCCGGCACGGGCTGGCAAGCTGGCTGGTGAACCAAGGGACGGATGTCAAGACGGTGCAGGGGCTTCTCCGCCACTCGAACGTCAAGACAACGCTTGGCCTGTACACGCACCAAGTGAATTCTTCGATGCTGGCTGCTCAGGATTCAATGATGCGGGCGTTGCAGCCCGGATCGCAAACTGTTCAGTAGGGTATAGGGGACTAGAAAACGGAGGCAGGTGACGTTTTGCAGGTGAAAAATTCAGATCCTTCCATCTAAGTTATTGATTTTAATGGTAGGCACGATTGGATTCGAACCAACGACCTCTTCCGTGTCAAGGAAGCGCTCTAACCAACTGAGCTACGCGCCTGTAATGCGACTTAGGTAGTCTATCAGGGTCGGGGACTGCCAGAAAAGAATGGGCGGCTCCATCCACTATGCTGTACGATCGTTGACTGACGGAGAAACCCCTCGCGGCCGGGCCGCTCTCCAGTTTGAGGGAACGCTACCGTCTGTTTGAACCCGCCATGAAAGACCTTGCAACCGAACATCTTAACCGGTATAGAACGACTCCGAACCTGCTCACGCTCTTGCGCATCTGCATGGCGCCGTTTCTGGTGGCCGCCATTCTGGAGCACCGCTATGCGCTGAGCCTGGGGTTGTTTGTCGCCGCGGGGCTGACCGACGCGCTCGATGGCCTGCTTGCGCGCCTCTTGAAACAGCGCACCATGCTTGGCCAATACCTTGACCCGGTGGCCGACAAGCTGCTGCTGAGTACGCTCTTCGTGGTGCTTATGGTTCAAGGTCTGATCCCGATGCGGGTGACGGTGCTGGTCTTTGGCAGGGATGTGGGAATTCTGGTGGTGGCTGCCCTGCTATATGCGGCTACGGGCCGAAGGGAGTTCAGCCCAAGCATCTTTGGCAAGGCCAATACTCTGGCTCAGCTTTCGGCAGTGGCGGCCGTGCTGTTGCACCAACTCACGCCGGTTCACTGGGTGGTGCTCTTTCGACTGGTGGCGCTCGATGCCACGATCGGGCTGACGGTTGCGTCGGGGCTGCATTACGCATGGGTCGCGGCCAGACGAGTGGGTGCTCAACCCGCCAATGGCCACGGCGGCAAAGGATGAATCCATAGCAGTCTCAGTGATCTCGCTGCCGAGTATCGAAGGGGTGGTCGCGGCGCGCTACCGGAAGAAAAGCAGGAGCATTCTTCCGGCGATCTTCATTCACACGCTCTTCAAAATCGGCGCTCATTACTGATATGAGTAGTCCAGGGGCTGCAAGGCAGGCGCGCATGAACCGCCGCAACTCACCATCCTCGCCGGGAGGCGTGGATCGATTGCCGTCATCCCACTAAACCAGCAGCGGCCGCTGAGCCTCAGGAATCTTCAAGACTGCCTTCTGTTTCGACGGTTTCTTCGATCTCCATGTCGCGGAACTCTTCGGAGTCAAAGACCTCGCCACAATCCAGGCACTCGACAAACTCGGTGTCTTCGTGCCGGGAGACGACTCGTACCTTAGGGTGCTTGCAGACGGTTGCCATCGCTCTTGGTGTTGGTGGAATGAACTACACTACCCGCCAGATTGTATCGGCATTTTCGCCAAATTCAAACCCCTATTTGTTGAATCTTTTCTTCACTGGCAAGTTTTTTTGCTCCAGCCGCAGCAATCCTGGCCGCGACTTGAATCCCGACAGAAACGGTCGTATACTGAATACGGACCGAAGAAGTCGGATATTCAATGCTGAAGTTGACCAAGAAAGCGGATTACGGCCTGATGGCGCTCAAGTACCTGGCCGAGCACCCTGAGAAGCCTGCACTCAGCGCCAAGGATGTAGCCGACGCCTATGGGATTCCGGCGCAACTGCTGGCCAAAATCCTGCAGCAGTTGACTAAATCAGGGCTGCTACGTTCCCACGCCGGCATGAACGGCGGCTATGCGCTGGCCAAAGAGGCACGCTCGATCTCGGCCTATGAGGTGATTCTGGCTATCGACGGGCCGTTTTTCATCACCTCCTGCACCAAAGGCAAGACCGGTTGCGAACTGACGCCGAGCTGCACCATCAAAGAACCGTTAGCGAGGGTGAACGAGACGATCGCCGGTGTGCTGAAAAGCATCAGCATCATGGATCTGGCCGAGCACGAACAGCCGGCGGCGCGGGCGCATCAGTTGGTAGAGCTGACCTTGTAGCAGAAAATTCCAGATCTGCGCCGGGTAAAGTGGCGATGAGTCAAGTGTAATGGTCGATGAAAATGGAGACGAGATGAGCACATTTACAAGTCAGATAGAAGTGCCGGAAGGCGTAACGCTCCCCATCTATATGGATAACCATGCCACCAGCCCGCTCGATCCGCGTGTTCTGGCAGCGATGATGCCTTATTTCACCAGCAAATTCGGCAACGCCGCCAGCCGTAACCATTCCTTTGGATGGGAGGCCGAGCAGGCTGTCGAGACAGCGCGCGAGCAGATTGCGCGGCTCATCGGCGCTACGGCCAAGGAGATCATCTTCACCTCCGGCGCCACCGAGTCGAACAATCTGGCCATCAAGGGCATCGCCGAGATGTATCGCGAGCGCGGCAACCACATCATCACCCAGGTCACCGAGCACAAAGCCGTGCTGGATACCTGCAAGCGCCTGGAAAAGTATGGTTACCGCGTCACTTATCTTCCCGTTAAAGCCGACGGCTTGATCGATCTCGAAGATCTCAAGCGGGCGATGGACGACAAGACCATCCTGGTTTCGATCATGGCGGCCAACAATGAAATCGGCGTCCTGCAACCAATCGCCGAGATTGGCAAGCTCTGCCACGATAAGGGAATTCTCTTCCACACTGACGCCGTGCAGGCGCTAGGCAAGGTCCCGGTCAACGTGATTGCCGACAACATCGACGTGCTCTCGCTCTCGGCACACAAGATCTACGGCCCCAAAGGCGTGGGTGCGCTTTACGTTCGCCGGCGCAATCCGCGCGTGCAGATCGCCGCGCAAATCGACGGAGGCGGCCACGAGCGCGGCATGAGGTCCGGCACTTTGAATGTCCCCGGAATCGTCGGCCTGGGCATGGCCTGCGAGATCGCGCGGGAAGAGATGGAAAATGAGGCAGCCTATCTGCGCGGACTGCGCGACCGGCTCAAAGCAAAGCTCGAATCGGAGCTCGACTACATCCATGTCAACGGGTCGATGGAACACCGGCTGCCCGGCAATCTCAATGTGAGTTTTGTCTACGTCGAAGGCGAGTCGTTGCTGATGGGAATCAACGATGTAGCCGTCTCCAGCGGCTCAGCTTGTACTTCCGCGACGCTAGAGCCGTCTTATGTACTGAAGGCCCTCGGGCTCGGCGACGATGTAGCTCATAGCTCGATCCGCTTCGGGCTGGGCCGCTTCAACACTCAGGCCGAGGTGGATTACGTAGCGGCCAAGGTGATCGACGTAGTGAAGCATCTGCGCCAGCTTTCGCCGCTTTACGAGATGGTGCAAGAGGGCATCGACCTGACCAAGATTCAATGGGCGGCACACTAAGGCAGAGGTCAGCGATCAGCAGTCAGTTGTCAGTCGTTTCTCATTCCCGTCACGACGCAGCCAGACTCAGAACTGATCACTGACAGCTGATGACTGGCAACAGTTTTTCGCGGCTTCCCCCGCAGAGGAGTAACACATGGCATACAGCGACAAGGTGATCGATCACTACAACAACCCCCGCAACGTGGGCCAACTGGACAAGGCATCGACTGAGGTCGGCACAGGTCTGGTGGGCGCGCCGGAATGCGGCGACGTAATGCGGCTGCAAATCCGCGTAAACCCCGAAACCCAGGTGATCGAGGAGGCCAAGTTCAAAACCTTCGGCTGCGGCTCGGCAATTGCCAGCTCATCGCTCGCGACCGAGTGGATCAAGGGTCGCACCGTGGACGACGCACTGGCCATAAAGAACACCGACATCGTGAAAGAGTTGTCGCTGCCGCCAGTAAAGATTCACTGTTCGGTACTGGCCGAGGATGCGATTCGTGCGGCCATCGGCGATTGGAAGAAGAAGAACGGCGCTACGGTAACGGCAGAGGCCGCGACCACTACGGTAGCGCAGTAAGAAGGCAAGTATGTCGAATATGGTAAGCATTGAATCGAAGCCCGCGGAAGGCGCCTTTGCGGCGCAACCGCAGTCTGCCGCACCGGAGGCGCCCGCCGCAGGGGGAGTTAGCCCCACCGCAGGTGGCTTGCAGGTCACTGAGCGGGCCGTCAAGCGCATCCGTACGGCCATGGCCAAGGAAGGCGTCTCGGCCACCGAGGGCGGACTGCGTCTGGGCGTAATGGGAGGCGGATGCTCGGGGCTTTCCTACTCAATCAAGTTCGACACAAAACCCCGCGAGCGCGACCGCATCTATGAATTCGACGGCGTGAGGGTCTTTGTCGATCCGAAGTCATTCCTTTATCTGCACGGAATGACGCTGGACTACGAAGAGACGTTGATGCGGCAGGGATTCAATTTCATCAATCCGAACTCCACGCGCTCCTGCGGCTGCGGTTCGTCATTCTCGTAGAGCCTGTTCACACGACTCAGGCGTTTGTCTGACTCGTGTGAACAGGCCCTGGCAGACTTCAGTTTCGTAAGAGTGCAACCATGTTCAAGATGATCGATTCCGCAGTTCCGGTAGCCTGTTGGTCGTGCTCCATCGGCCACAACGACTCCACGCTCTTTTGCCCGCATTGCAGCAAGATCCAACCCCCGCCCGGCGGCGATTATTTCTCCGTCTTCGGCCTCAATCCGAAGCTCAACCTCGACCTGGTTGAATTGGAGCATGAGTTTCATCGCCTGAGCCGCAAGCTGCATCCCGACCGCTTTGCCCGCGCCGAGGAGAATGAAAAAGAGTGGAGCCTGGCCGACACGGCGCTGCTCAATGACGCCTATCGCACCCTCAAAGATCCGCTGCGCCGCACCGAATACCTGCTCAAGCTCGAGGGCGCGGAGATCGGCGAAGAGCACTCCGGCAAAGATCGAAGAGACCCTTCGCGTGTTCCCGCAGACCTGCTCGAAGAGGTCTTTGAGCTGAACCTGCAGCTCGAAGAGATGCGCGCCTCGCGCAAAATGGACGAAGAGAATCCTGACCTTGAGGCAAGCCTCGTCGCGGCAAAAGAAAAGTTCGACGGCCTGCTTGCGGCGGTGGACGAAGATCTCCGCGATGAGTGGCAGGCGTGGGACGAAGGTGGCGCAGCACAACGCGGCGCCGCGCAAAGGAAGATGGTTGCCCTGCTCGACCGGCGGCGCTACCTCAGCAATCTGGTTCGTGATGTCAACGAAGTTTTGGGAGCCTGAGAAAGCATGGCGGAATCGAACTTGATTGGCCGCGTAGTTGGAATAGATTTAGGGACCACCAACTCCCTGGTCGCATATATGGAGGGCGATGCGCCGGTGGTAATTCCTGGCGTAGACGGCTCCAATCTTGTGCCGTCGGTTGTGGCTCTCGATCCCATGCCAGCGAGCGGTTCGCGCCCCACCGTCACCGTGGGCAACAGCGCTCGCAAGGCTCTGATCCAGACTCCGGAGCGGGTCATCTACTCAGTAAAACGTCTCATGGGCCGCGGCCTGGCGGAGATTCATGACGAGCTGAAGCTATTCCCCTTTCACCTTGCCGGAGATGTTGAAGAAGGTGAAGTCCCGCGCATTCAATTGGGCGAGCTGCGCTTCACGCCCCCGGAGATCTCGGCCTACATTCTGCGCCAGCTCAAGCGCAACGCCGAACGATTTTTTGGCACGCCGGTCACGCAGGCCGTCATCACCGTTCCCGCTTACTTCAACGATGCGCAGCGCCAGGCCACCAAAGACGCGGGCCGCATGGCCGGCCTCGACGTGCTTCGCTTGGTCAACGAACCAACCGCCGCCGCGCTGGCCTACGGACTCGACCGCGCCAAGGCGGGGACGATCGCCGTCTACGATCTGGGTGGCGGCACCTTCGATATCTCCATTCTCAAGCTGCGCGACGGCATCTTTGAGGTGCAGTCCACCAACGGCGATACGCACCTGGGCGGCGACGACATCGACAATCTGCTGCTGGCCATTGCGCTCGACGAGATTCACGCCGAGCATGGAGTGGATCTGCGCCTCCATCCGGGCGCGGTGCAGGCCGTGCGCAAGGCTGCCATCGAGGCCAAGATAAGTCTCTCCACCGAGCAGGTTGCCCGCTTCGACATCGAATTGCCCAATGGCGATCGCTACCAGAGAGAGATTCCGCGCGACGTCTTTGAACTGCTGATTGAGCCGGTGCTCGCGCGCACCACAGGCCCTTGCAAGCAGGCCCTCGCCGACGCCGGCCTAACACCCGAGCAAATCGATGAAGTGGTTCTCGTTGGCGGCTCCACGCGCATTCCCGCGGTGCGCGAGCTTGTGGATGAGCTCTTTCATCTTGCTGCCCGCGGCAAGCGCCCCCACATTGAATTGAATCCTGACGAGGTCGTCGCTCTGGGCGCAGCGGTGCAGGCCGACATTCTGGCCGGTGCCTCGAAGAGCACCGAAGAAATGCTGCTGCTTGATGTGACTCCACTCTCGCTCGGCATCGAGGCTCTTGGCGGGACAGTCGCGCGCATCATCCAGCGCAACTCGACGATTCCGGCCTCAGCCACCGAGCACTTCACCACCGGAGTGGACGGGCAAACCAACGTAGCCATTCACGTTGTGCAAGGCGAGCGCGAGTTGGCCTCCGATTGCCGATCGTTGGCACGCTTCGACCTCAAGGGCGTTCCGCCGATGAGCGCCGGTCTGCCGCGCATCGAGGTCAAGTTTCTTATCGACGCCGACGGCATTCTGCACGTCTCCGCGCGCGAGCAGCGCAGTGGGCAAGCCGCGCAGATTGAAGTGAAGCCGACCTATGGGTTGACAGACGAGCAAGTCGAGAGCATGATTCTCGATTCATTCGATAACGCCGAGGCGGACTTTGCCAAGCGTTTGCTGATCGAGGCCCGCAATGAGGCCGAGACGATTCTTGCCGCCGTCGAGCGCGCGCCGCAAAGTCCCGCGTGGGCACTGCTGCGCGGTGAAGAGCAAACGGCAATCAGTGCCGCGCGCGACCGGCTGGTGCAAGCAAAAGTGGGCGAGGACGCTGCCCAGATTCGCGAGGCTACACTCGCGCTCGATCAGGCCACGCGCCGCTTTGCCGAGTTGATGATGGAGGCAGCCGTCTCCAGCGCTTTGCGTGGCAAGACCATGGAAACCGCCGGCGAGGATCTGGCCGAGGCCGTGACCGCGCCCCATGCCATGGCTCCGGCTGAGTTCAAGTAGGCCGAAGTAGTTGACATTGGCAGGTCCGGATTGGTGGGTCTACAATTCTCTCCGAGTTCGGAGAAGTGAAATGATCGGAAGCTTGTGGAACAGGTTGATTGGTCACGAGACGCAGCGAACGGAGAATTGTGAGTGCAACCCTCCTGAGCGACACGAAAGCGTAGTAACTCCAGACCCTGAAATATGCCCGGAATGCCATGGGGCCGGAGAGACTTATGCGCATTGTGATATTTGCGGCGATTCCGGTAAAGATCCTTGGGGAGAATACTCATGCTGCCCAAAGTGCGGAGGAGGGTTCCCAGAACCTTGCTCTTTATGCAATGCCAGCGGCCGGAGTACCGTAGGCGCGATGAAACGCGGAATTTGCTGGGATAAATGAATTGCGGTAATAACGAGTTAAGCTGGCGCGAAAGGCTGATCCATGAGCGATGCACCCGAAAAGACCATCCCCGCCGACAAACTCGTGCGCGTCATCTTCCAGCCCGAGGGCCGGACGGTGGAGTTCGAGTTTGGCAAGTTGCCCTATGAGCATCACGGCAAGCCGATGTCGTTTCTCGATGTGGCGGAAAACTTCGACGTCTTCCTCGATCACGCTTGCGGCGGCGTCTGCGCCTGCACCACCTGCCACCTCTGGATCAAAGACCAGGCGGGCATCAGCGAGGCCGACGACGACGAACTCGATCGGCTCGACATGGCCGCCGACCAGCAGCTGAATTCGCGCCTGGGCTGTCAGGCCGTTATCACCCGGCCCGGCGATTATGTGGTTGAGATTCCCAAGTGGAACCGCAACATCGTCTCCGAGGGCAAACCGCTGACCCTTGCGGAAGAAAAGTAGGATTTGCCCCGGCGAAGTGGGAGATCATCTAGAACGGGATATGGAGGGGTCTTTCAAGGGGGTTGGAATGAAGCATTACTTCCTGAAGCTTATACCGCCGAGGACCGACTTCATGTGGACCACGACGGATCGCGAAAAAGAGATCATGCAGCAGCACGCAGCCTATTGGAAGGGGTTTGCAGAGAAGGGATGGGCTGTTGCCTATGGTCCGGTAGCTGCCGAAACCGGCGGATTTGGCGCGGGGTTTTGGGCTCTGCCGGACGATGTCGATCCCAGACCGCTTGCAGATGCCGATCCTGCCATTTTGGCGAATATAGGCTTTCAATGCGAAATCCATCCGATGCCGGCGTTGCTTCTAGGCAAAACGACCCAGAGCTGATTTCCCCGAGGAGAGTTCTGATGCCCCGCAAGATTCTATGGACCGACGCCGAAGAGATCGGCATTCAACTCCAGGAGAAGTTCCCGGATCTCGATCCCTTGACCGTGCGCTTCACCGACTTGCACCGTTACGTTACCGAACTGGAAGGCTTTACCGACGACCCGGCGAAATCAAACGAGGCCCGTCTTGAGGCCATTCAGATGGCCTGGCGCGAGGAGTTCGAGGACGCGCAAGAGTAATAGGCTGTGGCCTGACAGCAGGCCAACTTGGAGACTCCAGCCTAACTTCTCTCGTAATCCTCAAATTCGCTCCACCCGAAACTGCCCTCAAAGTGGTGGAATTCCTTCTTCTCCCCCGGCACAAGGTAGACGCTGAGCACATCAAATCGCACCGGCGGGGCCGTCTCTTGAGGCAACTGGCGAACGTACCGCCGTGCCAGCCGCCGAAGCGTGTTGCGCTTGTGCGAATCCACGGCAATCTCAGCCGGAGACGCATCGCGAGCCGTGCGGGTCTTCACCTCGACAAAGCACAGCATCGGTCCCTGCCAGGCGATCAGATCCACGTTGCCGGCCACGTCGCCCGAAGACCAGCGCCGCGCCACAACCGTGTACCCCTTGCGTCGCAAGTAAAAAAAGGCCGCTGTCTCGCCCTCTATACCCGTGACAAGGTGGGAGGGCAGAGCTTCGCCGCCTCCTTGTCTTCGTGCCGCCCAGTCGAGACCGGCGAGCGCCCGCTCCTCACAGCCGATCCGCATCTGCTCCAGCCACCCCATGGCAATCCATTCTCAACTGCTTGAGCGAAAGGCGCAAATCCGGCTTCTGGAGCTTCGGCCCCTTTCCCGATTCCGCACTGCGCGTCTCCCTCCAGAACGGGACAGTTAAGTTCCCATCCGGGAAGCCAATTTGTTCGGCCTCAGCTTCCTTGCAGCCCGCGCACATAGACACCGATGAAATGCGCGAAACTGAATGCATGCTGGAGGAAGGGCCGGTTATGTCTCAATTGTTCACGGGCATGTTTTCACAACGCGGCACGAAGGTGCCGCCGGTCAGGATGAGTCTGCGGCCGCCCGCGGATGCGCAGATCGAGGCGGAGGCAGACCGCAGCTTTGAATATGCGCTGGATGCGTTGCCGGTCAATGCCATGTTCTGCGACCGGGAGCTGATCCTGCGCTACCTCAATCGAAACTCGTGCAAGACGCTCGAGAGCCTGCAGCAGTACCTGCCGGTTCCGGTGGACCAGATTGTGGGCAAGTCGATCCATATCTTTCATAAATCCCCTCCCAACATCGACAGAATCCTCGGAGCGAAACAAGGCATTCACCACCTTCCCCATAAGGCGACCATCCCGCTGGGGCCGGTAAAGCTCGACCTGAATGTCGAGCCGATGACCGGAAGCCGCGGCGAGTTTCTCGGCGCGGTTGTCGTCTGGGGCATCAGCACCCAGGCGGCGATCGACGCTGTGCGCGCGGCCCAGGAGGTGCAGCGCAGCGACATCGAGCATCTCAACGGCAATCTGCAAATGGTGGCGACAGCCACGCACGAGATCGAGTCCAGCATCGCTGAGATCGCCCAAAACGCCGCGAACGTCGCACAGGCCTCTGAGAAGTCGCGCGCCGCCAGCGCCGAGAGCAAGGCCGCCATCGAGAGCCTGCGGGCATCGAGCAGCGGTGTGGCAAAGGTGGCGGAGCTGATTGCCTCCATCGCCACGCAGACCAGCGTATTGGCGCTGAACGCGAACATCGAGGCGGCCAGAGCGGGGGTGCACGGCAAGGGCTTCGCCGTGGTGGCCGGGGAAGTGAGACGGCTGGCCGAGCAGACGGCCGCGGCCACAGCCGAGATTCAAGCCAAGGTCACCGCCATCGGCGTGGACGTGTCCACCGCCATGGGAGCTATCTCTCTGATCTCCAGCCAGACTGAAGAACTCTCGGGCCTGTCGAATCAGATGGCCACAGCGGCGGAGGAGCAGCATTTAGCCACGCAGGAGATGGCGCAGAATCTCGAACGCGCCGCGCACCGGACTTCCGAGATTGCGAATATGAAGGTCGACGAGGTGATGCGGTAACGAAGCGCGTTGCCGGGGCATCTCAGGCCAACCCAGCTTCCTTCTCCGCCAGCGTGAGCGCCTCCTCGAAGATGTCGAGCGCAACCGCCGCTACCTGTTCGCGCACGATCAGCGGTGGGCAGAGCCGTACCGAGCTCTCGCCGCAGCCCAGGATCATCAGCCCGCGCTCGAAGGCCAGAGTCTCCACGCGGTTCCGCACGGCCGGCGCAGGCTCTCGCGTCTCTTTATCCTTGACCAATTCGACGCCAATCATCAGGCCGCGTCCCCTTACGTCGCCCACCATCGGATGGCTCTGCTTCCAGCCCTTCAGCCGCTCAATCATCAGTCCGCCCACGCGCGCAGCGTTGGCCATCCCCTCGCGCTCGATAATCTCGAGCGTAGCCGTCGCCGCTGCGATTGAAACCGGGTTGCCGCCGAAGGTCGAGGCATGCGAACCGGGAACCCAATCCATAATCTCCGCCCGGCTCATGCAGACGCCCAGCGGCATTCCGCTGGCGATGCCCTTGGCCATGCACACGATATCCGGCTCCACGCCCGAGTGTTGAATCGCCCACCACTTGCCCGTCCGTCCCGCGCCTGATTGCACCTCATCCACCACCAGCAGAATCCCGTGCCGGTTGCAGATGGCCCGCAGCTCGCGAAGGAAGTTGTCCGGCGCCACCACATAGCCGCCCTCGCCCTGAATGGGTTCAATAAAGATGGCGGCCACCTCTTCCGGCGGCAAGATCGTCTTGAAAAGCTTTTCCTCGATGTAGCGCGCGCAGCCCATGCTGAAGGCTTCTTCCTCCTGCGCCCCGCCCGAGCAGCCGCGATAAGCATACGGATAGCGCACATGCGTTACACCCGGAACCAGCGGCGAAAAGCGTCTCTTTTGTTGCGGCTTCGACCCGGTCAACGAAAGAGCGCCCATGGTGCGCCCGTGGAAAGCGCCCAGAAATGCAATTACGTTCTGCCGGCCTGTATGGTAGCGAGCCAGCTTCAGCGCGCACTCGATCGCCTCGGCGCCGGAGTTGCCATAGAAGAACCGGTGCGGCCCCGGCATGGGGGCGATGGCCGACAACCTGTCGGCCAGATCGGTCAAATGTTCGTCATAGAAGTCGGTGCCGGAGATGTGGATCAGTTCTGCCGCCTGCTTCTGAATGGCCGCCACAACTTCGGGGTGGCAGTGGCCCGTCGAGACCACGGCGATGCCTGAGGCGAAGTCGAGAAACTCGTTGCCGTCCACGTCTTCTACGCGAATGCCCCGCCCGCGCTTTGCAACGAGTGGATAAGACCGCGTGTAGCTGGGCGAGATCAGCCGGTTATCGGCCTTGACGGCTGCCAAGGCCCTCGGCCCCGGCAGCGGACACACCAGCTTCGGTCCAAATTGCGCATGCATCTCTTGCTTGGTCATCTTGTTGTCTCCCTCTTAAGCGGCCTGTCGCCGGTGATTCAAATGAGCCACTGGGTGCCCACCCTCGCCACGCTTTTGTTTTTGTGGCTAGGGTGGGATACAACGAACCCCAACCGGCGTTTCGCTGATCCTGAGCGCTCCCAAAGATCTGTCACCCTGAGCGATCGATGATGAGCTGTCATCCTCAGCGAAGCGCAGCGAGTCGAAGGACCTGCGGTTCCGTCTCTGAACTTGGTTCAATGCACTCATGGGCAGCCCCAACCGGTCTAACCGGGCGAGGCGGAACGATGAAATGGAACCTTCGAAGCTCGGCGATTAGTCGCCGGCGAAGAGGTTGGGACGGGTGCGCATGGGCAGCACGCGCAGATGCCGCCGCGGGCAGATGCCACGCTCGCGCGACCGCGACCAGCGACGGTTAGCCGGTGCAAGCAGTCGATTGGCAGCGCGCAAATGCATAAAACACCCCGCTGGCCCGAGGATAGTACATTTCCGATCGCGCTGTACAGCCGAAGCGTCAAGTCTTCATCGTGCCGGCTTTGGTGCGCCGACGAACCGCGCGGCCGGCTCCAAGAGACAAGGCAGAGGTGATGAACGCCCGTGCAATCTCAATCGCAAGCCGTGTTTGCTCGCGTCCGGACCTCACACGACAGACCGTAGTTCACTCGATACGGAACCGTCACAGAATTCCCGCCTGAGAGATACAGGCGCTCTCCGCTGCGAATCTTTCGCTTCCACACGACCTGGTAGAGCACCGACGATTTGGGTCCGACGGAGAAAGTTAGGGTCTGGCTCTCGGTCAGTTTCTCCCCGATCTTCTGCCCGGTCTGATGCGAAACCTGTGCTTCAATCTCGGCCTTGATTGCTGAAAATACTTCGAGGCCCAGTTTGCCCCCGAGCTGGCTGCTCGTGTCAATCGACAGTTCGTTGGTCGATTCGCGCGCGACCTGGTGCACGGTGGTAAAGGCCTGGTCGCCGAAGCGGTTGTCGAGCGGGTACTCCTCCATGCCCACAACTTCTTCCGACTCCTGGACGCTCAGCTCCTTGACGAATTGGATCGGAGCCGGAGTTGGTATCACTGAAACCTTCGGCAGCGGCCGCGCCACACCGCTGCTTGGAAGCTCGGCGCCATCCATCAACAGCGCAAGCGTGCCCAACAAGCCGTATCCGTGAATCCTGAACACAAACGAATGACCGGCACGCTGAAAGGGTTTAATGGGGCCAAGCAGCAGCATTAGCCTGCACGACTCCACCACGTCGCCGTCCCAGGTGACCTTAAGCTTGGCGCTTAACAGATCGCTTGTGATATCCGCGTGAATGGCGTGAGTGCCGTCCTCTATCTGAATCGTCCAGTTTCCTTCCATTGCGACTCCTGACCTGGCGCAATGGTATTACACAGAGAGGGTGATGCCAACCCATCGCATCTGAGCGCCTCTCCGTCTAAGATGAAATCTACTTATGGCGAACTCCGCGACCCAGCTAACTCACCCCGGAAAGAAAGCGGCTACGACCGCTTCCATCGCATTCGCCTTCGCCTGCGTCTACTTCTTCTGGGGTTCGACTTACACGGCCATCCGCATCGGCGCGGCCGAGATGCCGGCGAATCTGCTGGCCGGGACGCGCTTCCTGATCGCGGGCGCGATCCTTCTCGCATGGTGCCGCTGGCGCGGGATGCGCCTCCTCTGGCCGCCGAAAACCATGCTGACTCTGGGCGTGGTCGGCCTGCTGCTGCTGAGCGGGTGCAACATGTTCCTGGTCTACGCGGAAAAGACCGTTCCCAGCGGCCTGGCCTCGCTGGTGCTGGCGGCGATTCCCCTGCTGGCCGCGCTGGCCGAGATGCTGCTCCCCGGCGGCGAACCTCTCCCGGCGCGCGGTTGGCTGGGCATCGCGCTGGGCTTTGCCGGCCTCGCAGCGCTGCTGTGGCCCTCCTTGCGCGTCGGCGTGGCGGGCGACCACACACGCCTCGCAGCCATCGCAGTGCTCTTTGCGGGAGCGCTGGCCTGGACCGTGGGCAGTCTTGTCTCGCGCCACGCGCGTCTCGCGGTGAATAGCTTTGTGGCCGCCGCCTGGCAGATGCTGATTGCCGGAGCTTTTTCGACCGCGCTCGGCACGGCGCTGGGCCAATGGGGCGGCTTCCACATCAACGCGGCCTCGGTTGGCTCGCTCGCCTGGCTCATCACTGGCGGCTCATTGATAGGCTATTCAGCTTTTATTTATCTCCTGGAGCACGTGCCGGTGGCCAAGGTCTCTTCGTATGCCTATGTGAATCCGGTGGTCGCTGTGCTGCTCGGCATCTTCCTGCTTCAAGAACGGCCAGAGCCGGCCGAGTTTGCCGGCATGGCAGGCATTCTGGTTGCCGTCTTCCTTATGACGACGGCCCCGGTAAAGTCCAACGGCAAGCCGGAGCCGCTCGAGTTGCTGGAAACCATGCCGCCAGAGTGAGCGGCTATGCCTCGGGAAACCTGCGTCTGAAGCTGCTAGGATTTGAAATTAAAGGAGGAGATTTCGAATGGTCAGACTATTGATTCATTGGCTCTTGAGTGCGGTAGCCCTGCTGGTTGTTTCCAATCTCGTGCGTGGCTTCTATGTGGAAGGACTCGGGCCTGCGCTGATCGCCGCTCTGGTGATCGGCCTGCTCAACGCAACGGTCGGCCTCGTCCTGAAGATCATCACCATCCCCATCAGCATTCTCACCCTGGGCCTCTTTCTGCTGGTCATCAACGGGATGATGATTCTTGTGGCGTCCAGCCTGGTTCCCGGCTTCCACGTGCGCGGCTTCGGTCCGGCCTTCTGGGGCGCAGTGGTGCTGGCTCTCCTGGGAATGCTGATCCGCGCGATCACAAAAAGCGCGTAGTGCTCTGAGTCTGAATTACGCAGCACAAAACTGGATGTCATTCTGAGCGATCGGGGCCCAGAACGTCTTTCAGTTCGGGCGTGGTGAGTCGAAGAATCTGAGGTTGTTCAGCCAGGTTTGCAGAGCATTACCTCTCATTGGCGCACAATATGCATAGTTTCGGGTGAAAAAGAAGGTCAGAGATGGGTCGAATCCTGAGAGAGGTCGAGCGGCAAGGCGAGACCTCCGCCCCTCCCTGGAGCTGAGGTACCCCCCTCACCATATTTTCAAAACCTTGCAGGTAATTCTTTTGACATGAGCAGGAATGCCCCGACTCAAGACCTAAACCCATAAAAACAAACACTATATTGAAGCAAGATTACCTTGGACCAGGGGCGGCAAACTGGCTCGTGCCAATTCCGGTTTGGGCCGTCTTGCCAGGATGGAGCGGCGTCTTCAGCACTGGCTTTTCGGCTGGTTTGACCGGCTGCGGTACAGCCGAGACCGGACGCGCCAGGATGGATGGCTTCACGTTGGGTCCGTTCAGCGTCTGCGGCGTGCGCATGGCTCCTGCGCTCGAAAACCCGCCTTGCGTGGAGAGGTGCAGCGGAACCGTGATCGCCCTTGTCGGCTGGATCGATTGCACGCGCGAGTAGACCCCAAAGCTGCCGCCGATCACCACCGCAACAATCGCCGCCGCCGCCGCTGAGCGCATCCAGACCGCGTCCGCGCGAAGCGCCGTAGGCCACGCAAGAATCCGCGATCCACCCGAAGCCGAAGCCGGCGCCGCCCGCAGACCAGCCTGTATCCGCTCTTCAAGCCCCTGGGGTGCCGAGAGCCGGGCGATCAATCGCAACGTGCTTTCAAAGTCACCGGAACCGGAACTTTCGGTAATCGAATTCTGTTCAGAAGGATTCATAACAATCTCCTTGCCTCATAGGACAACCGGTCCTGGCCTACCTTCGGCCAACCGCCAACTGACCACTGTTCACTCGCGTCCTCATCTCAAACTCCTCGCGTGGTCCAGCAGGCCGGCCATCAGGTTGCGCGCTCGAAAAAGCCGCGACCGCACGCTGGACTCGGTGATGCCCAGCACCGAAGCAATCTCCACGCTGGACAGCTCCTCAAAGGCCGAGAGCATCAGCACGTCGCGCTCCTTGGTGGGCAACTGCTCCACGCAGGCCAAGACGTGCGCGTGGTGTTGGGCGGCGGCGGCGCGCTCTTCGGCGCTAAGTCCTTCGGCGGGCAGCACGCGCGCCAGTTCGGCCACGTCGTCGGTCTCCGGCCGGGTCTTTGCGCGGCGCTTGCGGTCCAGCACGACGTTCCACACAATGCGGATCAGCCACACCCGCTGGTCGCGCACCTCGTGGAGGGTGTCGCGATGGCGCAGCACGCGCAAAAATGCCTCTTGCACCGCGTCTTCGGCATCGGCAGCATTGCGCACCACCGAGTAAGCCACCCGGTACAGCGTTCCGGAGTACTGGCTCACCAGCCCCGCGAGCGCTACTTCTTCTTCGTGCTGGCGAGCTTGGTCGTCCACAGCTTTGTCTGCGATCTCCATCCAACCTGAGAATACTGCCTGGGCGGCGCTCATAGTCACAGGACGCGCGGAACAGAGAAAATGCTCGGAGGCCCTGTCCTCAACCGCCCGCCCGCCCCAAAAGGAAAGACTCGCGAAGCCGCAGGCCCCGCGAGTCTTTTTCCTCTCATCTGCCACCCGAAACGGCTGGCCTTACTGCTTGGCGCTCAGCTTCTGTGAGGCAATTCCGCCAGCAGCACCGTCTTTATCAGCATCCTTGACCTTGGCCCACAGCGCCTTGGCTTGATCCTGCTTGCCGGTTCCGGCATACAGGTCCGCCAGGTCAAGCTGCGCCACGGCCGCCGGCACCGTCTCAGACGGTTTGGCGGCGAGCGCGTTGTAGAGGTCGATCGCCTGCGCGTCGCGATCTGTCTGGTGATAAAGCCCGGCGAGAGCCAGCTTGGCCAGATTTGAAAGATTCCGGTTCCAACTGCCCGCTGCGGCCTTCAACTCCGTCTCGGCGGGGCCATTCTGCCCCAGCTCCTCGTACGTGACCCCTGCAAAGTAGTGGGCCTTGGAGCCCTCCGAGAGCCAGCCATACTGCTGGGCGACCGCCGTAAACTGCTGATTCGCAGCCTTCGAGCGATCGTTCGCCGTGGTGTAGATTCCCTTTTCGGCCGGGGCGCCGGGCTGCGCCAGCGGCGCGGTGTAGACATCCATAGCCGCGTCCAAAGCAGCGTCGGCTGTGGTTGAACGGAAGTTCAAGAAAACCAGCGAGGCTATGCCCGCAACAAGAACCACAACTCCAACGATCACCCAGCGCAGAACGCCAGAACGATGACCACTGAGCCAACTCATACTGCTTGCAGTGGCCTGGGCAAACTTGTCCTTTTTCAGGGCATGACGGGCTTTTGTATCCACGGGTCTCTTCTTGTCCTTCGTTTCTAGACTTACGGGCAGCTGGTTGCCGGTACGGGCATCTCGACTGCAACCCTATTAGTCTATCAGCGTGCCAACCACAGCGTCCAACCGGGTAACATCCGTGATGGAACCCGCGTCTACTGGTTGACGCCGCTAGCCAGGAAGCCTCCGTCCACAACCAGCGTCTCTCCGGTCACGAAGGAAGCCCCATCGGACGCCAGAAAGATCGCGGCTCCGACCAGTTCTTCAGTCTTGCCGAAGCGCCCCATCGGCGTGCGCATAAGCAGTTCGTGGCCGCGCGGAGAGCCGTCCAGCAGGTTGGCATTCAGCGCGGTGCGAAAGACGCCGGGAGCGATGGCGTTTACCGTAACCCCCAGCTTTGACCACTCGACTGCCAACGAGCGGGTCAGAGATACCACGCCTGCCTTGCTGGCCGCGTAGGCAGCAACCTCGTTGAGCGCAACAAAACTATTCAGTGACGCGATGTTGACGATGCGCCCATAGCCGCGTTCCAGCATCGGCCTTCCGAAGACCTGGCAGGCGCGCAGTGTTCCGGTCAGGTTGGTGTTCAGAATATCGGCCCACTCGTCTTCCGGCACTGTCAGTGTGGGTGTGCGCTTGATCTTTCCCGCGCAGTTGACCAGAATGTCAACTTTGCCGAAACGAGCGAGCACCTCAGCCAGCAGTTCTTCCAATGAGGCCCGGTCGCATACATCCGAGGCCCGCCGCAGGGTCTGCCGGCCGCGTGCCTCGATCTCGCGGGCAGTTTCTTCCACCTGCTGCTGGCGCCGCGCAGTAGCGATTACATCGGCCCCGGCTTCGGCAAGCCCGAGGCTCAAGGCATGCCCGATCCCCGAGGTTCCCCCGGTTACAACTGCTATCTTACCTTCAAGGCTAAAAAGCTGAGTCATTCTGACTTTCTCCATTCCTGTTGTAATTCGAATTCGCTCCCGGGCTTGTCGCGTTTCGGAAAGGACCGATTCCCGGTTCGAGCTTACGGATCAACGCATAAGGTGAAAGAGATCCAACTCACCGTCCTTGCGAATACTCGACCCATAACTCACAGATCAATCACGCCCGTTCAGTCATAGCCTGCTGCGGTGCGCCCACAGCCCCAATCCTGGATTGGCGATAAAGAAGACCGTTTCTCCGTAGACCTGATTGTATCCGTGGACAAGTCTCTTTGGATCGTGGCGAGCTATCATCGTATTTAGATCGCCATAGCTGAAACCGACGCCCTCGACCTCTTCCTTGCTCAGTTGGCCGGGACACCATGTTATCTTGAACCTCTTTTCCGACGAGCCATGAATAAGGTGCGCGGCCGCGCTCAGATCGTCGGCAAGATCCGGATGAGTTTTGACCGCTGCGAGCGTCGCGGGCGTGCCGTGATAGCCGTATTTGCGGATGAGATCGTCTATCTTCTTGTCTTCGCCGAACTCCTTTACGCCCGGCCCCAGAATGACCAGTTCCGCGCCATCGGCCAAGGCCATGCGCGTGCGATAGATAGCCTTGTTGCCCAGCCATGTGCTGTGAAACTCCCGAGGATCGAGGTAGACAACGGCTTTCTGAATCGGCTCATCGAGCATTTCGAAATTCACTTTGAGACTTAGCGCGGCGGCCAGGTTGAAACATTCGATGTCATCGCCAATGAATAGGCCGCGTACAGCAAGCGTGCCGTCCGTGCGGCTTCCGACTACCGTAAGCACATAAACGATGGGAAGATGCCGCAGAAAATGATCGGATGCAAAATTGAGTACGTTACGCACGGGGTTTTGCGCCCGGCCCATGATGCGCTCCATCCCGTAGACTGCGCCGAGGTAGTGGCTGCGATTGATCCCTTCGCGGCCGCCTGTGCCAACCAGAATGTTCTTGTTGTAGTTGGCCATGCCGATCACTTCGTGGGGCACAACTTGGCCGATAGAGAGAATCAGATCGAAGCTGCCCTGCGCGATGAGCTTGTTCACCTGCGCCGGCCAGGTGTAACTCAGTTTGCCTTCCGACTGTTCGCGAATAAACTCTGACGGAACCTCGCCGAGTGTCTCAACATCGCTTCTCCAGTTGTGAACGCGAAATAGTTCTAGCGGCACATCGCCGAACATGCGCTCGATCTGATCCGGCCGCATGGCGGTATGAGTGCCGAGGGCGGGAAGCACCGCCTTGAGCCGGTCGCCATAGTATTCCCACGCATAACTCGTCAACTCGCCGGCACGGGAATGTTCGCGACTCTGGTCTGGCGGCACGGCGAGCACTTTGTTGCGTGGGCCGAGTTTGGCAAGGCTTTCCGCCAGCAGATCGTTCAATTGCTGGGGAGTGAGGTCGGTATCGGAGCTTCCAATTGAGCAGTAGAGACTCATGCGACTAACTCCACCCTTTTCAGTCCGGGAGCAAGCAGGACATTGATGAGCAGCGAGATGAGATAGACGCTTGCGGCGATGATGAATAGGATCGAATAACTATTCGAAATCTGCAGTACGTGCCCGGCTAATTTCGCAAACAGGAAACCCCCGACTGCTCCGGTCATGGTGCCGATGCCGGTAGCCGAGCCAACCGCACTGCGCGGGAACATATCTGATGCCGTAGTAAAGAGGTTAGCCGACCACCCCTGGTGCGCTGCTGCCGCAATGCTCAGCAGGCCTATGGCGGCCCACTTTCCGAAACTATCACCTTGAAGGTTGTTGATCAGGAAGACTGGAGCGACGAGGCATGCGCAGAGAAGCATCGCCGCCAGTCGTGCGCGCTGAGCCGAGAGCCCCATTCGTATAAAGGACGCGGGCAGATATCCGCCGTAGATGCTGCCAATGGCCGAGGCGTTATAGACAATCAGAATCGGCAGTCCCAAACCCACCAGGCTCAGATGAAACTTGACGCTGAAGTAACCCGGCAGCCAGTAGAGATAGAACCACCAGACGGGATCGGTGAGGAACTTGGGAATGGCATAAGCCCAGGTCTGACGGATACCGAACAACTTGATCCACGGCGTGGATGGACCGGGTTTCTCCGGGGGGTCCTGGTTGATGTAGGCGAGCTCAGCTGTCGAGAGTTTCGGATGCTCAGCGGGTTCGTAATAGTTGAAAAACCACATCACGATCCACGCCGCCGAAAAGAATCCGGTGATCAAAAAGGCGGAGTGCCAGCCAAAGTTTCGGACTGCTATCGGCACAAGGAGTGTAGCCAGGATCACGCCGACATTGGCGCCGCAATTGAAGATGCCGAACGAGAGCGAGCGCTCTTTCTGGGGGAACCACTCGGCATTTGTTTTGTTGGCGGCAGGGAAGTTACCGGACTCACCTATACCCAGGAAGGAGCGCGCGACGCCGAGTTGAAGCACTGAGTTGACCAGCGCGTGGCCCATCGCCGAGACACTCCAGATGGCCATGATGACCATATAGCCAATGCGCGTGCCGACCCTATCGACAAAGCGTCCAGCTCCCAGTTGGCCCAAAGCGTAAAAAAGAGTAAAGAATCCGACGACAGTTCCATAACTCTCCTCGGTCATGCCAATGCCGTGGTTGGCGACGCTCTGCATGAGCGCGGGTTTGAGCAGCGCCAGAACCTGCCGGTCCATATAATTGATCGTAGTAGCGGCGAAGAGCATGGCGCAGATCGTCCAACGCACGCGCCCAAGCCGCGCCTTGGTTGAAGAATCTTCTATCTGGGCGCTGGGCGCCGCATTCCCGATCATATCTTCTCCTTACAGCCGGTACGCTTTCTTTGCCAGCCCATGGGTGAAAGGCGCAATCAGTTCACCTCGCCACACATGAGCATAGAGTCCCCTCGCAAGCTTCCGTGCGCCCGGTTCATCGGGAAACAAGCGATCTTCATCAATCAGCATCTTCCGATCCTTACCCTTTCATTGAGACCAGAGGAGGTCAGACCACTTCCGAGCCACAACTACAAGTTGCGGCTCGTTAATAACTGCTCATTTCGCAGTTCGAGACTTAAGAGCCGTAAGCAAATCCCATCCCAGCAAGCACACCTCGCATATAGGCAAAGCTCTGTATAACTCCGGGCATTGGGTCATCGGCGTTAATCTCATATTCCAGATCGACAAACCCTTTGTACTTAGTGGAAATCAGGGCATCGAAAATCTCCCTTACCGGTATGATACCGTCTCCTACTGCGACTTGGCTCTCCTTGCTCTGAAAATCCTTCAGATCCTTCATGTGGATATTGAAGAGCCGCGGCCCAACTTTATGAATCGCCTGAATCACATCCGTGCCCGCGCGCGCCGCATGTCCAAGATCGATGCAACATCCGATCCGAGGATCAAGGCTCTCGACCGACCTCAGCACATCCAGCGGCGAAGGCCATAACTTATCCTCGGGTCCATGATTGTGAATGGCGATTCGGATATCATACTCTTTAACAAACCTCTCAATGCGGGGGAGAGTCTGGGGCGTGGGATTTCCCGCAACCATCACCTGGATGCCTGCCCGTTTGCAGTACTCAAACTTGCCGCGCATATCGGCATCTAAATCCATTGCTAAAGAGATGGTTCCGGCAGCGTGGAGTTGGATGCCCGCCGCAGCATAGTCTTCCATCGCTTTCGCCTCTTCCTGTGGATCGGCGGGAAGATGATCCTTGACGTCCTTCGCATTCAGCGCGTTGACGTTGAGTTGTTTCATGAATTCAATTAACTGCGCCCGACTAAAACTGCGGAATGTGTAACTGGCCAGCCCCAAGTGAATGGGTGATGGTTGTCCGGTTGCCTGCTGCGCCTGCGCGATTGATCGACTGGCGCTCGACGCTGCGCATGCAGCGGCAATCAGAGCGCCGGATTGGACGAAGTTACGTCGTGAGTAAGTCTTCTTCAATCTGAGTAAACTCCTCATTGTTCCGATAAATGGGCAGCGCGTTCAATGTTTCCCCGAATTGCTAGAGATGAGGTTCCCATCCCTTCTCATATTCGCGTCCCCACATCTGCATTGCTTGTGAGTCATGTCGAATATGTCCGTCGGTCTCATCCAATTCGAGTTCCCGATTCACTTCCCAGGCAATATTCGATAACTGAAGCATGGTGACGGCGACGTTGCCTACCGAGACGGGAGCTTTGAGTTTGTCTCCTTTCCTGATTGCCGCGATGAAGTTCGCAAAGTGGGCATCGGTCATGGAGTCGGCGCCGATGACGTCCGACGAGGCTGTTGCCTTGCCTGTCACAAATGCATCCGTTTTGTTTCCTTTGTAGTCGTAGACTTCGTAACCATCCCGGTCGATAACTACTGCGCCACTGGTTCCCATAATTGACGAACCGCGATCGCGGTTGTAGTACTTCATTCCCTGGCAGCTCTTGCCCTCCCACGTGATCATCTTGTCCTCGTATTCAAAGCTCGTCACTAGGGTGTCATAGAACTGCCAATCGTCTTTGAACTGGTATCTTCCGCCCGATGATGTAATGCGCTTCGGATAGTCGATTCCGAGCGCCCAGCGGCAAACATCTACCTCATGGGTGCCATTGTTCAGAGTTTCGCCGGTGCCATATAGTCTGAACCAGTGCCAGTTATAGGGGTGGATGTTATCCCTATATGGGCGCCGCGGCGCCGGTCCTTGCCAGAGGTCCCAGTCGAGTTGCGGGGGAACGGGCATCTCCTTTCCGTTGCCGATCGACTTTCTAACATTGCTGTACCAACAATTCGCGAAGTAAGGCCGGCCAATCAGGCCGTTTTGAATCTTATCGATAATCTCCATTGTGTGCGGAGAGGAGCGCTGCTGAATGCCCATCTGGGCTAACTTCTTGTACTTTTGTTGCGCTTCGACCAGCAACGCTCCTTCGGCAGGGTTGTGGCTGCATGGTTTTTCCACATAAACGTGTTTGTCTGCCTGCAGGCCGGCAATTGCCATGGGGGCATGCCAGTGGTCCGGAGTGGCGATCGTGATCGCGTCAACCTCTTTCTGTTGGAGGAGGTTGCGAAAGTCCTTCTCGATGGTGGGCGCATAACCCAACTCTCGCTCCACGCTGCCGGCAAACTTTTTCAGAATGACACTGTCCACATCGCAAACATGCGAGATGCGGGCCGCATCCTTGTTTGCCTTGAGCGAGGAGAGGTGAGCGTAGGCGCGGCCGTTCAGGCCTATTACGGCAAAGTTAAGCCGGTCGTTGGAGCCGAGAATCTGGCCGTAACTCTTCGCGGTTGCTCCGATGGCCAATCCTGCCGCCCCTGCCGCAAGCGTGTCGAGGAATTCACGTCGCGTCACCATTCCGTTCGCTCCCCCTCACGAGTCAAGGCAGATGGAGATCGCCGCAACTCAGATTGCAAGGCACCCATCCGAACGACTGGAAAGCTTCTGACTCTCAAAGGGTGAGCAGATTCACAGCGGTCGACGGGACTTGCGGAATGATTATAAATCGCCGCTTCCAAACCATGCGAGGCTGCAAGGTGTGTGAGTTGCGGTTGGCAAGATCGCCCAAATCATTAACCCGGCTGACGCACAAAGCGCGCGTGCACAGCCGACGCTATCCACAACGGTGTGACCGCTGCCGGGAGTGATCGCCGCCCGCTGCAACCTTGAGGCGAGTTCGTCGTTTTGTCATTTGTTCGTTTAGCGCTTGGGGACAGCGATTTCCGTGTGCAGTGCGCGGATTCGCTCGATGGCATTCACCACGATTGGACGGCCAGTCGCCTTGTCCATACCTTTATCGATCAGCTTGTCTACAAATTCCTCGACAGACATGTTGCTATCCTGTGCTGCGCGAATTACCGCCTCCGGAACCGTTACGGAAATGATCATGATGGTTGGCGTCTCCTGGCTGGTTCATCGGCGGCACGAGGAACAAGTCGAGTGAAGTCCCGGAAGAAAAGCGGTTAAAAAGTAATGGAGCAACAGGTGTTCGGGGAGCAATACGGACGGCATGTGGTTAAGAATGATTGGTTTGCGGCGTTGTGATCCAATTGCATCTCAGGCTTGGCGGCGGAGACATCTACCGGATCAGGCTCTGTTGTATACTGGTTGAAGCCTCAAGAGGGCAGGGGAAGCCCTGTCTCACGGGCGACGCGCCGGAGCTCCTGGATGTTGAACCAGCCCACTCCGGCGGACAAAGAGAAGAAAATGCCCAAGTTGAAGACCCATACGGGCGCGAAGAAGCGCTTCAGCAAGACTGGCACCGGCAAGATCAAGCGGGGCCAGACGAAGACGCGTCACATCCTCACTTCGAAGCCGCCAAAAGTGAAACGCAAGCTGGGACGGACCCTGCTGGTCTCCGATGGCGACTACAAGAAGGTTGCGCGCATGATTCCTTACGCCTGATCGCTGCGCCGGCTCGAATGAGACGGCGCTTCAGGGCCCCCGCAAACGCGTTGCACGGGCCCCCGGCAGTTGGAGCAGAGATGCCCCGAAGATTTGCCGAGAGATCAAGGCTTGAAACGAGCGAGTGAAGAGGTAACCAGCCCGGCCGCCAAGGCTTTGGGCCTCCTGCCTCCAGCCGCATCACCGAACGCAAAATGGAGAAGAACCGATGCCCCGCGTAAAACGCAGTACCAAGCGGAGTGACCGCCGCAAAAAGATCCTCGATCGCGCAAGCGGTTATTTCCTTACGAAATCCAAGCTCTATCAGGCGGCCCAGGAGGCCGTCGAGCGCGGCCTGAAGTTTGCCTACACCGGCCGCAAGCAGAAGAAGCGCCAGTTCCGCTCGCTGTGGATCGTGCGCATCTCAGCCGCCGCCAAGCTGAACAACATCAGCTACTCGCAGTTGATCAACGGCCTGAAGAAGGCCCGCATCGAGCTTGATCGCAAGATCCTGGCAGACATCGCCGTAAAGGACGCGCCGGGCTTCACCCGGTTAGTCGAGCAGGCCAAGACGGCGCTGGTCTCGGAGAAGCAAATCCGGAAGCTCCAGGAACAGAAGGCAGGCTAGGCAGTCGAACAAATCGAACGGCCCGGAGCCCCTTTGCGGATTCCGGGCCGTTTTGACTTTAGGATAGCTCTGGCCAGAAGATCTACACGGAATGACTGCTCGAAGGAAGTCTCGTCCGACAAGACCTCGCTCGCACCGAGTGCTCCTGGTGTGTGTGGTCACATTTGCGATTCTGCTGCTATTCGTGCGGATGCTTGCATTCGTGCATGGGCACGGGCGGCGCTGAAGGTCGCAGACGGGGCCGTTCCGAAACGACTCCAAGTCCGAGAGACCCTCCAGAAGCAAATCAAGTTGCTGCTGGATTGCGGATCTCGAAGCGCCTATTGGTTACAAAATCATGTACTTCGGAATGATTCAGAAAGTCCTTAAGGATGGCCAGAGCATCGCCTTCGGGAAGGGAGTCCTGGCTAATTCTCCTGCCTATTGTATGAAATGCGCTGGACTCTTGTTCGGAAAGGAACGAGCCGCCATAAGTGAGATCCGTCGCGCCATGAATCACAAAGCGCTTCAGCCCAACTCCCGAATGGTCACGACCGGACGCGGTAAACCCTTTAAAAAAATAGGCGACACCATCTCCACCGATGGGCGTTCCGCCGTTTGCTCTCCATGAGGATACTTTGTCCAAATCAATGTTTTTCTCGTCGACGACGTGGTAGGTTTTCCCATTCAGTTGAAACCCTTCCCCCTGGGTGCTTGAAATCATAAAAACTCCAGCTCCCGCGACTTCCCCGTTCATCACGACGACTTCTATCCATTGCCCATCTATAAATCCGACATCGTCGAGAAGAATCTTCGCTGTCCACTGAAGTCGTCGAATATATTGTTCGACAAACATGATGGCCGCGAATACGACGACAAAGACGACCACCCATCCAACAATCTGGCCAGCAATTCGTATTGGCTCAGTCGAACTTTTGGTCCATCGCGATGCCTGCCATTCTCCTAGTTGATGAAGCCCAACCAGAGCAATAGCGACGAGTCCTCCAATGATGCTATGGCGCACGATCTCCTGATCCTCGTGGCAGAGGGAAGACCCGCTCACGACCTTCAGAATACGACGCAACATGACTTTTGCTCCCCGCAACGAGCGGACCAAAAGAGATTATCCCTTGCGGCCGCGCACGGCTTCCTTGGCTTCGGCGTGGCCGGTGGCTGGAACCTCGGGAATATCGGCTTTGGCGCCGCCGATCCCCAGCTTCTTGCGCAATTCGGCGTCGATCTTCGCGAAGATATCCTTGTTGTCCTTGAGGAAGGTCCTTGTGTTCTCGCGGCCCTGGCCGATGCGCTCGCCAGAGTAGGCGTACCATGCGCCGGACTTCTCGACGATATTGTTGGCCACGGCCAAGTCGAGCACGTCGCCTTCGCGGCTGATGCCTTCGCCGTAGATGATGTCGAATTCCGCCTCGCGGAAGGGCGCTGCGACCTTATTTTTGACGATCTTGACCTTGGTCCGGTTGCCGGTTACGGTTTCCCCATCCTTGATAGCAGCGATGCGGCGGATGTCCACACGCACCGAGGAATAGAACTTCAGAGCTCTGCCACCGGTGGTCGTCTCCGGATTGCCAAACATGACGCCGATCTTCTCACGAATCTGATTAATGAAAATCAGCGCCGTACGCGACTTCGAGACCGTGCCGGTGAGCTTGCGCAGCGCCTGCGACATTAGTCGCGCCTGCAGGCCCATATGGGAGTCGCCCATCTCGCCGTCCAGCTCAGCCTTGGGCACCAGCGCGGCCACAGAATCCACCACCAGCACATCGATGGCGCCGGTACGGACCAGGGTTTCAGTAATTTCAAGCGCCTGCTCGCCCGAGTCGGGCTGCGAAACCAGCAGATTGTCGATGTCCACACCCAGTTTCTTGGCGTAGCTGGGGTCCAATGCGTGCTCCACGTCGACAAATGCGGCCAGACCGCCCGCTTTTTGCGCCTCGGCAATGATCTGCAAAGTAATGGTGGTCTTGCCCGAAGACTCAGGACCGAAGACCTCAATGACGCGGCCGCGAGGGATTCCGCCAACGCCCAGAGCCGCGTCAAAGCTGATGGAGCCGGTGGAGATGACGGCAATGGGCACCAACGCCTCTTTGGATCCGAGCCGGACAATCGACCCTTTGCCAAACTGTTTTTCGATCTGTGCAAGGGCGAGTTCTACAGCCTTGGCGCGGTCATCGGCAATTGCCATTTTTGGGGCTCCTCGGAAAGAGTGCTCGTCCGCGCGACTCCTGCTTTCTCCACAGGAAACGGCGCGGCGGCCTGGATTGGATTTCGATGGGATTGTAGCAGGGCTGGACGCCCTTATGATAGGAAAAAATGGCGAAGAGATGGTGAAGCTGCGCGGAAGGCTCGACAATCTCCTGTATCCAGGTCTTCTCTGTCGCGACGAAGCCCCGCTTAGACAGCTTCGGCAGCCTGTCCGAATGCGGCTTTCGGTGGGCTCAGACTGTATAGGCGCCAATGCGGGTCTCGCGGGCCGTGAGCGAGTCGCAGGTTCGATCCAGGGTCTCGTACTCCTCGTCGTGGTCCTTGCGGAAGGAACGAAAGGCTTCTTCGCTTGCCCAGCGATCGATGGTGAGGTAGTTGCCAGAGATATAGGCGTCGCGCAGCAACTCAGTGCCCTGGTATTCGGGCGAGGTGCGGAAGAGCTGCGCCCAAGCACCCTCGGATGAATAGGCGGCCTCAAAGCCGGCAACCTTCTCCTCGGAAATCTCAAACTGCCATACGACAACGAACATAGACGGCCTCAACTTTGTCCCTATGGTATCGCAGCAGGATTGCATTGGCGAAGCTATGACTTAATCCTTCTTCCATGAACAGGCTGCGACGGGCCAGTGCCTGCGTTGACATGGAGGATTTAGATAGGCGATGTCACCGAGTGATTTCCACAGACAAACGATAGGAACTTTCCCTGGACTATGTGTGAAAAGAGTTGCACATAACAAGACTTGTGACTACGCAGGCTGCTGAATCTAAACAATATCCTTTGGCATTGAACGTGCATACCCTTCAATACAAGCCGGATTGGAGCGCCTTGGCAAGCGGGTCTGAGTGTTACCCCTAAACATTTCCGATCTTCCTGTCGTTAGAAGCGTGTAGAATGGTTCCGAGGCGGAGTGCGTGGTTTTATGCCCTACGCATGTGAGAACTGTCGGTATTGGTTGCCAACCGCAATTTGTACAGAAAGAACAGTTGCCCGCGAGGGCGAACTTTGGAGGTAAGGGACGATGAACAAGTTCATGTTTGTTTCGCTCGCATTGGCAACTGCTCTTGCGACTGCCCCAGCCGCAACGGCTGAGTCGTATTACTTTTTCAACCTGAGCGGTACCTGCACCCAAGGTGGAAGTGACTGCGATAATCAGGACGGTACAACAAATCCAGCCGGCACTTCTTCTATTGCAAGTACCGGTGCCCAAGTCAGCATCACCGCCAATGGCTATTTCACTCTTACCGGTTCTGGCCCCACTCTTAGCATCGTTGGTTTTACTGGAACAGTCGACGGCCTCAATGCAACAGTTATCACGTCGTCAAGTCAGTATGTGCAGTTCAGTAGCACAATCGATAGCTACTATTACCCGCTCAAGAACACAGTTGGTCTTCCGGCCCCCCTCCTCACTCAGACCGACCCTGCAAGTCAGACTACCAAATTCGGCAAGAGCTCCACTTTCACGGCGGATGCCTTTGACAACCAGTTCACGCCTGCTCCCACCGCGGGGAATGGGTTCTTGGATCTTACCGGTATCGACTTGATGCTCTCTAACGGGGCGATCATTGATATTTTTGCCGATGGGGACACCTATTGGTGGAATGAAGTTATCAATGGCGCATGGCTGATCGACCCGAACTACAACACCGACATTACGGGAGAGGGCGCCGACCCGATGAGCATGGACATCGTGCCGTCCCCTGAGCCGTCTTCGCTGCTGTTGCTCGGCACCGGGCTGCTGTTCATGGCCGGCTTCCTCTTCCGGAAGGCCAAGCCAAGCGCGATTCAATCAGTCTAGCTTCCTAGAGCGTTCTGCTTTCGACGGAGGGCACGGAAACGTGCCCTCCGTTTTTTGGTGCGCCCAGCATGGGCGCACTCTTACGGGTGCAAGTCCCGTCACAAGCTGGTCACAGTGAGTGAAGTGAAGCGCAACTGCACGAGGGCGACCGAGTGTTGGGAGGAAGCGTGGATCGAAACTGTGGGCCGATGAACAAGAACCGGATAGAAGGCGTTTCCGAGGATGGCGAGCGGGCAACGAACCGCGAAACTCTTGTGACCAAAAGTCGGTGGCGTAAATTCGGCGGTCGTGCAGTGAAGGAGTGCGTTCTTACCTGGGGAGATCTCGCCTCATGCCTGAAAGGGTGACGGTGTCGAGCCGGAGCGAGAAGTCAGCCAAGGCCGTATTAGCTGGCGGAAGTCAGTTAAGGGCCGAACGAGAAGGAGTGATTCTTTGGAAGGCGATGTGTTGGAAATGGCATCCGATGTCCGCATTGGCGGAACGGTCCGGAAGGGGCGAGGTGAAGCCAAGTCTGTTCCGGGCAGTGATGAAGACCGACGCCCGCGCCCTCACATAAGGAGCACGGGGTAAACCCCAACTTCTCGAACCGCCCGGTGCGGACCCGCATGCCGGGTGGTGTGGGAGGGGAGAGCAGGCAACTGCTCCCCCTATCCCGATCGTTTGTAATGCATTGCTTTAGCGGGCACCGATCTCGGTTTGCTTGAGCCGCAAATACACCATGACAGGAGCCTGACCTTCGTGAATTCGGAGATAGAAATGCCCAGTGCTTGTTTACCTCTCAAGATCGAGCTTCGTGGCTTCATCTTCGCCGTGAGCGAAGGATTCATATCTTCTTTAAATTAGCAAATTTTTCCATCAGCTTTTTCATGCCGTGATTGGAGAAGAGGACGGTGAGCTTTGCGTCTTCGCCTTCGCCCTCGCGCATGAGGATGGTACCTTCGCCATACTTCGAGTGACGGACGCGCTGGCCTTTCTTGAGATTGGCCGCGCCGCTGGATTCAGCCAGGTTTATCGCCGGCTGAAGTGAAGCCGGACGTGGGAGCGAGCCCGGTTTGTCGTGGCCCGTTTGACCTGCGAAGAATCGGGCAATGTTATCGATCGAATCAGGCTCTTCCGTCGCTTCCGCTCTTTTGCTATCTGGAGCAGGCCCTTGGCTGGACGGAGTGGGCTTCGCCTTGGGGGTCATCCAGGAGGCAACAAAAGGCTTGCTCTTCGAAGTACCGAATCGTGTTCCGGTGCCGGCGTTGGCGGGTGTGCGCGGGGCTTCCTGATTCTCGTCTTCGTAATTGTAATGCCGGTCTCCAAAGTCGCTTGCATCGCCTGGACGGCGCCTGTAAGTGTTCGGGTAGCCAGGGGTAGACCAGGACGAGGCCTGATGCCGGCCATTGAGGTTTTCGATCAACTGGCTGGGGACCTCTTCGAGGAAGCGGGAGGGCATGCTTATCTCTGGAGCGTCGTTGCCGTAGCGCCGTCTGTAGTGGGCGCGTGTGAGTATCAGCGAGTTCATCGCGCGAGTCATACCGACGTAGCAGAGGCGGCGCTCTTCTTCGAGTTCGTCGGGATTGTTGAGGGTGCGAGAGTGAGGGAAGAGCCCCTCTTCCAGTCCGGCCAGGAAGACCAGCGGGAATTCGAGTCCTTTGGCGGCGTGGAGGGTCATCAGCGTGACGCGGGCATCGGGATCGAACTGGTCGGTATCGGAGGCCAGCGCTGCATGGTCGAGAAACTCCGCCAGAGTCTCACCACGGGCCTCTGCATCGTGAGCCGCATTGGCCAACTCCTTGAGATTTTCAATGCGGCTGAAGGCCTCCGGAGAGCCCTCCGTTTCCAGGGCCTTGATGTAGCCGGTGCGGTCGATGATGAACTTGATCAGTTCCGGGAGCGTAGCTGCATCGCCTGGAGAGCGGAAAGCCGTCTTTCCCTCCGATTCCACTTTAGATTCTGACTCAGGCTCTGACTTGAACTCTTGGTTCCCTGCCTGCTTGGGCATGATGAGAAAAGGACGTTTAGGCTGCGCGGCAAATGGCGAGAAATTGCTGGCGTCGAGAAGGGCGAGTTGGTCTTCCCCGCCCCCGAAGTCGAAGTCGGTGGCTGATTCGGCGCTGGCTGAGTCAGCCGTGCCAGCCCCAAACCCAAAACCGGTGTCGGCATCCTCTTCGGACTCCGCGCCGGCAGCCACGTCGGCCGCGAGCTTGCCGGCGAAATCGGGATCCATCATCGCTTGAGCGTCGAGGATAAGCTGGCGGAAGGACTCCATGGCCATGAGGGCGCGCGTCGGGATGAGGCGATTGGCGATGGCGGCGCGGAGGGCATCCCAGGTGGAGGCGCCAGTTTCGAGGGCAAGCCGCTCCAGAGTCTCCAGCGTGGTCTTGCCGATGCCGCGCGCCGGCGTGTTAATGACCCTCTGCAAAGCCATCGAATCGTGAGGATTGCGGACGAGGCGCAGATAACAGAGCAGGTCCTTGATCTCGGCGCGCTCGTAAAAGCTGAAGCCTCCGACCATGGTGTAAGAAATGTTGTATCGGCGCAGCGATTCCTCCACCAGCCGTGACTGGGAGTTGGTGCGGTAGAGCACGGCACAGTGAGCTTCGGCGGCGTCGGGACTGGTTTGCGCATCACGAAGAAACTTCTGAATGCGATCGGCGATGAACAAGGCTTCGTTTTCGCCGTCCGGAGCCTCGTAATAGCCGATGAGTCCTCCGCCTTGGCGATCGGTCCAGAGCTTTTTGCCCTTGCGCTGGAGGTTGTTGGCCACCACAGCGCCCGCAGCCTCGAGAATCACTTGCGTGGACCGGTAGTTTTGCTCCAGTCTGACAATGCGAGCTTTAGGGAAGTCCTTTTCAAATTCGAGAATATTGCGAATGTCCGCGCCGCGCCACGAGTAAATACTCTGATCTTCGTCGCCGACGGCGCAGACGTTCTTGGCTTCGCCAGCCAGCAGCTTCATCAGTTCATACTGAGGGCGGTTGGTGTCTTGATACTCATCGACCAGCAGATAGCGATAGCGGCGCTGATAGCGCTCGCGGGCTTCACTGGAGACTTTGAGCAGACGGACGGCCTCCAGCAACAGGTCGTCGAAGTCGAGGGCATTGTTCTTGCGCAGCTCGGCGCGGTAGCTCTGATAGATGTGCGCGATGCGCTCGCTGTTCGGATCTTTCGACGCAAGGTAATACTCTTGCGGATCGACCATATGATTCTTGGCCCAGGAGATGCGGCCTAGCACGATCCGCGGTGTAAGCTGCTTGGTGTCCAGACCCATCCGCCGCATGACCTGCTTGACGATGGCCTGCTGGTCGCTCTCATCATAGATTGCAAATGACCGCGTGAGGCCTTCGCCACCAACCTTGAGGGCCTCGATGTCACGGCGCAAGAGGCGGACGCAGAGCGAGTGGAAGGTGCAGATGAGGGGCTTGGCCAGCGAAGAGTGATCGAGCAGCCGGCTGACGCGTTCGCCCATTTCGCTGGCGGCTTTATTGGTGAAAGTGACGGCCAGAATGGAGTCAGGTGCGATGCCCTTCTCGCGAATGAGCCAGGCGACGCGGCTGGTAATGACGCGGGTCTTGCCCGAACCGGCACCGGCGAGAATCAGCAGCGGGCCCTCGGTGGCCTCGACGGCGGCGCGTTGTTCGGGATTCAGATTGGAAAGCTGCGGTTGCAAGATGCGAGTCCAGGCGGGAAGGTTCCTGTCTCTAGTGTACCGTCCGGGGTGCTGTCTGCGCAGGCAGCGCGCGCTATCCTGAAGGAACTATGACAACTTCCAATCAACCTCTTCGCCGCGTGGCAGTTTATTGCGGATCGGCCTACGGAGCCGATCCCGCCTATCTCGCTGATGCTCGGGCTCTCGGAGTGGCCATTGCTGACTCCGGGCTTGAGCTGGTCTATGGCGGCGCAAACGTGGGGTTGATGGGAGCCCTGGCCGATGCGGCGCTGGCCGGCGGGGCAAAGGTCATCGGTGTGCTGCCCGCTGTGCTGGAGGGTCGCGAGATTGCCCACACCGGGCTGACCGCGCTCGAATTGGTGCCCACCATGCACGAGCGCAAGGCGCGCATGGCCGAGCTGGCCGATGCGTTTCTGGTGTTGCCGGGCGGCTATGGCACCCTCGACGAGTTGATGGAAGCAGTTGCCTGGGCGCAACTGGGCCTGCACGCCAAGCAGGTTATCCTCATCAACACCGCTCGGTATTGGGATGGGCTGCTGGCGTTTCTCGATTCCGCAGTTGCGGCGGGCTTCGTGAAGCAAAAGAACCGGGAGCTATTGCGCATGGCAGCGAATGCCGAGAATGCTGTGCGAATGGCGGTTGAAGGCTAACGCAGCGCCTTCCTCGTATACTCGACCTAGCGTATGTCTACTCACCTCGACAAAATTCTGGCGACGACACGAGCCACAGTGGCCGCAGGCAAAACTCGCGCTCCCTTGGCGGAGCTGGAATTGCTGGCTGCTTCACACCATCCGCGCGGATGGGCCGCGGCCTTGCGCCGGCGCGCTGAAACGGTGCCGGCGATCATTGCAGAGATCAAAAAAGCCTCGCCCTCCAAAGGGCTGATTCGCTCGGACTTCGACTCGGCCCAACTCGCTCGAAGATACTACACGGGTGGCGCGGCGGCGCTTTCGGTCCTCACCGATGAGCCTTTCTTTCAGGGCAGCCTGCGCAATCTGGAGTTGGCGTCGGCCGCAGTTCCATTGCCCTGCCTGCGCAAGGACTTCATTGTGGACGAGTACCAGATCTTTGAGGCACGCGCGCATCAGGGCGACGCAATCCTGCTCATCGCCGCCGCACTCATTGATGGCGAACTTAGCCGCTTTGCCCAGACAGCGCACTCTCTTTTGCTGGACGTGCTGGTTGAGGTGCACACTGGCGATGAGCTCAACCGGGTTCTGGACACGCTCGGCGAAACCGGGGCCGACGCCATCGGCGTAAACAGCCGGAACCTCAAGACATTCGAGGTGCGCCTGGAGACTTCGTTCGAACTGGCGGAGCGGATTCCTCATAGGGTAGTGCGCGTGGCTGAAAGCGGCATTGCAGCGCCCGAAGACTTGATCCGGCTGCGGGCGGCAGGGTTTGACGCCTTTCTGATCGGCGAGAGTCTGATGCGCCAGCCCGACCCCGGCGCGGCGCTTGCGGCGCTGCTGGCCGGAGCTGTCGGAAAAGGAGCAGACGCAACTCCATGAGCATCTGGATCAAAATCTGTGCCAATACTTCGCTAGGAGATGCTCTGCTGGCCGTCGAAGCCGGGGCAGACGCTGTGGGGTTCGTCTTTGCGCCCAGCCCACGCCAGGTCACTGCGGCGGAGGTAGCCGCGATCACTCCGAAGCTGCCGCCAACGATAGAGAAGATAGGCGTCTTCGTCGATGCAGCGCTGGAGCAGATCGTCTTCACAGTTCGTGCATGCGGCCTGACCGGCGTGCAATTGCATTTCGACGCGGAACGAGTGCTGCCGGCAAAACTCCATGAGCATCTAGGGCCTGAAGTGCGCATTCTGCGCGTGGTCCACTTCGATGCAGAGACCGCTGCACAACACGCAACTCATATCTCCGAGCACGCTCGGAACCCGCATGTTGACGCGGTTCTTGTCGATTCGCGCACGAGTGCGGCCGTCGGCGGCACCGGCGTGGCCTTCGATTGGGCCGAGGCGCGCAAAAGTTTCTTCGGAGACACCGGGAAACTCAAACTTATTGCCGCAGGCGGGCTGAACCCGGCCAATGTGGCAACAGCTATCGCTGCGCTGAGCCCCTGGGGCGTGGACGTCGTCTCCGGAGTCGAGATGATACCGGGGCGCAAGGATCCTGCCAAGGTGCGAGAGTTTGTCGTTCGCGCCAGGACCGCACATCGCACATAGAGAGCTTCGTCGGCGCGGCGCTGCTTGCCATCTTCAAGCATCGATCCACTGCTATGATTGAGTTAGAATGACAGGCAGTTTGAGCTTCGGTGGAAAGCGCGAGATGTTGGCGCGCGGGTTGCTCTGGAGCGGCGCATCCCACTTGCTCTCGCGACTGCCGGCGCGAGATTTTCTCCTGGTCCTGAACTATCATCGCATTGGCAACCCCGACGAAGATCGATTCGATCCAGGTGTTTTCTCGGCAACCGCCGAACAGTTCAACCAACAATTAGCCTACCTGAAACGCCATGTTTCACTGGTAACTCTTGCCGAGGCGCTGGCCTTTGTCGAAGGCAAGATCAATGAGAAGAAGTGCCGCTGCCGCGTTTTGATCACCTTTGACGACGGGTATCTGGATAACTATAACATCGCTTTTCCAATCCTCCGTTCCCATGGTGCGCAAGCAGTCTTCTTTCTTGCTACGGGCATGGTTGGGTCCTGTCACGTTCCGTGGTGGGATCACATTGCCTATCTCTTAAGAACAGCTCAAAGGCGCCGGTTCACGCTAAGTTACCCAAACAGCCTGGCCGTTAATCTCGATAAGAACGGTTTGCATGAAAGCCTAAAAGCAGTCTTGCTGTCTTATAAGAACCCCGCAAATTCCGACTCTGCGCGTTTCATTCGGGAGTTAGCAGAAGAGGCAAAGGGGGATGAGCCGTCCGGAACGCAGCGGCGCTTCTTGAGTTGGGAAGAGGCCAGGGAGATGAGCAGATGCGGGATGTCCATCGGGTCACACACGCATTTACATCAGGTGCTAAGCCAACTGGATACCGGCCGGCAATTCGAAGAGTTATCCATCTCCCGTGCAATCTTCAGGGAAAAGCTCGGAGTCGAAATCGATGTTCTTGCCTATCCCGTCGGCGGAAAGAGTAGCTTCACCGATCTGACGAAGGGTGCGGCGCGAGACGCGGGTTATCGCGCAGCCTTTTCGTGTCATGGCGGCACAAACTTACGAGGAAAGACACTCCCATACGACGTGAAGCGAATGAAGATAATCGACCAAAGCCTGAGCCGATTCAAGGTTCAAACGGCCGTCTGCTGTGCCACGGGTAAGTTCTGGCCTTGATCTGGTTGGAAAGTAGGATTGGCGCATTCCCTGATTGATGGGTGCCATAACTCAATGTTGGCGCACCTGTTGAAAATGTAATGAATGTGGGAGCAATTCTTATGAGCAAGCCATCGCGCATCGACCGGTTGCCCGTGATTGTGGCAGGCGCTTATCAAACTGTCGTTGTGCTGATGAGAAATCCGGTTTGCCGCAAGATCGACACTTGCTGCATTGACCGCGATGACTCCGGCGGGCGCCGGTGCCGCAACCAGTCCACCGGCTCCCTTGGTCGCCTTGGACGGAATCCTTCTCTATACGTATTCGGTTCGGGTGTGGACACCATCCACACAAACGCTGCCGTGCACTTATGGAATTGCCGTAACTGTCGGCGTCGTCTGTAGCGATGGATCTATCGACCAGATCGTAATTGTCACCAGCAATCTTGTGGCTTCAAGCCGCGGCGCTCAGGTTCCAATCGTGTCGCCAGTGTGGATGCTGATGATGTCTCCAGAATCGATCTATTCTCCACTCCCTGTTTCCCAAGTCAGCACCGGCAGCGTCGGCATCTCGCCCAACTCTTTGGCTTCAGTCACCACGAAGTCAAGCTGCGAGATTACTTCCTCAACAGTCATGGTGCAGATCTCGCGCCGCGAGTCGTAGCCCTCTTCGATCGATTGCTTCAGGAAGCGACCCGCGATCTGGGCAGCAAGCTGGTCCGTAATCACCTTTCCAGTCAACGACTTCTGACGCCCCCAGGCCTCCAGTGGCAGCGCCACCCAAAGGGGCCGGCCGTTCACGTCAAAGCGTACATCCACGGCGTCGGCGTGGCGGGTTGCGATGGCCACGACGGTGCCCTTCCAGCGGCAGTGCAACTCTTCCCCGCTCCAACGGTCCGTCACGCGAAAGTCTTCATACATAGTCCAAGCCTAACTCCCAGCCCCTTTAACGGCAACTGCGCCCCGTCCCGTTTCGGCTCAGGGTTTCAATTGCGTCTCATCCGACGGCGGTTTACCGCATTCTCCATTGTCCCGCGTTGCGCGCCCGACGTAGGGTTAAGGCGATGGCCGTTCTCTCTGTCGATCTCGCAACCCGCCGCTGGTCCGATTTGGGGCTGGTCGTGCTCGACCGGGTGCGGCCGTACGAAGGCCTCATCAACTGCGAGATCATACAGTGGAACGATGCTGGTTCGGTCGAGGTCGAGATTCTTGCCGGGCGGCTGAACCACCTTTGCGGCGTGCGCGGCATCCGGGTTCTCATGCTCGACGGGCCGCAAGCATGGAAATCCAGCACGAATGGCCTGGAACACTCCCGCGTCAGCGAGCGGCAACTGAACACGGCAGCCAAGACCGGCTTGCCCGGCATGGTCAAGCCGGCCACCTATCGGAACTTTGCCGAGTTTTGCCTTGATCTCTACGACGCGCTCTGCCGCCGCGGATGGTGCAGGCTGTCGACGCGCGAACAGCCTGGGGCACAGCAGGAGCGCGTGCTGGTTGAGAGCTATCCGTTCGCCGCATGGAAGTCGCTGGGGCTCAAACCGCTGCCCTCAAAGCGGCGCTCGAAGGTCAGCGATCTCGCCGAAGCATACGGCGCTCTGCGGGCTTTGATTCCGTTCACCACGAACCGCCCGCCCAATCACGACCAGCTACAGGCCATCGTCGGCGGGTTGCCGGGGCTGGCACTTGAAGAACGCAACACCGCTGGCGCGCGCATCCTTGGCAATCCTCCGCGCCGCGAGGAGGGCCACTGGCGCGAGGGATTCATTGTCTTGCCCGTTCCGCCAAGGAGAATGCTCAACCTGCGTTGGCTGCCACCTGCGGTGGGGCCAACTGCTCGCTCATCGCTCACGTGAGGTTCGTAGTCTCCCAGGTCCCCAAATGCGAGCGACCTGGGCCACCCATTCGTTAGCTAGCCGGACCTGCGCCATCCGCCCAAATGCGAGACAGACCTGAGCTACCCAGACTTGTGGGTCAGACCTGGACCACCTGCCCTATCCGCGATAGTACTGCCGAACGGACGGGGCACCCGTCTGTTATCGAACTAATTACCTGCAAGATGAGCCACTTGCAAAATACCCTGTGCGCTGTGATTTCTTGGCGGAGAGATTGAACGAAGATAGGTGGGATCGATCAAGTAGTGGTGGGGATCGCGGGCTTTAGAATTGGGTTACGACGCCTA
>JBEKOA010000030.1:0-36672 GCA_049522255.1 Occallatibacter sp.
AACGCCCAGCGCGAAAAGAAGATCTCCCAGCTCAACGACTTCATCGCCCGCTTCTCCGCCGGAACCCGCTCCTCTCAAGTCACCAGCCGTCGCAAAGAGGTTGAACGCCTCCAGACCAACGACCTTGCCCGCTCGAACATCGCCCGGCCTTTCATCAAGTTCGACCAGGTGCGCCCCAGCGGCAAGCATGTCCTCGAATTCAAGCACCTCACCAAGATCTACGGCGACCACAAAGTCATCGACGAGTTTTCCGCCAATGTTCTTCGCGGCGAAAGAATCTGTCTCATGGGCCGCAACGGGGCAGGGAAGACAACCGTCCTAAAAAGCCTTCTTGCGAACTATCCCGGCCTCGCCGACAAGGACTTCGAGTTGGATAACGGCACCGTCTTCTGGGGCCACGAAGCGCAGATCGGCTACTTCCCCCAGGACGTAGGCGCGACAATCGAACACGGCTTGCCCATCGCCGAATGGCTCCATCGCTGGAAGCCCGACGCCCACGTCGAAGACATTCGCGGCATCCTGGGCCAGATGTTATTCAGCGGAGAAGAAGGCGACAAGCAGACCAAGGCACTCAGCGGCGGCGAACAAGCCCGCCTGGCCTTTTGTAAGTTGATCCTGACCAAGCCCAACATCCTGATCTTCGACGAGCCGACGAATCACTTGGACCTGGAAGCCATCAACGCCTTGAACATAGCTCTCCAGCGCTACGAAGGCACAGTCCTGTTAGTAACTCACGACCACGATTTGATTGACGAAGTAGCCACAAGGTTATGGGTCTTCAAAGAGGATGGAATAGAAGACTTCCAAGGCCCCTACGCCGAGTGGAAGGGCAAGCACAATTAATCCTCAAATCATTCGCCGATGTCGATGTCGCTATCCGGTACGAAGTATCGTTCTCGTTCTAGAATCTGGGAACTTCCACACCCATCGCATCCGTATTGATCCACAGCGCACCAAACAAGGTTGAGTGCTTCCACCAGCCAAGGCATCCTGATTGCCGTGACGTTTTGTCGCGCCGAAGGAGGGGCTTTGAAAATGAATTGCCTTCGACGTATCGCACTGATCTTTTCTCTCGCAATTCCACTCATTGTTGCCGCCCAAGATAAGCCAAATCCGCTCTCCTACAACCTTCAAGTCAACCTAGAACCGGAGGCAGGATCCATCGCTGTTCAGGGGGACGTGGAAATCCCTCTTGAGAGGGTTGGAGCGACAACACTCAAGTTCAACCTGCACGAAACTTTCGCAATCAGCAAACTGCTGGTTGATGGTAGAGATGCCACCTTCACATACGCTCCCATGGAAGGTAGCGCGCCGCTGCCGGCTTCGCGAGCCGTCGTCGTGAATCTTCCCCCCGGCATTCCCCGTGGCGACATCCGCATGGATATTGCATATGGCGGCCATTTGGAGATTCTGCCTGAGTTCGGCGCTTCACCCGATATGCGTCGCTCGCTTGACGATCAGATCAATTCGCGCATGGTCGAACTTGCTGTTTATTCCACATGGTACCCGGAGTTTGTCTTCGGCTCGCCCATCAAATCAGAGCTTACGCTCTCACTTCCGCATGACTGGATCCCGGTTTGCTCAGGCAGAAAGCTTGATGACAGAATTGACAGCGGGCGCGCGATCACTCGCTGGTCTTCTCCCAAAGACGTTGACATCGTGATCCTCGCTTCTCCAAACTACAAGCTCAAATCCATCCGCAAACCTGACATCACTCTCGATACCTACTCGACGCAAATGCCCGAACCCTTCATTGCAAAAGAAGGTAAGCAGATCTCCGGCGTGCTTAAGCTTTACTCCACGCTCTATGGGCCAACAAACATACCCAACGGAATTGTGAAGCACGTCTATTCTCCAAAACGAAAAGGCCAGGCGCTGGCGGGCTTCGCCAGGCCGGGACTCATCGTTACATCGGAGGGCCGAACCCTGGAGAGTCTGGCGCAAGATCCCGGGTTCTCGCTCTTCCAGGGGATCGCTCATGAGGTCGGGCATTATTGGTGGAATTTTGGTTCGGGGCAGGGCGACTGGATCAACGAGGCTTTTGCCGAATACTCTTCCGCTGTCGCCGTCGAGAAGCTATCCTCCGAGGCTAGTTTCCGCGACATCATGGCCAGCGATCGCATGCAGGTTGCCGCTCTCCCATCCGATGCCTCTTCTCTCGCCACGATTGGAATCTCCGAGCAGACCAGCTTCGTCGTTCGCTATTACAAAGGCTCGTTGTTGCTCGATACTCTGCGTCACGCCATGGGAGACGATAAATTCTTTGGGGCCTGCCGCGAGTTTTTTGAGACGTATAATGGAAAACCCACTGGAACTGCTGAGTTCCGCAGTTTCTGGAAATCGAAGCTGCTTGGCAATCAGAAGCTGGTTGACGCCTGGCTAGATGCTCCCGGCGGATTACCCGGCGCAAAATAAAAAAACAGAACGAAGGATGGGCGGCCGAGGATTTCGTTTGCTCTTCTGGCGGTAAAGGACTTCCAGCCATGCAGCACCTTACTCAATTCCTGCCCCGGAAGCAGCCGGCAAACAACATGCACGTGATTGGGCATGACACACCAGGCCACGAGCCGGGTGCCCCATCCTTCGCTTTTTTCTGGCGAAGGGTGTGAGACTATGAACCGCCAACTCTCCCGGAGGGAGAACACGAAGATAGCCCAGGGTTCGGGGTCCCCTCGGACAGGTCTTCGTCCGTGGGGAGAGAGAGTGGAAACCCTGGGTCAGCGTCCCCCGATCGATCCAGTGTCCCGTGGGGCCGCTTGGAATGCCAACCTCACCCCGACGGTTGCTTTTCCTTCGCCTCCAAACTCGAAGTCAAGATAAAATGAATTGAAGGCTGCCGGGAGGACCAAACCACATGAAGGAACTCGTCTTTGAAGTCGTGCAGGAAGCGGATGGCGGTTACACCGCCGAAGCCCTCGGCGAGAGCATCTTCACCCAGGCCAATAGCTGGGAAGAGCTGAAAGACAACGTCAGGGAGGCAGTGAAGGCCTTCTACTTCGACTCCGCCGCGCCCGCCTCGATCCGCCTGCATCTCATCCGCGATGAGGTACTGGCCGTCGCATGAGGCTCCCCCGCGATCTCAAGGGAGAAGATCTGGTCAAGCACCTCTGCAGGCGTTGGGAGTAGAAACAAATCCACCAAGTCGGCAGCCACATCATCCTTCAAACCCAGCAGCCGACGCCCCACCGCATCGCGGTCCCGGCGCACGATCCCCTCAGAATCGGAACGTTAAACGGAATTGTTTCCAGCATTGCCGTTCACAAGAATGTGCCCAAAGAAGACATTCTCAAGGAAATCTAGCGAGATAAGGATCTTCACAAGCCAAAAGCTATACGCTGTGGATTCATTCTCGGCAATCAAACGTCCTCATCGAGAAGCCCTGCATAAACAAAACCTGCATTCGGGTGATGCAGCTCACATTGTGAGTCTGCGCCTCTACTGGGACTATTGAATGCTGTTGCACTTCCGTTCGCAGCTATGTTACAAAAGTTTATACTGATGATTCTGCGAAAGAGGTGCTAGGTGATGGCCGATAGTTGCCTGAACTTTGCCAAGCAAGAGACCGATCGTCTCGACAGGGAGATTGAAGTGCTGCAGGGCAGCATTCGTCTCCATAACGAAACCAAGAATGCCTGGGATACGATCCTGCGCAACGCAGGAAACGAATCGCAGGCCGCTTATCTGGATCTTGCCAATTCCCAGACTGCACGGCTGGACGGGGAGATTGAGGCGGCGCAGGAAGAGATTGGCCGCCACACCGAAACCAAGGTTGCGTGGGACAGGATCATGCGTAGCGCGGGAAGCGAATCGTACATCTCCAGGAGCATAACGTACGAAAAGGGCGAAGATGGCCAATGGCACCTGCACCGGTTGGACATGGAGATTGAAGCGTTGAAAGAGAATATTCATCTCCATGACGAAACCAAGGATGCCTGGGGTACGATCGTGTGCAACACGGTGGGTGAATCGAAGGCCGCTTGCCTGGATCTCGCCAACTCTGAAACTGCACGGCTGGATGGGGAGATTGATGCGGTGCAGCAAGAGATCAGCCGCCGCCTTGAAACCAGGAATGCCTGGGATACGATCATGCGCAACGCAGTCAGCGAATCGCGCATCTTCCAGGGCGCAATGTATATGAGAGGCTGGGATGGCAAATGGCACCTGCAGCCGGCTCAGGCCAGTGAATCGAATGACGAAGGCGACCGGATGCGGACGATCAATGTCCACTCGAAGGTCAATTCAGTGGGGCAGGCGCTTCTGAACGCGTGTGATCGGACTCTGCGCGGCCCGCAGAAGCGCAGAAGTATTCCATCGAACGGCAAGGCGCAGTTGCAGAGCTTGGGACTTAGATAGCAGCGAGCCCGCGCCCGCATTGCCACGACAGGTGCGGGCGTGTGGAGCGACTCTCGTGCATTTCCTGGCCGGTGAACAGATTCCTGACCACCCAGAATAGGAAACTGGGTGGCCCAGGCATTATTCTTCTTCCGTGCCTAACACTCTCGTTGAATGCGTACCCAATTTCTCTGAAGGCCGCGATCCGGCCAAAGTCGACGCTATCGTCGAAGCGATGCGGATTCCCGGCGTCTATTTGCTCGATCGCGAGATGGACGCCGACCACAACCGCTGTGTCATCACGCTTGTCGGCGATCGCGAAGCCATTCAGGAAGCCGCGATTCGCGGCGTTGGTAAAGCCGCCGAGTTGATCGACCTGACGCAGCACAAAGGCGCGCATCCGCGCATGGGCGCCGCCGACGTCATTCCCTTCATCCCGATCGACGGCGTGACGCTGGAAGACTGCGTCGCCATGGCCCGCCACGTCGGCGCCGAGATCGCGCGGCGCTTCGAGATACCGGTCTATCTCTACGAGGCCGCCGCTACGACGCCCGAACGGCAGAATCTTGAAAATGTCAGGCGCGGCCAGTTTGAGGGAATTCGCGACGAAATCGCCACCAATCCAGCTCGCAAGCCCGACTTTGGCGAGCCGCGCGTGCATCCCACGGCCGGAGCCACCGTCGTGGGCGCGCGCAAGCCTCTGATCGCCTACAATATTTTTCTCAATACGCCGGACGTTGCTATCGCGAAGAAGATTGCCAAGGCAGTTCGTTTCTCGACCGGAGGCCTGCGCTACGTTAAAGGCGCGGGGTTTCTGGTGCGCGGCATGGCCCAGGTGTCGATGAACCTGACTGATTTTGAAGCGACGCCCATCCACCGCGTTTTCGAGTTTGTAAAGCGCGAGGCGGAGCGCTATGGCGTCGTTCCGGTTTCGAGCGAGATTGTGGGTCTGATCCCGAAACTGGCTTTGGAGCAGGCTGCGGAGTGGTTTCTGCAAGTGGAGAACTTCGATTCCTCGCTCATCCTGGAGAACCGCCTCGCAGCAGTGATGGAGGGCAAAATGGCAGCAGGTTCCCTGAGCGCCGGAGTTGCCCCGTTCATCGAACAGTTGGCCGCCCCGACGGCGACTCCCGGAGGAGGCAGCGCCGCCGCCGCGTCCGCCGCCATGGCCGCTGGACTGGCCGGCATGGTGGCGTCCATGTCGCGCGGCAAGAAAGCATACATGCAGCACGAGAGCCAACTGAGCGAAGCGATTAACAGGCTCACCCAACTACGCGAGGAACTGAAGTCCGCTATCGACGCCGATGCCGAGTCTTACAACGATGTCATGAAGGCTTACAAGGCGGCGAAGGAGTCGTTAAGCGGCGTCACGACGATCAACGCAGCGCTCAAGCTGGCGGCCGAAGTGCCTTTGGGCGTGGCCGAAAAAGCCGTCGAAGTTGCTGAGATCGCCGCCGGGTTGAGGCCGATCACCAGTCCCAATATGCTATCCGATCTGACGACTGCGATTGCACTGTCAAGAGCCGCCGTCGCAGGAGCGCTGGCCAACGTTGCCGTCAACATCGAGTCCATCCAGGCGAATTCGCCCGAAGACGAGGCATTTGTGAGCCGGGCGCGCAACCGCGCAGGAGCGTTGAAGTCTGACCCTGAACAGACCGCCTAGAAATCAGCCGACATTCTGAAGGGCAGTTGGGCCGAGTTGTGCGCAGACGGCTGCCGCTTCCCCTGCCTTGATGCGGCAATTAACATCCATTTGTCCTGATTTCCTCATCCATCTTTTCTCGTCGATTGGCTGGCCGTGTGTTAAGATTTGTGCAATTTCATAAATCAAAGCTCCAGGAGCACCTCCCAATGAGAAGCCTCTCGATTGCCGTAATTTGTGTGCTTTTCTCCCTTATCTTCGCCTGTTCCTCAAGTGCGCAGACCTTCCGCGGAAGCATCCAAGGCACGATCACTGACAGCAGTGGTGCGGCCATACCTGGGGCGCAAGTAAAGGTTTCCAGCCCCAGCACCGGGCTAACCCGCACGGTCTCCACCAACGATCTGGGAGGGTACGTAGCTTCGGAGTTGCCGCTGGGCACCTACAACATCACCGTTGAGAAGGAAGGTTTCGGCAGCGTAAAGCTGACCGGCATTCCCGTCAGCGTAGGCTCGCCGACACGTGCTGACGCCAAGCTTTCCGCCGGCGCGGTCCAGGAAGAGGTCCAGGTCACCGCCGAGGTCCCCCTGGTGGAGACGACCAGCAACACCACCGGCGGATCGATCGAAGCCGCTCAGGTTGCCGAGCTGCCGGTGAACGGACGCGACTACACAAAGCTGCTGGAACTGGTTCCGGGCGCGACGAGCGATCCTGTCGGATCGACCGAATCTGCCGGCTCCTATGGACTGTTCAGCCTGAACGGCAATCGCGGCCGCTCGAACAACTATCTGCTCGACGGCACGGACATGAACGACGGTTACCGTAACCTGCCGTCGGTCAACCAGGCCGGAGTATGGGGCTGCCCCGGAACCATTCTTCCCGAGGACGCACTGGCCGAGATCCCAGTGACCGGCAACTCGGAGGCTGAGTTTGGCCGCAGTTCGGGAGCGACGGTAAACATCGTCACCAAGAGCGGCACGAATCAGATCCACGGAAGTGCATTTGAATACTTCCGCAATGATTCGCTGAGCGCTCGCAACTACTTCAACACCGTTGATCAGGCAAAGAACTCGTTTACCAACCATCAGTTTGGCGGTCTGATCGATGGCCCCATCTTGAGGGATAAATCGTTTTTTACTCTGGCCTATGAAGGCCAGAGGGAGAGCGGCGGACTGCCACAGCAGGGTACGGTATTCTCGCAGGCCGACATCAGTGCCAACTCCTCTGGGACGATCAACCCGGTGATCCAGAGCCTGCTCAACGCCAAGCCCTGGGGAGCGCTGCCGCTGACCAATGAGGTCGAGACGTTCACCACACCCTTCAGCAATAACAGCGATAACATTATCGCCAAGGTCGATCAGCATCTGAAGTTGTTCAGCGCCGGCGATCTGCTGACCGGCCGCTACTTCTACTCACACGGCATGCAAAGCTTTCCGCTGGGCATGCTCTTTACAGGCTCGAGCGCACCGGGCTACAACACGTTGACGCCGACGCATGTCAACATCGTCTCGCTCTCCTATACCTCGATCCCCAGGCCGAATCTGATCTTTGAGATTCGCGGAGGTTACAACCGCTTCCTCCAGCAGTTCCTGCCGCAGGACATCGGCCTCAACCCGGACACTGCCTTTGGCTTGGACTCTCTTCCCCCGGACTACACATCACGTGACCTGGGATTGCCGACGATCATCGCATACAAGGAACTCGTCAACGGCGTTCCTTCGGGTGAATTCAGCCCGATCGGCTCGACCGGCAGCGACTCGCGCGGCCGAGTCGACACCAACTACCAGCTCTTTGGCAATGTCTCGCTGATCAAAGGCCGTCACAGCTTCAAGGCCGGCTATGAGTGGCGGCGTACGTTCATCAACAGCTTCATCAATTCGGGCCATCGCGGCAAGCTGGTCTTCGATACCATCGGCGATTTTCTGGCAGGCGACGTCGATCCATCCCGTTCCATGTCCGCCACAGGGGCCGGCACGCGGTATTCCTATCAAAACGGCGCTGGAGCATACTTGCTCGATTCCTGGCACATGAGCAGCAAGATCACGCTTAACTATGGCTTGCGCTGGGATTACTACGGCGTCATCGGCGCCGAAGACAATGCCTTCAGCCTCTTCAATGTGAAGAATGGCGAGTTGGAGACAGTGGGCGCCACAGGCGCACCCGCATCGCTCTATCCCAAGGACTGGACCAACTTTGCGCCGCGGCTCAGCATCGCCGACGACCTGTTGGGCAATGGCAAGCTGGTGATCAGAGTCGGCGCCGGAATCTTCTATGACGGAGCTTCGCAGGACTTTTTCGTCGGCAACCAGGCCTACAACACCTACGCCGCGGATGCTGGGCCGGCCTTCAATACCATTGGCTTCGCATGGCCGACGGCCAATGGGGTTGACGCAGGCGGCAATCTTGTGACCACGATTTCCTCTAACACCCCGATCTTCAGTGGCTACCAACCTAACAGCGTGTTCACTGTGGATCAGAAACTGGTGACGCCAAGGTATGGTGCCTACAACCTCAACATCGAATCGCAGATTTCCAAGAAGGTAGCTCTTCAGATCGGGTACATCGGCTCGCAGGGACGCCACTTGTACCGATTCCGCGACCTCAATCAGTTCAACATGGTGAACGGTAGCGTCGACCAGTGCGGAAACGGACAGTCGATCACCTATGGTCAGAAGTGCTTCCCAACTTACTCCAGTGGGGCATATTCCGGCGATTCGCTCTGGTACGTCAATCAGATCGAGACCAGCGCGATGTCCAGCTACAACTCGCTGCAAGCCACATTGAAACTGCAGAACTGGCACAATCTGACCTCTACGGCAAACTACACCTGGGCGCACTCGCTCGATACGGCCAGCGACGGACTGGACTTTGTCCCGAATGCAGCGATGCCCGACGACAGCTTCAACCCTCGCGCCGAACGCGCCAGTTCCAACTTCGACGTGCGCCAGCGCGTGCAATGGTACTGGACATACGACGCTCCGAAGTTCAATCACGCGAAAAAGATCCTCGACGGTTGGGCGGTGGACGGCATGCTCAACTATGCCACCGGCCAACCCTATACGGTCAGTTACCTTTTTGAAGAGAATTACAACGGAAGCGGGGAATGGTATGGACGGCCCGACATCATCGGCAACCCGCGCACGGGCGCGCACGGCGTCAACCTTTTGAACCTGGATGCCTTCGCAGCGCCTTGCACCGTGGACGGCTCAGGAAACTGCGGCAACGGGCATCCCGGCAGCGAGGGCCGCAACATGTTCAGTGCGCCGAATTATACGAATTTCGATTTTTCGCTGACTAAAACCACGCACCTGACCGAAACTGTGGCGATGGAACTCCGCGCCGATACTTTCAACATTTTCAATCACGCGAATTTGAGCAATCCGCTGCTGCCGGGCTTCGGCGTCGATGTCTTTGGCAGCGTCCACCCGAATGCGGCTGGGGATCGATTGGTTGCAGGTTCCGGCCCGGGCCAGTACCTCCAGACCACGGCGACGCCGGATGTGGGCAGCGGCAACCCCTACCTCGGCGGCGGCGGCCCGCGCAGCGCACAGTTGGCGGTTCACTTTACCTTCTAAGCGTCCGCGAAATCATCGATGCGGTAACTTCAGCTCCTTCGAGGCAGCACCACACCGGCCGGTGTGAAGCTGCCTCGATTTGTGTTTGCATGAGTTTACAAGCTGAATGCTCAAGGGATACATATATCGTCGTCGGCGCCAAGCCGGCCAGCCGTCTAAAAAAATCAACTGTAACGATGTGAACTGCATCTACTCTATATAGGAAGTTGCAAACGGTGGAACGATGCTACGAACCGTATGCCAGGTAACTGACTATCGGGGGTCAATTTATGACACACGCTTCGATGCTGCACATTCCTCTCTCCTCCGCTTATCTCTGTCAGGACTGTAGCTGCGTTGGGAACTGCGCAAGGCAGTGTCCGGCGTGCGCTTCCGCGGTGCTGATGGCTCTTTCCCGCGTTCTGGACCGGGAAGAGGCGGAAGAAGTGCAACGGCCTGTTCTCTCCTTTCGCACCGCGATGGCGGCGTAGAGCCTTCTCGCTCTTCTGCATTTGCTTGCCTGGGAGTTGTGAGGTTTACAACCGATGAAGTGATCGGAAACCTGGGAAGTGGATGATTGCAGGAAATCGGCGGGATGAACTGAGCGGAGCATGCTGCCCGGATCGCATTGGCGCGAGTTGCGCGCGAATTCAGTCGGGCAAATCCACAGGCCTTCAGGGCTTGAACGGGGAAGTGTGGCTTCAAATGGGTGTGGCGCAACGGCACGCGCTGCCGAGGCGCGTTACACCCTATAATAAAGAATGGCTGTCTGCACCCTGAGCCTCGCAGAGAGGATCGTATTGCGGCTTGCCTACTTCTCGCTCGGTGCTTCCCTTTGAATGACGCCATCATCATCCGCGGCGCGCGGACCCACAACCTGAAGAACATCTCCTGCGAGATTCCCCACGGGAAACTGACGGTCGTCAGCGGCGTCTCCGGGTCGGGCAAATCCTCGCTTGCATTCGACACCATCTATGCCGAGGGGCAGCGGCGCTACGTGGAGTCGCTCTCAGCCTATGCGCGGCAATTTCTGGAACGTATTGAAAAGCCCGATGTGGATCTGATCGATGGCCTCGCTCCGGCCATCGCCATCAAACAGAAGAACTCGACACGGAATCCGCGCTCCACCGTCGCCACGGCCACCGAGGTCTATGACTATCTCCGCCTGCTTTACGCCCGGTGCGGCACGGTCCACTGCGTGCACTGCGACGGCCTGGTCAAGCGCGACTCGATCGACGAGATTGCTGAATCCATTTTGGCGCTGGGCGAGGGAACACGGCTCAACGCGCTCTTTCCCGTGCGGCAAATCGAACCCGCTCAGCAAGCGGACGCCAAGCCCGCTCGCCGTGTGCTGAGATCTTCAGCCAAGGCGCAGGCCAAGACAGCCGCTGAGTCGCCGCTTACTGAGGCGCTAAAGGCCCGCCTTGTCGAATTGCGCGCCTCGGGCTTCAATCGTCTCTACCAGCGCGGAGAGATCTTCGAGTTCTCCACTCCCGAGTCGCTTCTCGATCTCGACTTCACGCTTCCGGTCTTTGTGCTACTGGACCGCATTGTCGTCAGCCAGGAAAACCGCGCGCGCATCGTTGACGCCGCCGAGATCGCCTACCGCGAGGCCGGCGAAGTCACCTTTGAAGAGCTTCCTCGAGACGATACCGCCGAGCGCAGGCGCCATCGCTTCTCCGGGGCATATGAGTGCAAAAGCTGCCATCGACCAGGTCGCGAGCCGGAGCCGCGCTTGTTCAGCTTCAACAATCCCTTCGGCGCCTGTCCGCGTTGCCAGGGCTTCGGCAACACAGTGGACTTCGACCTGAACCTGGTCATCCCCGACAAGGGTCTCAGCCTCAACGACGGCGCGATCGACCCGTGGAACCGCCCAAAATGCAGGCCATGGTTCACCGATTTGCGAAAGCATGCAGCCGAGCTGGGCGTACCACTCGACGTGCCTTGGCGTGACCTGCCTGAGGCAGCCCGCGAGACCGTGCTGCGCGGCAAGGGCAGCTTCGCCGGCGTTTACGGCTTCTTTGCGCAAATGGAAAAGAAGAGGTACAAGCTGCATGTGCGCGTCATGCTGAGCAAGTACCGCGGCTATGCCGAGTGTCCTGATTGCCGCGGTCAGCGTCTGAGGGCTGAGGCGCGGAGTGTCCGCATCAATGGGTTGAATATCTGCCAGTCCAGTGCGCTGACCATCGCCCAGGCCAAGGAGTTCTTCGGCGCAATTCGACTGTCACCTATGCAGGAGGAGATTGCCGGTCCCATCCTCGAAGAGGTACGCCAGCGCCTCAGTTTTCTGGATGCGGTCGGTCTCGAATATCTCACTCTCGATCGCCTTGCTTCGACCCTCTCGGGCGGAGAGGCGCAGCGCATCCAGCTTGCCACCTCGCTCGGTTCGCGGCTGGTGGGTGCGCTCTATGTGCTTGACGAGCCCTCGATCGGCCTGCACACCCGCGATACGGAGCGTCTGGTTCACATCCTTGAAGAGCTGCGCGATTTGGGCAATACGATCCTCGTTGTCGAGCACGATGCTGATATCTTGCGCGCAGCCGACCACCTGCTCGACCTAGGCCCCGGCGCAGGTGAACTGGGCGGCCATCTACTGGCCGAGGGCGTCCTCGCCGAGATCGAGGCCAACCCCAACTCGCTCACTGGCCGCTATCTCTCTGGAAAGCTCTCCATCCCTGTGCCGGCCCGCAGGCGTACCCCGGGAAAAGAGCGTCTCGTTTTGCGCGGAGCCGCGGCCAACAACATCCACTCGCTCGACGTTGAGATCCCTCTCGGAATGCTGGTGGCCATCACCGGTGTGTCAGGCTCGGGCAAGTCCACGCTCGTGCATCAGATTCTTTACCGTGCTGTGGCGCGAGCTCTCGGCCAATCGGATGGTTCCGACCCATCGGCCGTGTACAAATCCCTTACCGGCGTTGAACGCCTCAACGACGTAGTGCTTGTGGATCAGACGCCCATCGGCCGCACGCCGCGCTCCAACCCCATCACTTACATCAAGGGCTTCGACCTGATTCGCGAGCTCTTTGCCTCGCAGCCCGAGGCCAAACGGCTTTCGCTCACGCCGGGCCATTTCTCCTTCAACGTACCCGGTGGCCGCTGTAACACTTGCGAGGGCGATGGCACCGTTACCGTCGAAATGCAGTTCCTTGCCGACGTCGAGCTGCCCTGCGAGGACTGCAACGGCACGCGCTATCAGACGAAGATTCTCAATGTCGAGTACAAGAGCAAGAACATTCACGACGTACTGCAGATGACGGTCAAGGAGGCGCTGCGCTTCTTTGCCGGCCAGGCGCGCCTGCTGGAAAAGCTCGCAGTTCTCGACGAGATTGGCCTCGGTTATCTCAGGCTCGGACAGTCGGCTACTACGCTCTCGGGCGGCGAGGCGCAGCGCGTCAAGCTGGCTGCTCATCTGGCGCAAGTCCGCGCGGCCAACGCCGTTGCCAAGCCTTCTCAGGCCAGCCGCGTTCTCTACATCCTCGACGAGCCCACCACCGGCCTCCACTTCGACGATGTCTCAAAGCTTCTGACGGCCTTTCGCAAGCTCATCGATGGAGGCGGCTCGCTGATCGTTATCGAGCACAATCTGGACGTGATCAAATGCGCCGACTGGGTGATCGACTTAGGCCCTGAAGGCGGCGAAGCGGGCGGCCGCATCGTGGCCGAGGGAACGCCGGAAGAGATCGCGGCGAGTCTTCTTTCGCACACCGGGAAGTGGCTGGCACGTGTGCTGTGACCGCGCGAGCTACCAGCCTAGAACGTAGGCGAAGAGCAGCGGAGCTACGATCGAGGCGTCGGACTCGATGATGAATTTGGGCGTATTCTCGCCCAGCTTGCCCCAGGTGATCTTCTCATTCGGAACCGCGCCGGAGTAAGAGCCATAGCTGGTGGTCGAGTCCGAGATCTGGCAAAAGTAGGCCCAGAGCGGCACATGTTCGCGTTGCAAATCCTGATGCAGCATAGGGACCACGCAGATAGGAAAATCGCCGGCGATTCCGCCTGCAATTTGAAAGAACCCGAGCGGAGTCTTCGCTGTCGTATTCGTGTACCACTCGGCCAGCTCCATCATGTACTCGATGCCGGTGCGAACCGTGTGGACGTTTTTCACATCGCCGGAGATGCAGTGGCCGGCGTACATGTTGCCCAAGGTCGAGTCTTCCCAACCGGGCACGAAGATGGGCAGATTCTTCTCTGCCGCGGCCAGCAGCCAACTGTTCTTGGGATCGATCTGATACGACGGCTTCAAGTCGCCGGAGAGCAGAATCTTGTACATGAACTGATGAGGAAAAAAGCGCTCGCCCGCCTTGTCCGCGCGGACCCATTCCTTGAGAACTTCATTTTCGATGCGCCGCATGGCCTCCATCTCGGGGATGCAGGTGTCGGTGACTCGATTCATGTGGCGCGAGAGCAGCTTGGCCTCGTCGGCGGGCGTCAGATCGCGATAGTGCGGGACACGTTCGTAAAAATCGTGAGCCACTAGATTAAAGACATCTTCTTCGAGGTTCGCGCCGGTGCAGCAGATACCGTGAATCTTGTCCTGGCGGATCATCTCGGCGAGAGAAAGGCCCAGTTCCGCAGTGCTCATGGCGCCGCCAATGGTGACGAACATCTTGCCGCCAGAGGCGAGCAGAACGTTGTAGGCTTCAGCGGCGTCGACCAGAGCCGCGGCATTGAAATGGCGATAATGGTGCTTGATAAACTCAGAAATCGGCGGCATATTTTCTAACTTTCTCCCGTTCCTAAGCTACCACAATGGGATTAGACCTCAATGAATGCAAGGGGGTTGCAGCTTCTATGTGCCGGGCACCCATCCTCGCCGCGTTCTTTGCGGAAAGGATGGGAAACCATCAAGCCTCCGGGTGAAATCACGCTTTCTTCGCTTCCAGCAGTTCATTCAGTTTGGTCATTACTGGGAACGCATCGGCGATGTAGACGACGTCGGCCTTGCCGCGTGTCCAACCGCAGTTGGGGTCAAGGCTGATGGCGCGGCGGTCGGCGATGAAGCGCCAGCCCACCACATGCGGCTCCTCGCCGTGGCAGCAGGTTGAAAGGCCTTTGGCGTGGCGCGGGGTCGAGCCGGTCTGGCCGATCTGGTTCATGTGTGTGAGGAAGGGAAGCACCGGTTCGCCTTCGCCGCCCTGATCGACGAGAGACTTGCTGCTTCCCAGCGACGCCCCTGTGGCGCGCAGGAAGCCGAGAATCAGTTCACCGGCCTCGGCGGGATGAAGCTGACCGTCGGGCTGCTTCTTGGTCCAACCGGCTCCGGCCACGAGAAGTAGCTTAGCGTCAGGCCGAATGGTTTGCGCATCAGTGGCCGGAGAGCGCAGACCGCTGACCGTGGTGCGGATCTCCGGAAGTTGAACGGCAACTTCCTCGACCTGCGTCGCAGCGGATACACCGTTAAATGCCGTGTGCGTGCCCGCATCAAGCACCAGAAACCAGGGCCGTGCATCGCGGCTGAGGACGGCCTCGATACGCTGGCGATAGAACCAGCGGCTTGCCTCAACGGCCTCAGCGCCACCGAGTGCAGTGATGTGCGTGTCGATGAAGCCGCCGAGCCGATGCGCCACGCCGGCCGCGACACGCGCGAAGCGCGAGCTGCCAGGAACGAGCACGATGGTGGCCTGAGATGCGCGGCAGATCGCTTCAACAGCCGCGGCATCTGTGGCGTAACGCGCTTGCGCAAAGGCATCGCCGGAGACGGTGAGCAGGCGCGCTGCCGCGGACGGCAGAGTTTTTGCCAACATCGTTGCATCTCCGGCCACGATGCCGATGGTGAGCGGTGCATTCAGCCGGGCGGCCAGTTCGGTGCCCGCTGTTACGGCTTCGAGTGAGGCTTTGCTGAGTGCGGAGCAGGCTTCGTCTGCGTGAGTCAGTACAAGTAGCTTTTCCATCATTCGGCTCCAATCCACTCGACCAGTTCGGCGGCAATTTCATCAGGCGTAAGGTCTTTGACCACGCGGGTGGTCCGCTGCTGCTTGGGCAGGCTGACGGAGAGGTAGCGAAGACCGTTGGCTTCGAGCTTTGCGGCCTTGGCCTTTTGCAGCGCGGGCATAATCGTGCGCATGTTGGCCATGCCGATCTGCGGATTGTTCCGCGGTTCGGCCAGATTGCCGGTGGCCCATCCGAGAACAGCCGGAGTTCCAATGCAAACGGAGGCTTGATGCTTGCCGCCCTCGACGCGCTCCAGAACCTCAAAGCTGCCGTCGGCCCGGAGATCTATTTGATCCACGCCTTGGAATTGATCGGTGATGCCGAGGCGCTCGCCGACGAGCTGAAGGGTTACGCCCGCTCCGCGCGTCGCCGACTCCCAGCCGCCGAACAAAAGAAGCTTGGTGCGGTCTAGCCCTGGGATCGCCTCGATCGCTTCAGCAAGCACGGCAGCCGTCGAATGCGCATCAGGAAAGCCGCCGATGGGGCCGTCGATGGGAACCAGTTCGAATGCGGCCTTCTGAGCGACGGTCATCATCACTTGTTGCAGCTTGGCTTTGGGGCCGAGCGAGACCAGCCAGAGCTTGATGCTGGGGTTCTTCGCTGCGAGGTTGGCTGCTTCATAGAGCGCGCTCGCCGCCCAGGGGTCGAGGACCGCGGGTAGAACCATTTCGTTTTTGAGGCCGGGGCCGGTTGGGCCGGTGGTTGGCTCCAAAGTTTGGAGCGGGTCGGGAACGATGCCCGCGCAGACCACGATGTGCAGAACATTTGCCATTGAGTCTTTCCTTCAAGCTTTTTTATTTCACAATTTGGTTTGTAGAGGCTCGCCGATTCATTTCATCGACAGGCGCAACATATAGTGTAGTATTTCCGCCCAGGCGGGAGGCAAAGAAGGGCATCTGAAGGAGACTCTTTAACGAAGGGTCGTCAAAGCGGGCATTCCAGAACTCGATCCAGGCCAATAGTTGGCTGCCTGGGGCAAGGTCCGAACCGGTCTGCTGCGTCTCCGGCGTGTACTTCTTCACCAGGGATGGATCGGCCATGGCCCTCGATAGAAATGAAACTGCGTCGCTCAGGCGGTGCTTGTTCTTTTCGAGACCATAGAGGTCGATGCCTTGGTGGCGGGCAAGTTCGGCGATCATCACCAATGGTTCGATTGCAAAGGCCTGATAATGCAGCGCCAACTCGTGGCGTTCCATCTCCAGGGGAAACGCGCCATTCGAATCGATTTCGCCGATGGCGGTTGCATAAGTCTTGAGTCCGAATGAATACAGATCATCGTCTTTGCTGATGACTCCGGCAGCCGTTGCCGCCAGGCCACGCCAAAAGAAATGATTGTTGCGCTCCGTGCCGGAGTTCGGCCCGCGTGTCTCGTTGATGGCCTTGTGTGCGGCCATGCGCAGCCATGCAATCACCTGGTCTCGCTCGTCGGAATTCAGCGTTGGCTCGGCACGGATCACCGAAACCGAGAGCGAGAGAGAAGCAACCGCCCAGGTCGATTGAAACCACACCGTCATGTCGTCTTTGGCGTTGTAATCAAGCAGCGCCTTGCTCTTGGCCCAGGGCAACAGCGCATGGATGACGCACGCAGCCTCCTGTGGATCTCCGGTGATGAGATAGCGGTCGGCGCCCCAGGCGGCTACGTCCTCGACCTTGTAGTAAGGCTCAGAGAGAATGTGCTCTTGCGGATTGAGTTCGCCATGGCTGCCGCTCTTGTAGCGAGAGGGGATATCCTGCCCTGGCGGAGGCGGCGCGGGCATGGGCGCACTCGTGCAATTCTTCGGGCTGGCGAGAGCTTCTGCCAGTCTTGGGGTCTGGACATTCTGGAGCGCTTTGCGCCGCGCCTGTACATCGAGAAACGAGGCATTGGGGTCGCGGACGACGAGAGCGGATTCGCTGCGAGCGATGGGGGCGGCTAATAGCAGGATCAGCAGAGTGTATTTACAGGCGCGAGCACTCTGCCAGCGAATGAGTCTGCGCGAATCTTCGCTTACAGTGCTCTTAGGTTGCATCGCTATATATCCCCTACTGAACATTAAAACATCCAGAGAGGTCCCGGTCATTCAACAGGATCGAAGTTTACTCAGGCTCAGTTTTCAGCGGAATGCAGGCCGCCGGCGCCGGCGCGGAACTCCACGTTGGAGTGAAGGCCGTCTGGGGATTGGCCGCAGTTCCACAGGCATGCGCCGCAATGGGCGCACTTCTCGCGCTCGAAGGCGGGTGCGCCGTCTTCGCCGAGCGTGATGGCTTGGCCGGAGCACATGGCGATGCAAGTCTTCTCTTCGCAGCCGATGCAGAGGCCTACATCGCGGAAGACGACGTGATCCGCAAAGCCCGGCATGGCCTGGATCTTCCCTCCGAGCAGCAGCGCGTCCTGTTGGGAGACGAGCAGGCGACCGTCGAGAGGAACCTCGGGCCAGCCGCGCGCCGAGAGCAGGGCGTCGTGCAGGGGGCGGCCGTCTTCAAGAGCCAGCGCGACGGCGTCTTTGAGTTTGAGGCCGTCGAATGAAGTGGGTGCAAAGGGGCGAATCTGTTTGTGCGCTGGAGGGATCTGACCGTTGAGCGAGAGCTTGCCGCCGGTGAGGCCAGCAAGCGCCATGCCGATCATACCTTTAACCATGCCGCCCTGGAATCCGTTGCGGGCGTTCTGGGCCTCTTGTGCGCCCTTGTCGACCCAGCTTTGGCGGCGGCGGGATTCGTAGGTGGCGGTGAGATTCTCCTGCGTGAAGGGCTTGCCGGCGCGTAGCAGCTCGATGACAGCCTCGCCCAGTTGCGTGCCTGTAGCCCAGGCCTCGTCCACGCCGGAGCCGGTCAACATGTTGGTCGAGCCGGAGCCTTCGCCAATCCGCGCAAAGCCGTCGCCGCAGAGATAAGGCTCGCCGTGACGGCCGGATTCTTCGAGCGACTTTGCGCCCCAGGAGCGCAGCGTGCCGTCTTTGAGTACCTTCCACAGTGCGGGATGCTGAATGTAGTGCTGGAGATAGCGATAGGCGGTGCGGCTGGGGTCGCTGAGCCAAGATGGGACGAAGATACCCACCGAGACTAGCCGCTCGGGATGTACGTATAGGAAGCCGAAGATCTCCGGCTCAGGATAGCCGAAGCTGTGCCAGACGGTGCCGGGCTGGAGCGTCGTGGCCTCATCCGTCTCACTTGGGGGCAACTCGATGACGAACTTCATGCCCAGCGCCCATTCGCGGTGCGCGTGCCCTTCGGGAAGGCCGAGCTTCTCGTCCAGCGCCTGACCGACTGCGCCGACTGGGCCATCGCCCACCACGGTCAGCTTGGCGCGCACATCCATTCCGGCCATGTAGCCTTCGGCCTGGTGGCCGTGCTGGTCTACGCCTTGATCGGCGAGGCGCAGGCCTTCGACTTTGTTGTCGGAGAAAATCGGTCCGCTGACTGGCGTGCCGGGCCAGATCTGCACCAGACCGTTAGCCATCAACTGCGAGCCAACCCACTGGTTGAACTGGCCGATGGAGAGCACCATGCCGGGATGCTTGTTGAGGAAGGCGGGAGTCCAGGGCAGAGTGAAAGCGTGATCTTTGACGCCAATGAGGCGGCCGAGTGTGTGAAGGACCGCGTCTGCGGCGCGCAGGGTGAATGAACGTCGGCTTGCTCCGATGGGGTCGAGCAGATACATCACGCGTTCATGTTTGACCTCAACGGCCATAGGGATTTCGGCGAGGTTCAACTGAGGAAAGCTGGAGCGAATGCTCTGGCCGCGGGTCACCACACCGCTGACGCCAGCGCTGATGTCGTCAGCGCGTTCGTAGCAGAGAATTTGCAGGGGCATCCCAGGCGCGATCTTGCTTTCGAATGCGGAGTCGGCGGGGTTTTCGGTCCAGGCGTGGGTGAGAGTTGAGAGGAAGCCACCCATTGCAGGACCGAAGCCGGCACAGGCGATGTCGATTTCCATCGATTGCCGTTCGATCTGCGGCGCCGCCTGTTCTTGTGCGATCGGGCTTGTGCTCATGCAGGCTTCCTAGTTGGCTGTACTGACCAAGGTTCGTGGTTTTTCCACCCATTCGCTAGAAGAAAGGCGAGTGGATGGGGCAGGGAGGTTTTATGCGACGATCACGCGGGGTAATCGAGCGCTTCGGGAATCATGACCTTGCTGACGGTCTCGGCGGCGCGGTCCTTTGCTAAACGAGAACCGCTCAGGCAGGCGGTCAATTTGTTTTGCAGGCGCAGGAAGTCGGCGTTGCCGGCGCAACCGGCGCAGGGGCCGGCCTTCTGCGGATGACTTCCGTCGGATTCCAGGACGTCGAGTGCGAAGGCGGAGATTCCGGGCATCGTTTCTTCGAGCTCATCGAGTTCGCTGGCCAGGAAGCAACTGCGATGTTCCTCTTCATCCCACGAGGGGTGACAGTTGTAACCGAAGACCAGTTCGGCGCAGATGCGGGAGACTTCGCCGGCCGCCGCAGCAGCCTGTACATGGCAAAGGTCGGAGAGGAACTGGACGGTGCCTTCAAGGCCTTCAGAAGCAACCGGATCTTCCGGGCCGCGCTTTTCAAGCTCAAGCACGTCGAGAATCTGGTAACGCGATGCCACCAACCAGCAGAGCGCATCGGCCAGCGCAAAGGTGACGCCCTGGCGCTGCCCGTGATAGAGCTTGCCGCCGGTGGGGTCGGTAGCCTTTTGAAGGTGATTGAGGGTCCAGAGCCACATCTGCATCGCCGAGGCCAGGGTGCAGGCGCCGGTGCCGGGGCGCGAGGAGGCGATGAGACGCATCTCCGTGGTCCAGGCGCGGAAGAGGGCCAGAAAAACTTCAGAGGTCATGGTGACGGTCAACTGGCGCCGCTGCACGGCTTCGGGGCCTTCGTAGGTGGCTTCCAGTTGCGCGTCCATCCACTTGTTGCCGAGATAGCCGGGGCAGTCTTCGGTGATGCCGTAGCCGCCCATGAGACTGACGGCCTCGCGCAGCATGTTGGTGCCGTGGCCGGTGTTCCAGAGCTTGGTGGCCGGGCAGATGACGTTGGTTTCGGCGTCCATCAGCATGTACTGAACGAGCGGATCGGCTTCAAGTTCCTGGCGGCGAGGGTTGCCGGGTTTGAGCGAGAGCAGTTCGATGGCCCGGTCTGCGCTCTCCTTGAGGGCCTTCATCTCGGCTCGGCCGCCGCTGATGCCGCGCTCTTTCAAAATGGCCGACTTCTGTTTTTCGATCGGTTCGATCTCGTCGAAGAGACGGGCCGTTGCGAAGCCCAGCGATGTTGCTGCTTCGCCGGTGGCCCAGATGTCGACCAGCCGATGCAAGGCGTCTTCGCGCTGTTGGATGCCTTGTTCATAGCGGACGGAGCCGGGCTTGGCGCCCTCGGCTCCGCGGAATCGCTGACGTTGATAACGGATAACCGGTTCGACGGCCGAAAGCAGCTTGGCCGAGGACATCAGGCCTACGCCCACGCGGGTGCGCTTGAAGACGGCCTCAAGAACATTGCCATGGTCGAAGTTTGGAACGATGACGCCGTCCTTGACGGTGTATCCGCCGACGATGCGGCTGGCCGGAACCTTCAAACTGAAGATGGGGTCGCCGGTCGAGGAGAGCTGATGAACCAGCTTCTTGGTTGGCGTCCCATGGTCGAAGACGCCCTCGTCGGTCTCTTCCAGGATCACGAAGCAACTGCCCTTGATGCGTGGATCGTCGGAGCCGACGGCGGCGGTGACGAAGTTGGCAAAGGCAATGTTGGTGATGAATCGTCCGCGCTTGTCGACCTGGAGCCAAGGCTCTTCGCCTTCCTTCCATTCGGCCACGCGTACTTTGCCGCTTAACATGCCGGTATCGACGCCGACATAAGGGATGGGTTCGGTCAGCACAAATGCACCGCGCCAGGTCTTGCGGTCTTCGCCAGGCTGCGCGGGTGCGGAAAGGCTCTTGTAGTGGCTGATTTGTTCCTGTGTTCCGCGCTCGTGGATCGGCGCCAGGGCCAGAGAACCGGCCAGGCTGGCTGTAGCCGCACCGCCGTCTACCCAGGCCAGCTCAAAAGCGGCCAACGAGAGCGCAAGATTCTTCGGACCGATGATGAATCCGCCCTCTTCCGGCTCCATGAAGGCCGCGGTAATGCCGGCCCGGTCAAATGCTTCCATCATCCCGTTTTTGCCGGGAGTCCACTCATGAGTGTTGCGTTCTCCGGCGGCCACCAATTGAGCCACGGTTCCGCGCGCGACGCCACGCGCCGACTGAACCAGCATTTGCAGATCGAAACGGCCGGCAAAGCGCCATTGAATTTGGCGAACCGCGTCTCCGGGAAGGGTAAGCATCTGTTTTTCGTTGGATACGGCAACCGTGGCCATCAATAGTGTCCTCAACTAGCGGTCATATTGTGCTTGATTAGGCGCACCTTAGCATGTGACCCGCATCACCTCGACGGGGCCACAAGATTACACGGCGATATCGAAAACAAAAAAGATTCTTTCGGAAGATTTCGCAGATCGTTCGCTTGTCATGGCTGTATGGTCAATTTAGTGTGTGATCGGCGTCACTTGCGACTATGTAACGAGACCTATATGACAGGAACTGATCGGGGAAACCTTCATCGAACGGCAAAGGAGCAGCACGATGACTGTTGGAATTAGAGCGGCAGCGGTACTTATGATGGCCTCTTTCATTGCGGGGCCTGTCGTCGCGCAGGCGCCCGGGGCAGACACCTATAAGACCAAGTGCGCCATGTGTCACGGCGCCGATGGGCTTGCGGCCACGGCAATGGGAAAGAGCATGAAAATTCTCTCCTTTAAGGACCCTGCAATGATCAAGGCCTCCGATGCACAGTTCATTGCCTCGACGGAGAACGGTAAGAACAAGATGCCTGCCTACAAGGGCAAGCTGACCGACGCACAGATCAAGGATGTCGTCGCGTTTATCCGCACATTGCAGAAGTAGCGGCTCGAAGGCAAGCCTTGACTGCATGAGATGAGCTGGGAATGAGGTGTCTTCCTATCTCTTCCGTGCCTGCCTGGGTGGGCCTGGAACCGGACGGATTGACCGGAGCGACCATGAAGACGGTACCCTCTATCGTGCTGGCCATTGCCTTGCTCCCGCTCCTGGCCGGTGCGACGCCGGGCATGGCCCAGGCGAACAGCGATTGCCTGGCCTGCCATGCGGATGCAAGTGTGCAAGATGCCTCGGGGCATAGTGTCACCGTGGATGAGCACACCTTTGGCGCCAGCTTGCACGGCAGCCTGAAGTGCGGGGATTGCCACACGACGATCAAGGAGTATCCCCACCCGGAGCAGATTACGCCGGTCAAGTGCGAGACCTGCCACACAGATCAGGCAGCGGGACTTGCCGGCAGCGTTCATTCCGTCAAGGCCGAGCATCCCTGCACGAGTTGCCATGGGGACGCCCACTCCATATTTCCCAAGGACGATTCGAGGTCAGCGGTCTATCCGCTCAACATTCCGCGCACCTGCGGCAACTGTCACGGCAACGATGCGATGGCCAAGAAGCACGGCCTGCCCAACGTCTACCCGATGTATATCGATTCCATCCACGGCTTCGCGCTCAGCAAGGAGGGGTTGCTGGTGGCGGCTAACTGCCAGAGTTGCCATGGATCGCATCACATCCTGAGCCACAAGGATCCGCAGAGTCCGACTTACAAGGCGAATATTCCCAAGACGTGCGGGAGCTGTCACGCAGGAATTACCGCGAACTATATGGGCGGCGTGCACGGAAAGGCAATTAGCGCGGGGAATTTGAAGGCGCCGGTCTGCACGGACTGCCATACAGCGCACGCCATCCTGCAGCCGACCGAGGCTGCCTTCCGCATGCAATCGACGCCCATTTGCGGATCGTGTCACAAGGACAAATTATCCACTTACCGGGATACCTTCCACTCGCAGTTAGGTTCCCTGGGTGGTTACGTTGAGACGGCTCGATGCTGGGATTGCCATGGGGCGCATGATGTATTGCCCGCATCCGATCCTCGATCCCCGATCGCTCCGGCAAACCTCGTAGTTACCTGCGGCAGATGCCATGCCGGCGCGAATGCCAGCTTCGTGCAGTACCAGCCACACGCGAATGCGCGCAATCGCAAGCTGAATCCGGCGCTTTATTTTATTCGCTTGTTCATGAACCTTCTGTTAGCCGGTACACTGACGTTCTTTGTGATTCACACCATCCTGTGGCTGATCCGCTCGCGTTACGACCAGGTAAAGAGAAAGGCCGCACAAGGAGGGAAGAATGCCTGATCTGGAGCAAGCGGCAGACGGAAGCAACAAGACAGGTCGCGTGGGAGGCCGGTATTTCATGCGATTCACGCCGGGGCAGAGATACCTTCACGCTGTCCTTTTCACCACATTTCTGGGCCTGGCGGCGACCGGGCTGCCCATGCGATTCAGCGAGAGTATGTGGGCGAGGAAATTCGCCAGCGTGGTCGGCGGGTTCGGAGCCATTATCTTCTTTCATAAGCTCTTCGCCGTGGTTCTAACTCTGGCATTTCTGATCCATGTTAGGGACCTGTTTACTCGCGCGTTTATCCATCGCGAGAAGGGGATCTTCTGGGGCTCGACCTCGATGGTCGCTAACTGGAAGGATGCGAAGGATCTCTTCGGGCATCTTCGATGGTTTCTTGGACTGGGTCCCAAACCGCAATTCGAGCGCTATGCCTACTGGGAGAAGTTCGATTACTGGGCTGTCTTCTGGGGCATGATCGTGATCGGCTTTTCAGGCTACGCGATGTGGTTCGCTCCATTCTTCGCAAAGTTCCTTCCCGGCTGGGCGTTGAATGCGGTGCTGGTCATTCACAGCGAAGAAGGACTGCTTGCGATTCTGTTCATCTTCTCGATCCACTTCGTCAATACCCATCTTCGCCCGGACAGTTTTCCCATGGACATGGTGGTTTTTACCGGCGTGGAGAGCGAGGAGGAGTTCAAGCACAAGCGCACTTTGGAGTATGAACGGCTGAAGGCGGGGGGAAAGCTGGAAGCGAGAATTGCCGAGGCGCCAGGAAGCTGGCAAATCAACTTCTCCAAAGTCGTCGGATTTACAGCGATTCTGATTGGTTTAGTTCTTCTTGTATTGACGTTAAGTGCATATTTCAGGGAGTAGCGGGGCATAGGATGCCGGGATTAGTCAAGTACGACAGGATTTTCGCCCGGCTCATCGTTCTATCCCTGTTTGGATGTGCTTTTGCTACTTACGCCGAGCAAAAGCCTCAGGATAAAGACTGTCTTTCCTGCCATGCGGACCCTGCGTTGAACACAGAGGCAAATGGCAAGCAAGTTAGCCTATACGTCGATGAAGACAAGCTGAAGCATTCGATTCACGGCGATCTATTCGCCTGCGTGGACTGCCACAAGGATGTGACGGGTCTGGTGCATGAAAATAGGCCTGCGAAGATCCGATGCGCGGAGTGTCATGCCGACGCGCAAGAGGCTTACTCGCACAGCCAGCACGCCAAAGCATACAGGGTTGGAGCGCCAGGAGCCAACTGCCAGGACTGCCACGGAGGCGCGCACGAGGTTCTGGCCGCAGACGATGCCAAGTCCCCGGTGAATCATGTCAATATCCCGGTTACCTGTGGCCGATGCCACGGGCAGAAGTTTCTGATGGAATCGAACGGCGAAAGCGCCCAGCCCTTCCTTTCTTATCAGGCAAGCGTACATGGGCACGCCACCGAGAATGGTTCAAAAAAAGCAGCGGTATGCACGGATTGCCACGGCGCACACGAGATTCTCTCAGCCAGCGACGACAAGTCGCCGATTTACAAGTTCAATGTTCCGGCGACATGCGGCAAGTGCCATGCACAGATCCAAACGACCTTCATGGAGAGCATTCACGGGCAGGCGATTACGCGAGGAAATGGCCAGGCGCCGGTCTGCACGGACTGCCACGGAATCCACTCGATCAAGGCGCACATCGACCCTAACTCATCGGTCTCGCAGCAAAACATCGCGCGAACCACCTGCGCGCGCTGCCATGAGGGCGTGCGGCTCTCGCAAGAGTTCGGCGTGGCTGGCAGTCGTGTGACGACTTATTTGGACAGTTATCACGGACTGGCATCCGAGGGTGGCTCGGCGGTAGTAGCCAACTGCGCCAGTTGCCACGGCGTGCATAACATCCTTCCGTCAAGCGATCCCCGCTCGACCATCAATCGCGCCAATCTTGACGCGACCTGCGGCAAATGTCATCAGGGAGTTACACAGAAGTTCACGCTGACCAAGGTTCACCTTGACGGCAGCCGCTCAAGAGATGTCGGATCGGTAGCGGTGCGCTGGATAAGATGGTTCTATCTTGGACTAATCTTCGCCGTGATCGGCGCAATGTTCCTGCACAATGCGATCATCTGGCGGAGCAAGGCCGCAGCCAGACGCTCGATGATGAATCCGATGATGACGCGCATGAGTACGAATCAGCGCTGGCAGCACCTGATTCTGCTTACCAGTTTCATTGTTCTAGTCATCACGGGCTTTGCTCTGAAGTTTCCCAACTCATGGCTGGCCGAGGTACTGGCCATGGGCGAGAGGCTGCGCAGTATTACTCACCGCGTGGCGGGAGTTATACTGATTGGCGCGGGAATCTATCATGTCTTCTATCTGGCGATCGCGAGAGACGGGCGGCGCCTGATTCGTGACTTTGCGCCGAGGCCGAAAGACGTCTTCGATGCCTTGGGCACCATGCGTTACTACCTCGGAGTTAGCAGAGAAAAGCCCAAGTTCGGCCGCTTCAATTATGCGGAGAAGGCTGAGTACTGGGCGCTGGTCTGGGGCACGGCGCTGATGGCTGTGACTGGAATCATGATGTGGGCCAAGGTGTGGGTCGGAGATCTGCTGGCGCGCTGGTGGGTCGATGTAGCTACCACCATTCACTTCTATGAGGCGATTCTGGCTACATTGGCCATCGTGATCTGGCACTTCTATCAGGTGTTCTTTGACCCCGATGTATATCCGATGAACTGGGCATGGTGGGATGGCAAGATGCCGGTCGACCACTATCGCCATGAGCATGAGTTGGATAAAGAGTCGCTTCGAGCCGCTGAGGTTGACGAATCAGGCCAGGATAACGGACACTCATCGTCTGATGAAGGTGAGTTATAGCCGAGTGAGTAACGCTCGATCAAGCAGCCTGTTTTTATCGACAATGAGTTTCCGGGAATGCGTTTCTGCATTCATTGACAGTGCTGGAGCCGAGTTTTAGAATTCATAAACTCATTGGATGCTTCTCCCTCCACTCATGAAAGGCGAGAGGAATATGGCTCATACGGATTGGTTTCGAGCTTTCGGATTGGCTGTAGCCGTACTGGTTCTCGGTCTAACGCTGTCTGCGCAGGCGGGCGATCCGGAGGCCATTGAGCAAAAGCTGTTCGCGGAGTTCAGGCCGACCAGGATTGCGGCCGACCGTTCGCAAATCCTTACTCCCGGAGATCAGGTGGTAATTCAAAAGCCCGGACTCACAATGTACTCCGTGGCCTCTCCAATGCCGCCCTTGTACACATACAAAAATGGAAAGATCGGGCGCGGTTTACTTGGTCTTGGCAAGGATGTCGAGATTTCAATGAAGACGCCGGGAGGAACCGCGGCTGATTACCCGCATCGCCCATTTGCGCCTGGAGAGAAATGCTGGGTTACCGGAGTTCAGGTCCAAAAGGATGGTGTTGTCTTTCAGCTCTTCAGCGATCGCTACGAGGACATTCGTTATTACGCGAACCTGAAGATTGCATTTCCCGACAAGAAGGAAATCCCGCAGGTGGAAGCCGCATTGCAATTGGTCGCAGAGGTGCTGACGGTCGCGCCCCCGGAGGCTCACTTTGACCAGCCCGTGGTGAGTGCTCCGGTCGTTTCGGTTGTCACCCCGGCGCCCAAGAGCCAGCAACCCGATGTGTCGGGGAAGTACAACTTCGATGAGGGGGACTCACAGCTTAACTTTGTTTCCAGCAGCGGGTGCATCATGCTTGGTCCGGGCGGCACACAAAGCGCCGGCAAATACAGAGTGAGCGGAGATGCATTGACGATGGATTGCACTGTGACCGGAAGCTCTTTCGTGCTGAAGATTCAGGCCGACAAACTGGTCGCTGAAGATGGGCACGTATGGCTACGGGAGGCGGTTGCGCCGCCGCTCCCGCCGGCTATCTCCATGGGCCAGAGCCAGGCTCAGGTAACCGCCTCGCTGGGGCAGCCGGTGAGAGTTTCCAAACAGGGTGTGAAAGAGACTTTTTATTACAAGGATATGAAGGTGACCTTCACAAACGGAAGAGTCTCGAGCGTTGAGTAAATCGTTCGCGCGATGAGACGGAGCGCTAAGAACGCAGACCAGCAGAGAACTTGAAACCCGGCGAGCGATAGCTCCGGGCTTTGGGCGATGGCGGCGGAGCCGCTTCGGAAGCAAGTCCAATTGGCTCGGCCGGGAGACGATTTACCAGATGTTAAAGAAATACAAATAGAAATGAGCGTGACAGTCCGCCGAAGGTTGCGTTTCCCTCGATGAGGTGAATGTCAAAGTGTGGATTCAACATTGTAGTCTTGACAGTCCGTGGGCCTTGATGTACGTTTTAATGGTTCGCTGGAACCATTCCCCAAAACCCATGAAATGGAAGAGGCATATGGCTCAAATGCGGAGTTATTGCGCATTCGGTTTGGTCGCTTTGGCGGCAGTATTCACAGCTGGGACGCAAGCCCAGGTCGGCGATCCGGGCACGCTGATTCAGGAGAAGCTGGTGTCGCAGATGAAGCTGACCAAGGCTGCCGCGGACCACTCGGATATTGTCACTGCCGGTGATGTAGTGGTGTTGCACAAAGACGGGCTGATGATGTGCAGTTCAGCCTCCTCTTATGCGTTTTCAAACAACTATAGCGGTGGTGTTCTCTCTGCGAATAACAACAACCGCGCCAAGGACGCAGCCAAGTCGTTCCTGAAAAGCCGTCTACCTTTTGGCGGCGGGGGCAGCGTTACCGACGCCGCCAACAACGGCTGCACGTCGCGGAAGTTCGTTGCCGGGGAGAAGTTTTGGGTGACTGGGGTTACGCTGCAGAAGGACGGTATTCTGGTCAGCACTTTCAGCGACCCTTACAACGACGTTCGCTACTATGGAGAGATCAAGTTTCCTTTCGCGAAGGGTTCGGTGCCGCCGGTAGACGATTTTGTGAAGACAGTGTCCGAAGTCATCACGGTTCAACCCGCGGACGACAAAGACGATCAAGGTGGCAAAGGCGATCAGAACGCTCAGACTGCTGCTGCCGCTCCGGCCGCAGCTCCGGCTCCGGCTCCGATGCCGGAGATAGCTCCGCCACCCCCGCCGGCAGACGCTCCTCCGCCAACCATCGCCCTTGGACAAACCAAGGATCAGGTAACCGCCGGCTTCGGCCAGCCGCAGAGAATCGCCAAGCTGGGAGCGAAAGAGATCTTCTATTACAAGGATATGAAGGTGACTTTCACCAATGGGAAAGTCAGCAACGTTGAATAGATCCTTTGCATCTCGCGGTTTGTACGGCCGTCGGCCGTCGTCGGGTGTGGGCCTGAAACAGGAATTGAGGAATCGATGACCATGCAATTCATTCGCAAAGCCGTGAGGAATGGCTCCGCAACACTGATTCTGATTGGAATGCTGGGAATGGGTGGTGTGACCAGTGCCGCTGGGACCAATAAGCCTTCGGCGCCTGCCAAATCAGCGCCGGCTCCCAAGCCTGCCGCAAAGCCTGCTGGGGGTTCTGGAGGCGGAGCATCGCATGGGCCGACGACCGGAGGGTCCGCCTCGCATGGGCCGACGACCGGCGGCACCACCAGCCATGGACCAACCGCGAATGGCACAGGCACACACACAACGACAACCACCGGGACGCACACAACCACCACCACCGGCTCCCACACCACGACCACCACGGCCGGCGCAGGGCATACAACGACGACTTCGACCACAAGCCACACCACGACAACTACTGGCGCGCACACAGTGAGCGGCGCTGGCGCTGGAGCGCATCCCAGTGTTGGCGCGGGCGGAGCGCATGGCGCTACCGGCGGCGCCAGCCATTCAGCGATCAAGAGTGGTCCTGCGCCCAAGGGAAGCACAGAGCACGTCACAAAGAGCGGCAGCGCGGTGCGCACCCGTCCCAACGGCAGGGTAAGCGACGTACATGACGCCCGGCGGGGGGTGGATGTCCATCATGGTCTGGGCGGCGGACGCAGGGTCTCGATGGAGCGCCACGACGGCAGCCGCCTAGTCGCCGAGCGTGGCCGCCGGGGATACGTGGAGCGCGGCTATCATTATCGCGGGCATGACTTTGGCCGGCGCGCTTACTTCTACCACGGCCATGAATACAACCGCTACTATCGCGGATACGGCTATCGCGGAATGTATTTGAACGTGTACGCCCCTGGGTTCTACTATGGGCCGGCCTTTTATGGATGGGCGTACAACCCCTGGGTCGCGCCGATCACCTTCGGCTGGGGATGGGGAGTGGGCAATCCGTGGTTCGGGTTCTACGCGGGTTACTTCCAGCCGTATCCGGTGTACCCCTCGGCGGCATTCTGGCTGACGGACTATATCATCTCGCAGGATTTGCAGGCCGCCTACGCGGCGCACGTTGAGGCAGCCGAGGCCGCCACAGCAGTGGCAGCCGCAGGAGCCCAGCCGGTGCTCACCCCCGAGGTGAAGCAGATGATCGCCGACGAAGTGAAGGGCCAGTTGGCGCTCGAGAACCAGGAAGCCACGCAGAACGCCTCCAACCAGGACGTGGACCCCGCTTCAAGCGGAATCGCGCGCCTGCTCAGTGACGGGCGGCCGCATGTATTCGTGGCGGGAGGCAATCTGGATGTGACGGATGCAAACGGGCAGGAGTGCGCGATCAGCGACGGAGACGCGCTGCAACTTCGGCAACCACCCCCCTCGGACGCAACCTCGGCCAGTCTGGTGGTTCTCTCCAGCAAGGGCAACCCGGAGTGCCAGGTATCTCTCACGGTGAATGTCCAACTGACAGATCTGCAGGAGATGCAGAACCACATGCGGGAGACCATCGACCAGGGGCTTAAGGATCTGCAGGAGAAGCAGGGCAAGGGCGGTTTGCCCGCGGCCCCGCCATCGGCGCAGGCTCCGCCGGCCGAGGCACAGTATGCCTCAGCCGCGCCCCCGCCAGAGACCAACGTCGCAGCCGATATTCAGCAGGCGGACCAGCAGGGCGCTCAGGCGGAAACCGAAGTTAGTGCCGAGGCGGCGCAGGATAATGGCGCTCCCGGCGGCGCAGCACCGGCTACAGCGGCAGCTCCGGCTTCGGTTGATTTGGGCCAGACGATTGACCAGGTGCAGGCGGCTCTTGGCGCGCCGGCACGCGTGGCAAATCTGGGAACGAAGGTCATCTATTACTACAGCGGCGGCATGAAGGTTGTCTTCAAGGATGGCAAGGTAAGCGACGTGCAATGATTACGGCGTTCGGTGCGGGAAAGAATCGCCGATTCCCTCCCGCGCCGAATGCAGATTTCACGGCAAGAGACAGCTTTTACGCGGACGATGAAGCCGTGAGACGGGAAGATATGCAGATTTAGTCGTTTTATGTTCTGGAACCGGTTGCATGAATGGCGTAGAAGCTCAGGTAGAATGCACCTCGGGCTAACGTCCAAGACGTTTTGCAACCTCCGGGTCGCGACTTTTCAATGCCGATGATGCAAAAGCTTCTAGGCGTAGTCGATGGGGTGCTTGCTTAACCACTGCTGATCGCGCACCCTGCCCATCTTCTTCATGGCATTGCCGGCGACGCTGGCGCTTAACTCCCGGCTTTCCCAGGCGAGGCCCGCGCCAAGGCCCACGGCGCAACCCAGCAAACCGAAGGCGAAAATTGCAGTTTTGGATTTCTGCCTGCAGAGTGGATAACTCACGACGAGGCCCAGGGCTGCCCCGATCGCGGCGGGCACAAGCGCGCCCTTGACCGCATCCTCAAGAAAGGGAGTCACGGGTTTTCCGTCGAAGAACTCTTCCTGGCCGGAACGCGCCCCTTCGATTCCGGAGTCTACCAGCCGCCGGCCATAATCGACATTGGATTTCACCCACTCGCCCAAGCTCATGAAACCTCCTTGCCTTCCTTGAAAGACGATTCAAGTCTATCAGATCAACAATCGGCGCATGAAGGCCGCCCGTTCAGTCGCTCGCTCGATGTGAACGAGGCGGCACAAGGGACCGTCACAATTCAAATCGGAACGCTGCCAAAGCTGGCCCGCGCGCGTTATGATCGTCCCACTTGAACGTGGACCGGTCTAGTGCAGGCCGAGCGGTTGCGAGTGAATGGAATGAGGATCGTGTACGTGCTCACCTCGCTCGGCATCGGCGGAGCGGAACGGCAGGTGGTGGCGCTGGCCGAGCTGATGGCGGCGCGCGGTCATGCTGTCTCGCTGCTTGTGCTGCGTCCCCGCCAGCCCGAAGAGTGGCCCACGACAGTCGATTGCGTCTACCTTGACGTGCGCAAGACGCCAGTTAGCCTGGTCGCAGGTCTTGTCAGGGCCTGCCTCTTCCTGCGCAGCTTTTGTCCCGATCTGATTCACAGCCACGTCTTCCCGGCCAACATGATGGCGCGACTGCTCCGTCTCTTTCACCCCACGCCCGTCATCTCCACCGTACACAACGTCTATGAGGGCACGTGGCCGCGCATGGTGGCTTACCGGCTCACGGATCCGCTCAGTCTCTGGACCACCGCCGTGAGCCACGCCGCCGCGGATCGCTATGTGCGCCTCAAGGCCATTCCTGCTAACAAGTGCTCGGTCCTCACCAATGGCATCGATGCGGCGGAGTTCGCTCCCAGCCATGATTGCCGAACGCACATGAGAGAAAAAATGGGGGCCGACGACGAGTTTGTTTGGCTCGCTGCAGGTCGTATCGCGCCTGCCAAGGATTATCCGAATCTGCTGCACGCCTTTGCCAAGGTGCGGCTAATCCTTCCGCAAGCGCGGCTCTGGATTGCCGGTGAGGCGGCCGGCTCAGAGTTCGCAGCCCTGCAAAGTCTAACGGCGGGGTTGAGTCTGGAATCATCTGTGCGCTGGCTAGGATTGCGGCGCGATATGTCCGCCTTGCTCAATGCCGCAGACGGCTTTGTATTGGCCTCGGCCTGGGAAGGAATGCCGCTGGCCGTGGGAGAGGCGATGGCCGCGGAGAAGCCGGTTGTAGCAACCGATGCTGGCGGCGTGCGCGAATTAGTGGGAGACACTGGGGTGGTCGTTCCGGCCAAAGACCCCGAGACCTTGGCACAAGCAATGCTCAGGCAGATGCGGAGCACGCCGGAATCACGCGGCTCGCTAGGCGGCGCGGCGCGTGAACGCATATTGAGTCAATTCAGCATGAATGCCAAGGCCAATGAGTGGGAGACGCTTTATCGGACGGTGCTGACTCTTAGGGGCTGATTAGCGCCATGCCGGAATTCATCTCTCTGTGTTCATCCCTGCCGGTCCAACCTTGACTCATTCGCCTGTGCCGTTCAGCGAGGGCCAGATGATACCCTTATCAACGATCTCATGAGTTGCATGAGCTTGCCGCGAAGGCGGCTCAGCCGATGGCTTGGAGGAAGTTCGATGCGAGCAGCGATTGCCGAACGAATGGTGTGTTGCGTCCTGCTGGGCGCGGCGGTTGGCATGGGAGGCGAAATGGCGCAGGCGCAAACAAAGGCTCAGAATGCGGTGTTGACGCTCGATCATGGCTGGCAGTTCAGGCAAGTCACGGCGGGCGCGCAGGACGAGAGCGGCTGGCTCCCAGCAACAGTCCCCGGCGACGTGCATCTGGACCTGCTGGCCAACAAGAAGATCCCAGACCCATTCTTTCGCGACAACGAGAGCAAGCTGCAGTGGATCGAAAAGGAGAGCTGGGAGTATCGGCTGAACTTCACGGTCACCGCGGCCATGATGGCGCGTTCCAACGTGGACGTTGTCTTCGACGGACTCGATGCGGCCGCCGAGGTTTACCTCAATGGCGACAGGATGCTCTCGACGGACAATAGCTTTCGCGTCTGGCGCGTGACTGCCAAGAGCCATCTGCACGTCGGCAAAAACCTGCTGCGCGTCGTCTTCCCTTCGCCGATCAAGGCTGCCGCCGATGCCGCTGCCAGCGACTTTTTCCGGATTCATTCAAAGACCGAAGAGAAGACCTACATCCGCAAGCCCGCTTATGAATATGGCTGGGACTGGGGTCCGCGTTTTGTGACCAGCGGCATTTGGAAGCAGGTGCGCATCGAGGCTTGGGACAAGGTTCGCATCGCAGACTTCGCTATTCGCCAACGCGATGTGAGCGGGGAAGTTGCCCATCTGGACGCTGAGGTTGAGGTCGAGGCCGCGGCAGCGACAACCACCCATGTCAGCGTCAGCTATTGGGGAAGCGGTGAGCCGTTGAAGGGAAAAGCCCCAACCGTTTCAGTCACTGTTACGCTTCACGCGGGCCGCAACGTCATCGATCTGCCTATCGAGATTCGCCAGCCGAAGCTCTGGTTTCCGGCCGGCTACGGCGAGCAGCCGCTCTATGAGTTCACTGCGACGGTGGGAACCGGCGCTCAATTCGCGGAGTCCCGCAAGACCAAGACCGGCCTGCGTTCCATTGTCCTCGATCGCCATCTCGACAAATGGGGCCGCAGCTTTCAGCTTCTCGTCAACGGCATTCCTATCTTCGCCAAGGGCGCGGATGTAATTCCCTTTGACAGCTTTCCCAACCGCGTGACGACCGCTAACTACCGGCGCATCCTGGAGTCGGCGCGCGACGCCAACATGAACATGATTCGCCATTGGGGCGGCGGCTACTACGAGAGCGACGAGTTCTACGCAATTTGCGACGAGCTGGGCATCATGGTCTGGCAGGACTTTATGTTTGGCAATGACTGGCAGCCCGGCACCTATGCCTTCAAATTGAACATCGAAGCCGAGGCCGAGGACCAGGTCAGGCGGTTGCGCAACCATCCAAGCATCGTAGTCTGGTGCGGCAACAATGAGACTGAAAGCGCATTTAATTGGGATGTGCGCAAGACCCTGCCGGCAGACATCAGGTTCTTCATGTGGCAGGATTATTTAACCGAGTTTAGCGGAATTCTTCCCCGGGTTGTCGCCCGACTCGATGCGGAAACACCTTACTGGCCCAGCTCGCCAAGCTCCGACTATGAAGCCGTGTCTCCGGTCTATCTCAGCGGCGATAACCACTTCTGGGATGTGTGGCATGGGCGCGTCCCGTTTGCCACATATGAATCGGACAATTCACGTTTTGTCACGGAGTTTGGGTTCCAATCCTTTCCCGAGATGAAGACAGTTGAGGCGTTCACTCAACCGGAGGACCGCGCGAGTATCTTCACGCCGGTGATGCTTGCCCACCAGAAAAACAATGAAGGTAACTCGATCATCCACGACTATCTGCTCAGGGATTACTCCGAGCCAAAGGATTTTGCCAGTTTTCTTTATGCGAGCCAGGTGCTGCAAGCCGAGGGTATCAAGATCGGCGCGGAGCATTGGCGTCGTTCGCGGCCGGAGACTATGGGCACTATCTTCTGGCAGTTGAACGACTGCTGGCCTGTGGCCTCGTGGTCGTCGATCGACTACTACGGGCGTTGGAAGGCGCTGCAATACTATGCGCGGCGCTTCTACGCGCCCATACTGGTTTCGCCGCACGTCGAGGATGGCGCGCTCAAGGTCTACATCGTCAGCGACAAAACCAAGGCCGAGCCGGCCACGCTGCGGGTGCGGCTGATGAACTTCGATGGCAAAGTGCTGCTCGAACGCGATTCGTATTTCGATATCGACCCGCTTGCCAGCAAGATTTATATGGGTATTCCGCTCAAGGAACTCGTCGATGCTGGTGCTGCGGACACATCTCGCGTCTTTGTCGTTGCCGATATACAGGTCCGTGGTGCGACCGATTATGCGGCAAATGGAAGAGTGATTTCGCGCAATCTGGTCTATCTAGCCCCGGTGAAGGAAGTGCATTTAAAGCCGGCTCAGTTGAAGGTTGAGACGAACGGTTCGAACGGGAGTTATAAGGTTCGCGTAACATCTCCTGTGCTTGCGCGCAGCGTCTATCTCTCCTTCGGGAATCTCGATGTGCAGCTCTCCGACAACTACTTCGACATGCTGCCCGGCGAGACGGTGGAGATCGCGGTCACCAGTGAGTCCTCGCTCGATGCGTTGAAGGCGCAGCTAAGGGTCATCTCGCTCACCGACGCATTCGCAGAAGATCGGCAAGGCGCGACAATCGGCTCCTCCCGGTAATTCAAAACGGCGGGTCGGAGCGCAATGCTCCGATCCGCTTGTCGATTGTGTGGATTAGAACGAGAAGACTGCCTGCAAAAAGATGCGCCGCGCAGCCGAACCGGTGCTGAAGATGCTCCCAGCCAGGTTGGTCGATTTGCCGAAGTTTGGTGAGGTCACCGTACCATTCGGCGTTCCATAGTCGATGTCGTTGAACAGGTTCAACGCCTGCGCGCTGAAGGTCAGCGAGTACTTGTGCCCGGTGCTGTTGCCGCCACCGCCCAATCCCCTCGGGCCGCCGCCAAGTCCGCCTGGTCCAAGTCCGCCGCCCGGAGGTCCGCCGCGACGCCCGCCGCCATCTGGGGGCCCACCCGGCGGTGGTCCGCCACTACCCTGATTGTTGGCCGATTCGAGTTTAGGGCCGAGCCCAATCGCGCGGCTGATGCGCAGATTGACAGCCACTGCCGCGGGGCCGTTGCCCAGATTGATGGGAATGATTGACTCGCCGGAGACAGGTTGGCTGTCGAGACACTCATTGCCAAACTGAACATAGCGTCCAGGAGTGGCTGTGCAATTTGACGTATTGACACTTGCGGGCCGCTGATTGAATAGGTTGTTCAAGGGGTCGGTGGCAAGCGTGATGTTATAAGGCCGGCCAGACTGCGCCACCATGAACGGATTGAAGCGAATACCCCAGGGACCAGTGTAGTTGGCCATCATAAAGAGCATATTGCGCGAAACAAAGCCAGCGCGACCGTAGTCCTGATCCAAATTGTAGGCGTTCGATGCGCTGCCGCCGGCGCCGTTGCTGTTGGCCCATGCGAGGGTATAAAAGCTCATCAGGCTCAGCTTCTTGCTTAGCGTGGCGTTCACGCTCGTGATGAGCTGATTCTGTTTGAAGACCGCTTCGGGAAAATACTCATACAAGTAATCGCCGGAGTTATCCTGCGGAGTGCCACCCACGGTCTGATTGGCGTTCCGCGTATCCAACTGATGCACGCCGAGTGAGTGCAGATAGGTGAACGTCAGGCTGGTTCCTGGGAGCAGTTGCCGCTCAAGGCTCGCGCCGGCCTGTCCAGTATAGGGCGAATGATAGTGAGGCG
>JBEKOA010000031.1:0-35381 GCA_049522255.1 Occallatibacter sp.
ACTGCGGTAGCCATAAGTCAATATTCCTTTCAACCCAGGACGCTGTTGGCTTCCAGATTGCTGGGAAGGTTAGGCAGCATTGCGAATGCGGAGATCGCAGTCGAACCGAGCGTCGTGCACCTCACATCGCTCCCAGTGCGGCACGATGTAGCAGGCCGCCAATTGGGCACGAATCTGCACCGAGGGGACAACTGGAGAATCGCTCATCTAGATAGGCCATGCTGAGCAATGCGGACCACCGAGTAGGTAGTGAGAGCCATGCTCGCAATTCGCTCCATCTGACATTGCGCACCACCAGACGATGCAGTCGTGAGCAATTCAGTACAGCTTAACTCTTCCCGAAATCGCAATATGCTTGGAGGTGCCCACACCCCACGCGGCGGCAGCGATGCCAAATCATATGGCTAGATTCCCCCCGAAGGCTGCACCCCTTCTACACTGCCGCCGCCCCTTCCTCTTACGCCATGCAACCCTGAATCCGGTTGGAGTGAGCCGGATAGGGCATCGATTCCAATTTGACAAGAATAGAGTCAGAACAAAATGACTCGGATTATTCGAAGCTCCCTTAAACTCGGCAATCAAATGTGGGAGCTCTTCGCAGCCGCAACCGGAGGCTTTATGTTTGTGCGTGGCTTCGGCCTCGTTTCTCGAGGAAATCGCCGACTCGATGGGATCGCTCCCGACCGTGTCGCCGGACCGACATTCAAACCATCTTCTGGAGTCGGCATAGCCATATTCCTATTGGTTTGTGTCGGTGGAGAAGCAGTTACCGCAGTTTATGCTTTTCGGCATGAATCACATTCTGTAGCATCGATCCCCCGTTCGTCGGCGGTCTTGAGCCGAACTATCGCTGTTCCAGACGCGATGCCTGAGAAGCAGAAACCACATCGAACCCGTGATCGTGCAGGCCAGGCAGTCGTTGTTTCTATTCTCGATAAGCCTGAGTCTCAGACCGGCGTTGAGCCTGGAGTGCTACCACATTTAACCGTCGGCGCATCTCTGCCGTCTCACTAGAATCGACAAAGCAAAGATCTGTTGTGGGAAAAGATACCCTGTTCTCCATTAAGTCACACCTCGATCGTGAAGCCTTGTTTTTCAGCGATAGATCTAATCCGTCGAGAGAATACGCCGTAGTGCTGTGCCATATTCGCTGACCACGTGAGTCCGTCCGCGCGACCAATCTTCAGCCAATATTCTTTGAGTGTCGGGTCATAAGCGTTGATAGCTGGTTTCAGCGCTTCCAGGTGATACTTCTCTTCGTGGCGAAAGCTCTCAATCGGCATGCGCGGCTTTTGAGGAGCCTCTTCGGCGACATAGCCGAGGACAACTCCGGCTACGGGAAAAGTATTGGGCGGCAGTCCAAGAAGATCGATCATCGCTTGCGGGTCGCGGCGAATTCCGCCTATGGGGACGATGCCGAGACCGAAGGCCCGCGCCGCGGTCATGAGTGTCGCCATTGCAATTCCGGCGTCGCTGACCGCGGAGAAGATCGCCTCCAGACTGCGTTGCATCACCTGCTCGGCACCAGCCTTTTCAACCCCGAGTCTTGTCTTATGCAAGTCAGCAATCACCGCGATAAAGACTGGAGCTTGTGCGATCCATGGCTGTCCGCCGGCGATTTCTGCGATGCGGGCGCGGCTTGCAGCCTCGCGTACGACAACAAGTGAAATCTGCTGGCTGTTGATGGACGTGGGAGCTCGATGCGAGGACTCAATGATGGCATCGAGAATCTCGGCAGGAATGGCGTCGCTCCTATAACTGCGGCTGCTGTGATGGGCCTGCAACAAGCGTACAGTTTCATTCATGACGACTCCTCGATTGAGCAGGCTCTCGTCCAGGGCTGTAAACTCTCTTAACTCACTCGCTAGCTAGAGCCATCACTTCCTGTGGCGCACTTAGAGCAGGATAGTCGATGTAGCCGTGTGGCCCAGGCGTGAAATAAGTGGCGGGGTCTGGAGTATTGAGTGGAGCGTTGTTCGCAAAGCGCACTGCCAGATCGGGATTGGCGATAAAGAGTTGGCCAAAGGCTACAGCGTCCGCTTCGCCATCATGGATGACCTGCTCGGCCAATGCCTGAGTGTATTTCTCGTTCGCAATGTAGACACCGCCGAACTGCATTTTGAGTTGTGGACCAAGCCTGTCCTGGCCGAAGTACTCGCGGGCACACAAAAAGGCAAGGCCGCGCCTACCAAGTTCACAAGCCACGTAGCCAAAAGTGGCTGAAGGGTTTGAATCATGCATGTCGTGGCTGTCGCCGCGTGGCGCCAGATGCATACCGACTCGCTTGGCTCCCCAAACGGAGATCACCGCATCGGCGACTTCAAGCATGAGCCGAGCGCGATTCTCGATCGTACCACCGTATTCGTCCGTGCGATGATTGGAACCGTCCTGAAGAAACTGGTCGATGAGGTAACCATTGGCCCCGTGTATCTCGACACCGTCAAATCCAGCGATCTTAGCGTTCTCTGCGCCATGACGGAAGCCCTCGACGATGCCTGGGATCTCTGACCTATTCAGTGCGCGAGGCGTTACATATTCAGTGATTGGACGCACCAAACTTACATGGCCGGCGGGCGCGATGGCGCTGGGAGCAACCGGAGTTTTACCCTCCAAAAAACGTGGGTCTGAGATGCGGCCCACATGCCATAACTGGGCGAAGATTCGGCCGCCTGCTCGTCGCACGGATTCAGTCACCAACATCCAGGCCTCCGTTTGTTGCGCCGACCAGATACCCGGCACATTCGCGTAACCAACGCCCTGTGGCACAACCGGAATTCCCTCGGAGATGATTAGGCCGGCAGTGGCGCGCTGTGTGTAGTATTCGATCATGAGCTCCGTCGGGATATGGTCAGGCGTTCCACGCAAGCGAGTCAGGGGAGACATGATTACACGATTCGGCAAAGTCATTGCTCCGATTTGGATGGGGTCTAATAAGGAAGGCATGGACTGTGTCCTCGATGAAAAGCGAAATTAACGGTTAAGTGCATTTGACCAAGGATGACCGATTAGGGCCAAAAGAATTCGCCCTTGGTAGTTGAATTTAACTCAGCAAATCCGGCTGCTCACTGAACTGTGAGAGTTAAGCGTCGAGATGCAGGAATAGAATGCTTGTATGTCGATTTCAGAGCTTAGCGGGCAGGGCCTCAAGCAGTTTGTTGAGTTGGGTATGGCGTTCCTTCTGTCTGCCGTTATTGGGTTGGAGCGCGAGATTCGTCACAAGAGCGCGGGACTGCGCACTTATACGATTATCGGCACCGCCGCTGCCCTCTTTCTTCTCATCTCCAAATACGGCTTCACTGATGTTCTTGTCGAGAACCGGATAGTTCTCGATCCCTCTCGTGTTGCTGCCCAGATCGTTTCCGGCATCGGTTTTATCGGCGCCGGCCTCATCTTTGTGCGCGAAGATAAGGTGAATGGCCTTACAACGGCTGCAACAGTCTGGCTGGTCACCGCCATCGGTATGGCCTGTGGTGCCGGTTTGCCGGTGCTCGCATTGGCAGTGACGGGCGCATATTTCATTGTTGCCCTTGCTTTTCCTTTGCTCATGAAGATCATACCGAGCACGCCCGGAGAAACCCGTCACGACTAGGCATTAAACTCTGGACTGCGTTCGAGCCTCTAGGCTGAACGAATTGTCGCAGCGACTTAAGGGCCTTGCCCCGACTGCCGCTCCACTGATCGGCCTCGGGCAGCTGGGTTTTAGTTTGCTTTGCGCCAGGATGCATCGCGGTTGTATCGCAAGAGAGACTTTGCTGCTTCGTCAGTGTCGCGGCCGAGGTCCTTTTCATAAACAACTCCATCCCGACCAACAAGAAATGTCATCACTCCAGATGAGCGGTACTCCGCTGGATACGCCAGAAAGGCGAATCCACGCGTCATCTTTCCGTCCGCAATATAGCTCTGTGAGCCGCCAGGAGCATGCGCTCCCTGTCCCTTCAGCACCCGAAAGTAGTATCCGTGAAAGGGCTGGGTATTCAGAGAAGAATTCCCCGCATAGCCCTCGCGCTCGGCGGACGCAACCAGCGGTCCAAGCGGACTTTGACTTTCACCGACACTGGCCTTCCAGTAAAGCCCATTGCGCTTATCCGGATCGCTCATAATCTTCGTGGCATACTGCCTTTCGGCGGCTCCGTCACGCTGCTGGGAGTTATATTCCTTCTGCGCGTCCACGAGTTCACCGCAGACCTGAATTACAGTCAGCTCGTTTTCCCCGACTCGGCGATAGAGAATCTCATCCTTTGCTGCGACGGTGTCGAAATACCACGCGTTGTCTCTATGCGCGAGAGGAATGGGCGTCGGCCAGTTCTCCGCGCCAATGTAGAGAGTCGTAAGTCCGTCTGCTTCTGTCACCATGCGATGGAGTTGCTGGTATTTCTGCACGAACTGCGTTCTGTGTTCCTTATCTTCGGCTTCGTCGCCGGAAGAGAGGATGTTCTTTGCGTCCTTTCCGAGTACTCTCAAGAGAGCGGGTTCATCCCCTTTCTCGAGAGCGGCAAACAGTGCCTCAGTGGCTTCTGCAGCCGACGAAAAGGTTTGCTGCCCCGCTTCAACCGCGTGTATTGAGGTTCTTTGCCCGACTGACACACTCCCAGCCAAGTCTTGCCGGTGGGTTGTCGTTTGCCCAGCAGCCACCAGCGGAACCATCGCACAGGAAATCACGAGCGCGAGCAATGCTTCAGTGCTGACCCCGGACAGGATTCCTCTACCAAAAACTCGTCCTTCAAGCGAAATCATAGTTGTCTCCATTCCATCGGTTACGTACTGACACTAGGAATTGGTAAGAATGCTGAACATAACCACTACCGACGACTGCCGCCGCCACGCGAGCCGCCGCCGCCGCCGCGCGAGCCGCCTGATGAGTTTCCGCGCACGCTGGATGCGCCGCGAGATGAATAGCTGCGCGCCGCACCTCCGTGGTTAACGCCGCTGAAGGCGCCTGAACGCACCCCACTGTTGCCACGAGAGGCTGCCGCACCGTAACCGCGCAAGCCGCCACTTCCGCGCGCAAAGGACGATTGTCCGCGATAGTTGCCATGCATATAGGCATTGCGGTTGTAGAAGGTGTTGCTGCGAGACATATACCGGCCGCCACCATACATCAGGCCGCGGTTATGCCAGTCAAAGCCCCATCCGTGCCAGCCCCATCCGTATCCAAAGAACGGCTCAATGCCGAAACCAATACCGAAAGAAAGGTATGGACCCTGCACACCCCACCACGGATAGAATCCCGGCCAAAGTCCAACCGGGTATCCATAGACGAATTCAGGGTCATAATCAGGCACGTACACGACATTAGGATTCTCCGGCTGGATGGAGACCGTATTGTCCTGGTTCGTTACACTTTGTTGGGCGTTGGTGCTCAAATTGCCCGCAGCCTCTGCTTTGGCCCGCATGAACTGTACGGCGGTCATGATATCCGCCTGCTGGTTGTAGTTCGTATCGCCCAACTCGGAGGTCCACGACAGGTTCTTGTCCATATCCGCAAGTACCGACGGGAATTGTGTCAGTGCCTTTACGCTTGGATCCCAGTCCTGCTTGTCAACTTCAGCTCCCAGAGCCGCGCCGCTCAGATTGGGATTCTGTTGCAAAAACCGTTCTGCTTCGACAATCTGCGTTGGATAAGTGGAAGCAGCCAGGATCTGTGCAACCAGTGCGTCCGGGTAGAGTGCGATGGGCGCGACCAATTGCTGCAACTGCTCCGGGGGCAACGGTGCCGACGGCGGTTGCTGAGCGGCAGCTGTTGACATCGCGCCCACCGTCAACACGCATCCAAGCACTACGGTTCTGAGCGGATGTTGTTTGGATAGATTCATCAGGACGTTCATATTTAAGCACCATGAAACGGGCTTCAACGCCCGCGGGGTTAATGCAATTCTGTCTTCGGGCTAATACCGTGGACACTTCAGTGGGTCCGCAGTTTAAAGCGTCCACGTACTTGGTCCATGGATTTTCGATGTAGCTCACCCGAAATGATCTTCTCTAACATTGGACTACTGGTGGCGATCATCTTCTGATCCCTTTTGCTCAGGCACTTGGAAACTGGCTGCCCGTCGCCTGAAAATGCGAGGCTTGAACATAGATATCGGAGGAGCTTCCGATCAATTCGCATTATGGACGGATCACACTAGCAAGTAGATCTGCAAGACCATTCCAAGCGATCTGGACGCCAATGCAAAGCAGAATGAAGGCAACGACCCGCAGAATGCCATGCGCTGTCGATGGTGGAATGACCTTGGTGATCTTCGGTGCATAGGCATAGCAGAAATAGACGAGTACGCTGAGAACAACTACGGCCAGAAATACCCCAACGTGTGCCAGAATATCCTTCGAAATCACTCGATCCGAAATATGAGCGGTGAGTGTTAGCAACGCGACAAGCGTGCCAGGTCCGGAGGTCACCGGAAAAGTAAACGGGTAAAAAGCGCCCTGTTCAAGGTATTGCGTTCGAGTCTCGTCGCGTACTTCGGTCTCCTCCTGCTTGTTTCTCGAGATTGCGCGTGCATCCCTTTCGTTCAATACAGACCATCCCATTGCCGCGATGACAATGCCGCCTGAAAGCTGGACGATGGGAAGAGATATGCCGAAAAACTTGAGAATCGCCGCACCCAAAAGCTCGATAATTGCAAGAAAAATGATGTTGTTTATAGCGATTTTGCGCGCCAACGAGCGATAGACTTCGGGGGGCGCCTCGCCTGCCAACCCAAGAAAGACAAGAGCCGACCCGAGCGGATTGATCAGGGGTAGAAGAACACTGAAAGCAATCAGAAACGACTTCCAGAGAAGCAAGAGCGACCCCCAGGCTAAGCATAAGTTATTTGGCATGCGGCTGCGCCGTTGATCTTACGCACTTGGCCGAAGAGGACCGCATCTCCTCAACGGTCCTTTGAGACTCGGAGTATTCCTATTGAGGACCTAAACGCCAACCTCGTGCAATGCCATGAACGCCTCCAGCAACACTCGTGGATCGTAGTGTCCCTTGTATACGGGTGGTGGATCTTTATCAAGGCCGAGCAAGGAGTTGACGGCAGTCTGTGCAGATCTGACGGAGTACTCGACTGTGAATACCACATCGTCAGGCAACTCGCAATATTGACCAACAAAGGCAAGGTTCTTCGAACCTTCAGGCGTCACCGGAGGACGATCTCCTTCGCTTCGAGGCAGGAATTGACTGGTTATAAAAGGCATCATGCAGGGAATGCAGATGGCCGCGTCGAGAATCTGGGCGGCTTGCGCTTCGAGGCGCAAATGCCCGAGGATCTCCGTCATAATTTCATGCCCAGTACATGCCGACATGGGTTTCTTCACAAAGTTGCCTGGTACATCGACGAACAAGCCATAGCCCCAGAAAACCTGCACGTTCTCCGGCTGTTCAATAAAATGCGGCTGGTGCGGCAACACAATCGACGCTAGCCAACTGGACTCCGGAAACGTAATCAGGCCGCCTTCTCCAGGAATGTTGCCTGTGAGATCGCGGATGAGTCGGAAAAATGTTGGGTCGTGAAGAGTTGTTGTAAAAGATATCCACTTTGATTGCTCAACGTGGTCAGCGAAATTCTTTGGGTGGCCAAATTGCGGATGATCTTCTGCAATCTTTTCCCACAACGCCCAGGAACCTCGATCGGGTTTTCCGAGCAAAACAGGAGGCCAATCCGTTGAGCCGAGACTGGAAGCCTCTGTCATGGAGCCCAACGTGACGATGACTCTATCCTGTTTCTCGATAGATATCTCTTTAAGTTTGGCGCCATCGTTAATGATGATCTGATCCACGTAATAGCTATCACCTTCATAGTAGAGTCTCAGATCGGAAACGTGGGTCTCTAGGATGAAGTTGACGCCGCGTTCCTCGAGCCATTTTTGGAGCGGCCGCACCATCGAATCGTATTGGTTGTAGACGGTTCGCATGATGCCAGTAAGCGTGTTGAATCCGGAGACCATGTGAGTGAAGCGTACGAGATAGCGCTTGAACTCGACTGCACTATGCCATGGTTGAAAGGCAAAAGTAGTGCACCACATGCGCCAGAAGTCTGTTTCAAAGAATCCGGGATCGAACTGATCGGAGATGGCGCTTCGACCAAGGAGTTGTTCGGGCTCAACTGCCAGACGCTCAAGCGTAAGAATGTGACTTTCACTCAAGCCGAACTTGGGCGCGTCGATGCTGTGTCCATCTCGAAATAGGCGGGACTTTGACGCGGTCTTCATGGTTTCGTTCCAGTCAAAGATCTCCCGCGTCACGGTCCGAGTTCCGTCGAGAGTCGGAATCGAAGAGAAGAGATCGAAGGTGCACAGATACTTGCTTTCGATCATCCGGCCGCCCCTCATCACGTAACCGTCATCGGGGTTCCCGGCTGCATCCAGGCTGCCGCCGATCCTCGAGGATTCCTCAATGATCGTAATTGTGTGTCCGGGGATATACCCATCGCGAATCAAGAAGACCGCGGCGGCGAGGGAGGCGATACCGCCGCCCACAAGGTAGGTTTTCGATTCCGTATCAAATTGCGTAGATGGCATTTCTTTCCACTTTCTCTCGATCGAATTCGTCTTACTGTACCTGCAAAAGTGCCTCTTGGCACAAAGGGCTTCTGTCCTACATTGCGATTTTCTATCTGTCAAAGTGAAATGGCTGTGCCTAATTGAACAGATGGTAGGTAGTTCGCGATGGGAGGATCATGTCAAGCGTGCAGAAGAGGCTACGAATTTCATCCAGACTTTCAGTGCGGGCTAAAGGTCCAGCGATGAAGCGCTTGCCTCGACTCTGGCTTCACAGATTCAGCGGCTAAGGGCTAGTCCCACCGACTTCGAAAGATGGAGAATGCAATGTCTGCAACGAATTCAGTTGTCGCTATATATGACACCCACGAGCAAGCGGAAAAGGCAATCAAGGCACTTCAAGAGGCTGGCTTCGACATGAAATGCCTTTCGATTGCAGGCCGCGGCACGCACACAGATGAGCATGTGGTTGGCTATTACAACGCAGGCGATCGGATGAAGTACTGGGGATCTGTCGGAGCATTCTGGGGCGGATTCTGGGGACTGTTGTTCGGGTCCGCCGCATTCGTAATACCGGGACTGGGACCGATTCTCGTGGCCGGCCCACTGGTTAGCTGGATCGTGGCGGGTCTTGAGGGAGCAGCCGTTGTTGGCGGAGTCAGTGCTCTCGGGGCCGGGCTCGTAAGTATTGGCATTCCAAAGGACAGCGTCATCAAGTATGAGGTAGCCTTGAAGACCGACAAGTATCTGCTAATCGTCCATGGCGCACGGGACACGGTGTATGGCGCACGGTTGATCCTGGATGGGGCCTGTCCGGGTGATTACAGTTTTCACGGCCAGCCGATGCTGACCAGTTGATTTTGCCTTGCTAATGGTGTCAGAACGCAGGGAGCTTAACGAGTGCTATTGTGCCTATGCACCAAAGGGTCGGAAAAGGAGCAAGATGGCGTATCAAGGAATCAACCCAGCAGACGAAATACGGTTTGCGGCGCAAAACAAGCAGGGCGGAAAGCAATCTCATCCAGATTTGAATCTTGGCGCCGATGGTTTCGACCTTTGGTGGAAGAGGACATTTGCGCAGCATACCGCCGTAGTTGCGCAAGCGTCCGCTCTCATGCGAGCACATCGCCGCGTGAGTTCGGCCGGCGAGAATCGGATCGGATCAGCTTTTTGATCCTGCCTGTTGCCAAATCGTCGTCGGCGCGCAAGTCATCCACTCTTGCGCCCGAATCACACCTGTTCGATCGTGATGAGCCCGAGATCGGAACCCGTTCTACATGGATACGACACTGCGGTCTATCGAGTGCTGCCGCAAGATTTGTGTTCCTACTTCTACTTTGTTGGCCTGCCTTCGGTTGCCATTCGCTGACGGGTGCTTCGCCGGGCAATGGAAACAATACTGTGGATGCTGGAGCCGTTGCCGACCGCTTGCGTACGATCACGTCTGCCGAGACGCTTCCCGAACTCCATCGGGCAAACTTCGGTGATTGCCGGAAGAATGTCCAGGCGGCGTATGAGGCTATCCACTATGCTCCCGCGTGGTTGCGCGAAGGGCAACCAACACCACAGGCGTTGGCTGTTATTTCTGCGCTCGAAGACAGTCAGAAAAAAGGACTGAATCCGGAAGACTATGATGCATCGCAGTGGCCAGCGCGGCTCGCTGCTCTTAAGTCCGGGTCAGGGAACGCGGATACGGTGGCACAATTCGACGCGGCTTTGACGATCGGCGCCATGCGGTATCTCTCCAATCTCCGGATCGGAAGGTTGAACCCGAAGCCTTTGGCCTTTGATATCGATCTTGACCAGAAACATTACGACTTGCCGCAGTTCCTTGTACAAAAGGTTCTGACAGCGAGCAATGTGCCGGAAGTATTGAGCGAGGCAGAACCCCAATACCTTGGCTACCAACGCACAGAGACCGCATTGCAAACATTTCTCAACCTTGCTGCCCAGGATCACAGCGATGCGTTGCCAATTCCGCAACGAACCATGAAGAGTGGCGATCCCTACATCGGTGCAGCAAAGTTGGATCAACGACTCCGCCTGCTTGGCGACCTGCCGCAGAGTCCGGCCTCAATTCCTAATGCACATACGTTCAATGCGTCTTTGGTTGAAGGGGTTAAGCATTTCCAGACCCGGCACGGGTTGAACTCAGACGGCAAATTGGACAAAGAGACGCTGCGCCAATTGAATATGCCATTGAGCGTTCGCGTAATCCAGTTGGAAGATTCTCTTGAGAGATGGAGATGGCTGCCGTCAGATTATCCTCGATTGCCTGTCGCGGTGAATATCCCTGGGTTCAGGTTGCGAGTGTTCTCAGACGACCATACGATCGCTCTGCGCATGAACGTTGTTGTAGGAGAAGCTTTCAAGCATCAGACTCCAGTATTTGCCAAGGAGATGAAGTACATTATCTTTCGACCGTATTGGAATCTTCCTTTGGATATTGTTCGTGCTGAAATCGTTCCTAAACTTCGCAAGAGCCCGAGTTACCTGGCAAGGAAGGGATTCGAGGCTACAGATCAGGATGGGCGGGTTGTCAGCGGTAGAACGGTAAGCGCCGCCACGCTGGCTCAAATACAATCCGGCAAGCTCCTGGTACGGCAAAAGCCGGGACCGTCGAACGCTCTTGGGTTGGTCAAATTTATGTTTCCCAACGAATTTGACGTATACTTGCACAGCACTCCGACACCGCAGTTGTTCAACCGGTCGCGGCGCGACTTCAGTCATGGGTGCATTCGCGTGGAAAAGCCCGCGGAACTTGCGGCATGGCTGCTGCAAGACCAGTCAAAGTGGACTCTCGAGAAGGTAAAAGCAGCTATGCAGTCCGGTCCAGACAACCAGCAAGTGAATCTAACCAAGCAAGTACCTGTGGTGATCGTATATCTGACGGCAATCGTCGAGGAAAACGGAGAAGTCTATTTCTACGACGACATCTATGGCGACGATGCTTCGCTTAATGACGCACTGGCAAAGGGGCAGCCTTATCGCTGATCAGAAATGCGAACTACCAATGCCGAACCGGGCCGACGTCCACATGCACAAAATCGGATTGAGCATAGTAGCCTACGCCGCCTCTTTGTAGAGATAGAGCGGCATCGCGAACCTTGGCCGTAGGTATTCCGGGAATCCGAATGTCAATGGCCTTGGCTTCCATGTGCTGACTGTGCAGTGCAACGCCATTGCTATGCCCGCGGAGATAGTTATTGCTCCAAGGGGTACGATAGCCGCATACGATGTCGATCTCGCTATCGAGATGTCCAAGTTTGCCCAACAGGTCATGCAGCAGATCGAATTCCCGGATGTCATAGTCCTTCACATCGCCCGTGCGGTGGTCACGAAGAAAATGGTCCAACTCCGCAACCCCATCCGGAATATATTGATCGCCTATCCTGTACACGACATCGAGATGTTCGCCCGTGTGAAGGTGATAGAGGCGCAGCCTATAAGTCGCGGCCTTTGCGGTAGTTCCAGCATCCACTGCTCGGATAGCAGGAGCAAATGAGATCGCCAGCGCAACTGCAAGACCGATCTTTAACGGCTTCATTCGCATGAATCTGTCTCTTTTCGACGACACATTGATTATAGGCTTTATAGCAAATCACCGTCGGACGATAGGATCTCGGCTACGGCGAATTCGGTTGATCTTCTTATATTGCCTTGTCGAGGATTACGAGCTTATTTCGTCTAAGCCCCTGCAAGTACAGCGTTGTGTGCTCAATAGGGCACAGTCATTGCCGTCACGACAAGGGAGAATGAATATCAAGTTGCCTTTCGTTTGATCGAGGAGACCATCATGCCCGAAGCTCGTCCTTTTCCTTCTATTCCGACAAAGATGCTGCTACCGATCGACTTTAGTCCATCATCCCAAGCTGCCCTGGAAATGGCAGCCGACCTTGCAAAGCACTTTCGAGCCGAACTGTATCTGGTGAATGTAATCCCCTTTTTTCCCACTTCGACATTGCCAGATTTTGTTCCGGAAGAGGCATTCCTCAAGGAGGCAAGGATGCACGCAGAAAGGCGTTTGACAAACTGCCTTTCGATTCTAACCTCCAGAGGGATTAAGGCATCTTCCAGTGTCGAAGTTGGAAATGACGTAGCCGGCAACATCATGGAAGTGGTGGACCGTGAACATATCGATCTGGTTGTGATCTCCACGCACGGAATCTCTGGTTGGCATCCACTGATCTTCGGCTCGATCGCCGAAAAGGTCGTCAAGCTTGTGCAATGTCCGCTTTTGCTTCTTCGCTCAGCCAAGCCCGATCAGGACTTGAAGACTCCTTCAGGCAGCTCGATGGTATGGTGGTAGCGAGATCGACAGTTCAGGTGGCTGACCGTGATCGCTGATAGCTTAGTGACGCCCGCATCATCTGGTAAATCCGGAGCGCCTGCTTTGGACATCGCACCGAAGGGCCTCTCGAGCGATGAAGCGCACGTTCGTCTTCGAAGAGACGGCTCCAATGCGATGCCCGATACATCGGTTCATCCACTGCGCAATGCCCTGAGCAAATTCTGGGCGCCAGTACCATGGCTGCTCGAAGCTTCCATCGTACTTGAGATCGTCCTGCATAAGGAGTACGAAGCCGCAGTCATTTTGGGCTTGCTGGTTTTCAACGCCGTGCTTGCCTACTTCCAGGAGAGTCGTGCACAGGCAACGCTGGCAGCCCTGAAATCGCGTCTCGCCCTGAACGCCTCTGTCCAGCGCGATGGCGCGTGGAAGACGGTGCCGGCGGCGGATTTGGTTCGTGGCGATCTGGTGAAGCTGTCCCTCGGTGGAGTGGTCGCTGCCGACGTGCATCTGATCGGTGGATCGGTCGAACTCGATCAGTCGATGCTCACGGGTGAGTCCCTGCCCATTGAAGCCGGTCCAGGTGTAGACACTTATGCGGGGGCGCTTGTCCGGCGTGGTGAAGCAACGGCCATGGTGACGGCTACGGGCGCGCGAACGAAATTCGGGCGCACTGCGGAACTTGTTCGCACTGCACACGTGGTGAGCACACAGCAGAAGGCCGTGCTCAAGATCGTGCGCAATCTGGCGATCTTCAACAGCGCCGTAATTCTCGCCATGGGGGCATATGCAACCACCCATGCCATGCCGTGGAGCGAAGTCATTCCCTTATTGTTAACGTCGGTTCTAGCTGCAATTCCGGTAGCGTTGCCTGCAACTTTCACCCTTGCCGCGGCTGTAGGAGCTCGTGCCCTTGCAAAGCAGGGTGTGCTGCCGACACGGCTCACTGCTGTGGACGAAGCCGCTTCGATCGACGTCTTATGCTCGGACAAAACTGGAACTTTGACTCGCAATGAACTCTCTGTAACAAGCGTTCGCCCATTGCCCGGTTTTGACGAGGCACATGTTCTTGGAAGGGCAGCGGTGGCAAGTTCTGAGGGTGGCCAAGACCCCGTCGATGGTGCAATTCGCCTTGCCGCTTCGCGCAAGCCTGCTTCCGACTTGCCGAAGCTGGTGGCGTTTGTGCCCTTCGATCCGGTCAAGAAGATTTCAGAAGCGACCGCAAAAGACCCAAAGGGTGGATCAGAGCGGATCATCAAAGGCGCGTTTTCCGCCGTCGTCGCACTCTCCGCTCCCTCTCCCGTTGCAGCCGCGATCGTTGATGAACTAGAGAAGCAAGGCTTCAGAGTGCTGGCGGTCGCCGTGGGCACGCCTGCAGCCATGCAACTCATCGGATTGATTGCTCTCAGCGACCCTCCACGGTCCGACTCGAGCTCTCTGATTGCGGAATTGCATTCGCTCGGTGTGCGCATGGTCATGGTCACAGGAGATGCCCCGATTACAGCGGGAATCGTCGCTCGTGCGCTTGGATTAAATGGCACTGTATGCCCACCCGGAAAACTGCCCGATTCAGTCAAGCCAGAGGATTACGAGGTCTTCGCAGGCATCCTCCCGGAAGGCAAGTACGACCTCGTCAAGGCGTTCCAGGAGAGCGGGCATACAGTAGGGATGTGCGGGGACGGCGCGAATGATGCGCCCGCGCTCCGGCAGGCTCAGATCGGAATCGCGGTGTCCACTGCAACGGATGTAGCGAAATCCGCCGCCGGGGTCGTGTTGACCGAATCCGGCCTGGGCGGTATTGTGTCCGCTGTAAAGGAGGGCAGGATCACCTTTCAACGGATTCTTACCTACACGCTGAACTCGGTGATGAAGAAGATCTTGCAAGTGCTCCTTCTTGCAGTTGGTCTGGTCATGACCGGGCACGCGGTCCTGACGCCCATGCTGATGGTCATTGTTATGATCACGGGCGACTTTCTCGCGATGTCGCTGACGACCGACAGAGTGCGGCCGTCGAAGATGCCTAACTCGTGGCAGATCGGCGGAATTACTGGCGTAGGAGTCATCCTGGGAATATGCTTCCTTGCTTTCTCCACGGCGATCCTGGCGGTCGGCAAATTCCAGTTGCATCTTGGCATCGAAGCGCTCCAAACTCTCTCCGTGGTTGGCATTGTGTTTGGCAGCCAGGCTACAACCTACGTCATTCGCGGACGCCAACGTCTCTGGGGGCTGCGCCCCAGTCTTTGGCTCGTACTTTCTTCAGTTGCCGACGTTCTAATTATCTCGACGCTCGCGGCGCTTGGAATCGCAATGGCGCCATTGCCCATTGCGATCATCGCCGCCGAGTTCGCAGCAGCAGTCGCATTCGGTGCAATTCTGGACGTCGTCAAGATTCCGGTCTTTGCTCGGCTTCATATCGCGTGATGTCGGGATGCACGTCCTTCACGCAATCTCGGCAAGCGTGGGTCTCTCCGAGTTGTGCTCGGGAAGCTGATCGAGCAGCACCACATTGAGCAGCGATTTATGCACGCGGATCCGGCCGTTGTAATCGATAAAACCGAGCTTGCGAAAGCGATTCATGAAGAAGCTTACGCGGGACCGGGTGGTGCCGATCATCTCCGCCAAGGTCTCCTGGGTAACGGGAGGGATCAGTGTTTCCGGCTCACCCGGCTTGCCGAATTCCGCCATCAACAGGAGAATCCGCGCCAAGCGCTTTTCGCTCGAGTTGAAGAGTTGATCCACAAGATCGGCCTGGGTTCGCATACTACGCGCAAGCAGAAACTTCAAAAACAGATCTGCGAAGGTAGGCTCATCATGCATCACGCGGACCATCTCATCTCTTCCGATTCTGAGAGCCGTGCAGGTGGTAACTGCGGTGGCCGTCGCCAAACGCAGCCCCACGATCGCCGCCAACGACTCTTCCCCAACAAATTCGCCAGTCGCCAGAAGGGTGATGGTGGCCTCTTTACCGCTCTGTGATACGACTGTGAGCTTTGCTCTGCCCCTCTGCAAGTAGAAGACCGCGTCAGCCTTATCTCCCTGGCAGAAGAAGGAATCCTTCGGCATCAATTCAACAATCTGTCGGCCAAGCCCGGCATGGGCAAGGAATAGCGAAGGGTCAAATTTCGTAATGCTAGTGACTGTCAGCATACTACCCCCGTGGCGGGCCGGTTGTTCTGCGTGCCCGGTTTCTGTTTTGAAAACATTCAAGCTGGACGTGGCTGCGTTGTATGAGGAGAATGATTCAATGACCTTAGAAATGAATACGTTAGAGGTGTAGAGACAGATCATCCCTACGATCTGGCGGGAGTAAGCCGGCCCAGATTCGTTTGCGGAGGCGCAGACACCCCCTTGGGGCTCCTATTCCGCATTACACCAACGTCCCACCCACTATAGCCTTGAAAGAAGGAAGTTGTCTGCTCTTTATTGCTCACAATTTGAATCCTCTAGATTGTTAACACTCAAACTCGGGTTGCAGAGGAACTGGTGCGCGAATGACGCGAAACGGGAGCCGGGCAGGAATAAATGCGGAAGCCGTTAGAGCTGTCAATTTGTTCATATCGAGCCCGCCAACGCTTCAAGATCGGCAAGGGAGCAGAACAGATCAGAAGATAACGGAACCACGAGGCATGGTAATAGGAGGAGAGATCAACCATGCCGAAACAGTTTGAGAATCCCGAAGAAGCGAAACTCGAAGAAGACACCATCGCAAACACATCTGCGGAGAAACGCATTGAGCGCGTGGCGGAGACCGCTGCAGAGAAAGCTGCCAAAACAGAGAAGAGTTACGACCTTGATCACACGATCCTTTCGCGCTGACAGATAAGCGATGAGATCGTCGTGCCTGAAGTTCCAATAGTCCTTTCTATTTCCACGAAGACATTACTGCCCATGTCAAAAGCGGTGACGTCTGGATAACAAACGCTGCGCAATCCCGCTCAGCTCAGCTGGCGCGGTTTGACAAACTTTTAAACGCGATCTTCCAGCATGATATGGAAACAAAATTGATAGCCCAACCCGACAAAGAGGAGTCTCGATGAATACCGCAGAAACAATTAAGAATGAAGTGGAACAGGAATTGCGCTGGGAGCCGAGCGTTTGCGCAACAAAGATCGGTGTCTCAGTCAACGATGGCGTTGTGGAATTGGATGGGCATGTCGGAAGTTTGTATGAGAAGTGGGCCGCCGAACGTGCAGCGCTTCGGGTAGGCAACGTAACCTCGGTCGCGAGTGAGATTATCGTCGACCTCCCGTTCGAGAGTGAGCGCACCGACGAAGATATTGCTTCTGTGGCAGCCAACCACTTGAACTGGAACCTTCAGGTGCCTGACACCATCAAGCTCACTGTTTCGAAGGGCTGGGTAACACTTCAGGGAACCGCCGAATGGCAATTCCAGAAAGAAGAAGCGGCAAGAGTCGTACGTTCCCTGCGCGGAGTGAAGGGGGTATCGGATGATATTGCCCTCAAGCCCACCTTGAGCGCCGTGGGTGTCAAGATCAAAATCGAGGATGCCCTCAAGCGCGATGCCCAGATTGAAGCCAAGAACATTACCGTTGAGGCTGCTGGCAATGCGGTCACGCTCCGCGGGCGTGTTCATTCATGGAGAGAGCGCGAAGACGCAGAGCACGCGGCCTTTGCCGCTCCTGGCGTGGGCAGCGTTTCAAATCTCTTGACTGTTGCTTTCTAAGAGTAGAGATTCTTCCAAAATCCTGACATCGGAGCAACACGCTTTTCTGGTGTTGCCCCGATGTTTGTCCGATGATTCTGAGTCGCGCAAGCTTGCAGACGCTGGCTGTCAGGCTTTGCCGTTGAGGTATGCCTGAGCGCAAGCCTGAGCATAACTGCACAGTTTCGGCGGACGCAGGCAACGATACTAACCTCAGATCCGCCACGACGCGGAGTCCCTATTCCATGCAGTTCTTCCGTTCGAACGCTCCCAAGCGGATTAAGGGCTGAATGTGAAGAGCTGAATGCCCCGAATTGAGGCCGATTTGACACCGGTATTAGAGAATCATATCGACTCTTCGAATCTCGGATCGGTGGTCTCGGTGCGCGGCGGCGTAGTCGATGTGAGATTTGACCGGCGCCTGCCACCGATCTTTTCCGTTCTGCACACCGGAGCTGGCGACAAAATCATCATCGAAGTCATGGCCCAGCTTGACGCGAACCGGATCCGGGGCATCGCATTAACACCGACACAGGGCTTGGCTCGGGGAATGCAGGTTGCAGACTCAGGGAAACCGCTTCAAGTACCAGTTGGCAAGGAAATTTTGTCACGAATGTTCGACGTCTTTGGCTCCTCGATCGACCGCAAGCCGGCACCGCAGAACGTTCAATGGCGAACTATTCATCGCGCGCCGCCTCCGCTCGCTGAGCGTTCGACGAAGTCCGAGATTTTTCAGACTGGCATCAAGGCCATCGATGTACTCGTGCCGCTCGAGCGCGGGGGTAAGGCGGGACTTTTTGGGGGAGCGGGTGTCGGGAAGACCGTTCTTCTCACAGAGATGATCCACAACATGATCGGACATCAGCATGGCATGAGCATCTTTTGCGGAATCGGTGAACGCTGCCGCGAGGGTGAGGAACTGTATCGCGGAATGAAGGATGCCGGCGTGCTTGAGAGCATGGTGATGGTTTACGGCCAGATGAACGAACCGCCGGGCAGCCGGTTTCGCATCGGGGACGCGGCGTTGACAATGGCGGAGTATTTCCGCGACGACGAGCATCGGGATGTTCTTCTGTTGATCGACAATATCTTTCGCTTTATCCAGGCAGGCATGGAAGTGTCGGGATTGCTTGGAGCGATGCCCTCAAGACTCGGCTATCAATCGACCATGAGTACAGAGCTATCAGGGCTGGAGGAGCGGATTGCCAATACCCGTGCTGGAGCCATTACTTCGATCCAGGCCGTGTATGTGCCGGCCGATGATTTGACAGACCCGGCCGCGGTACATGTGTTTTCGCACCTTTCCGCGTCGATCGTTCTGTCGCGAAAGCGGGCAAGCGAAGGACTCTATCCTGCAATCGATCTGCTCCAATCGAGCTCCAAGATGGCCACGCCTGGCATCGTTGGGGATCGGCACTACAACCTTGCGCAGGAGATCCGCCGGACTCTGGCTCAATACGAAGCTCTTAAAGACATTGTCGCCATGCTCGGCTTGGAACAACTTTCTCTCGATGACCGGAATGCAGTCGCACGAGCCCGCCGGTTGGAGCGCTTTTTGACGCAACCGTTCTATAGCACCGAAAAGTTCAGCGGAATGAAGGGCAAACTTGTAAGCCTGAAGGATTCGCTTGATGGCTGCGAGCGCATCCTTCGAGACGATTTCAAAGATTACCCAGAGAGTTCGCTTTATATGATTGGCGCTATTGAGGAAGCTAAAAGGTCGGAGTCTGGCAAACCAAAGGAGAAGAAACCGGAATCGCGGCCAAACGTTGCAACAGCGAGCGCCCATGAATCTTAAGATATTACTCCCGTTCGCGGTTTTCGCGGAGAATGCCGATGTGCTGCGCATTATCGCCGAGACCACCGATGGATCGTACGGGCTCTTGCCAAACCGGCTCGACTGTGTCGCGGCTCTCGTGCCGGGAATTCTGACTTATGAAATAAAAGACGGTGGAACGAACTATGTCGCCGTTGATGAAGGGGTGCTCGTAAAAGCAGGCGCAGACGTGACAGTCTCTGTTCGCCGTGCCATCGGCGGAGCTGATCTTAAGAAACTGAAGAACGCAGTCGAGAGCGAGTTCCTGAAAGTCAATGAACAGGAGCGCAATATTCGCAACGCGGTTGCGAAGATGGAAAGCGGCTTGATTGGGCGACTGGCGGAGTTTGAAGATGAGCGATGAGCGCAGAGATCTCCCGTTGCCGAAGCAGGCAGAATTTGTCCGTAAAGTGGCCGCGAAGACTGCTCGCAAGCTGAGGGCGCAGCGAGATGGACAAAGTGTCTGGTTTGGCCTCGGTATGTCAGGGCTTATCGGTTGGTCGGTGGCGGTGCCGACCGTTGCAGGCGCGATGGCCGGCTTATGGTGGGACCACCATCATCTAGGCACCCATTCATGGACACTGATGCTGCTTACGGTTGGACTCTGCCTGGGTTGCGCAAATGCGTGGCATTGGGTGGATCAGGAGAACAAGGCGATACAGGATGAGCAGGAGGACAAAAATGAATGAAGCTTTGATTCTGGTCGGGGCTCTGCTTATAGGCATCCTGCTCGGAGCGTTCTTCTTTGGCGGCCTCTGGTGGACGATTCGAATAGGGCCTCCATCGGAATGGACAGGCCTCTTGTTCTCCGGCAGCTTTCTGCTCCGAGTGGGGGTTGCCGTTGCGGGATTTTATCTTGTCTCACGCGGCGATTGGCGTAGGCTGGTGGCCTGCCTGGTCGGCTTCCTGATTGCGCGCGTCGCTATCACGCAATTCATACGCGTCACGGCTGAAAACAACTCCCGGATCATCGAAGAAGGCGGACAATGATCATTCTCAGCGTGAATATCACCTCCGACCAGCATATCTTTTGGCAGCACGGTTTTGTAAAACTCAATGAAACCATCGTGACGACATGGGCCATGATGATCGCAATGACAGTGGGCGCCAAGGTGATTACCCGCAACCTGGCGGCCGAACGGACGGTTTCACGCTGGCAAAGCGCGCTCGAAATCATCGTGACCGGCATAGAGGGGCAGATCAAAGAGGTTGGCCTCAGCGAGCCGCGAAAGTACCTTTCATTTCTCGGCACACTCTTCCTTTTCATTGGAACTTGTAGCGTGTGCATCGTCATTCCAGGATTCACACCTCCAACCGGTTCGCTCTCGACGACGGCAGCGCTTGCGCTGTGTGTGTTTATTGCGGTTCCTCTGTTCGGAATTCGGGAGCAAGGAATTGCCGGTTATCTCGGGACATACATCAAGCCGACCGTGATTATGTTGCCGTTCAATATCATCAGTGAGCTTTCGCGCACACTGGCTCTGGCCATTCGTCTCTTCGGCAATATGATGAGCGGTGTCATGATCGTGGGGATTCTTTTGACCATTACGCCTTTCATCTTCCCCATCGTCATGACGCTCCTCGGTCTGCTGACGGGATCGGTTCAGGCCTATATCTTCAGCATTCTGGCCGCGGTCTACATTGCAGCCGCCACACGAGTAACCAAACCCAAGCCTGCCGACCAGGCTCATCCGGAGCGGAGACCTGCCTAATCGCTCCAGAGAAAAGAAGGACTTCCTATGGATAGCGCCACTCTCATTGCAGTAGTATCGATCGCCACCGCAGGCATCACCACGGGCTTCGGCTGCATGGGACCGGCGCTCGGAGAAGGCCGTTCCGTGGCCTCCGCCATGACCTCTCTGGCGCAGCAACCTGACGCCGCTCCCACCATCACACGCACACTGTTTGTGGGCTTGGCGATGATCGAGTCTACGGCCATATACACCTTTGTCGTCTCTATGATTCTCATCTTCGCCAATCCTTTCTGGAATCACTTTCTATCGCAAGCCGGAGGGAAGTGAGCGATGCTCATTGACTGGTTCACTGTTGGGGCCCAGATTGTCAACTTCCTCATCCTGGTTTGGCTGTTGAAGCATTTTCTTTACAAACCCATCCTCGATGCCATCGAAGCGCGCGAGAAGAAAATTGCCACAGAACTTGCCGACGCCGATGCGAAAAGGACCGAGGCCGAAAAGGAGCGTGCCGATTTTGAAGACAAGAACAAAGCATTTGATCAACAACGGAGCGCTCAACTTGCCAAGGCTGCCGATGAAGCGAGGGCCGAGCACGAGCGCCTGATCGCTCAAGCCAAGAAGGATGCAGTCGACTTGCGGGCGAGCCAGATGGATGCCCTGCGCAGGGATCAGATTCGGCTGGGCGGTGAGATTACACTTTTGGCCGAGAAAGAAGTCTTTGAGATTGCGCGAAAAACACTCGCGGACCTTGCCACCGTTAGCCTTGAAGAGCGGGTCGGAGAGGTATTCACGCGCCGCCTGCGAGAATTGGATCCAAAGTCGAAAGAGCTGTTAGGCGCCGCCCTCAAAAACTCGGCTGATCCGGCCCTAGTGCGCAGTGCATTCGATCTGCCTGCTGTACAAAAGGCTGCAATTCAAAACGCCCTCAATGAACTCTTCTCGGCAGATGTCAAGATCAGGTTTGGGAGATCGCAGGAAGCAATCTGCGGAATTGAGTTAACGGCAAGTGGTCAGAAAGTCTCCTGGAACATCTCAAGTTACCTGGCCGCTCTGGAAGAGCGGGTCCATGCGCTTGCAGATACGCAATTCCCTGCGACCATCAAGCCAACGCTAGAGGCAGCCACAGGCAAAGCTCCCGAGTCCGGCTCGGTTGAGCTCGCAGGAGTCAAATGAGCGCGCCCGCAGGAATTCTGCAACCTGCCGTCGAGCGGGCCTTCGCGCAATTGTACGGAGGCCGGGAGTCCTTTGCGCCCCAACTCACGCCGCATGAGGTGGGCATTGTCACCAAGGTTTCCACAGGAATCGCGACGTTTGCTGGACTTCCTGGGGTCGGTTACGAGGAGATCGTCTCTTTCCCAGGCGATCTGCTTGGCATTGCCTTCAACCTGGATGAAGAAGAAGTTGGCGTTATACTGCTGGGCGATTACCAGAATCTGCACGCGGGCGACGAAGTGGAACGGACCGGACGAGTGATGGACGTGCCTGTCGGAGACGGTCTTTTAGGACGTGTGATTGACCCACTGGGGAATCCGCTTGACGGCAAGGGTGCGATAGTCGCCGAGCTACGCCTCCCTGTTGAACGCCCAGCTCCGCCAATCATGGATCGCGCAGCGGTGAGCGTGCCATTGCGGACCGGTCTGAAGGCCGTCGATGCACTCATTCCGATTGGTCGAGGCCAGCGCGAATTGATTCTCGGAGATCGCCAGACAGGCAAGACTGCCATCGCAATCGACACCATCCTGAATCAGCGCGGACAAAATGTGGTATGTGTCTATTGCGCGATTGGGCAGCGCGCAGCTGCTGTAGCCAAAGTAGTGGCCAATCTCGACAAGCGGGGAGCGATGGATTACACGGTTGTCGTCGTCGTCGAAGACAACAATGCGCCCGGTCTTGTCTACATTACGCCTTATGCTGCGACAAGCATCGCAGAGCATTTCATGGAAAAGGGTCGTGATGTTCTCATCGTCTACGACGATCTTACGCACCATGCCCGCGCATATCGCGAACTCTCCTTGTTGCTTCGGCGCCCGCCGGGCCGTGAAGCATTTCCCGGCGACATCTTCTATATTCACTCACGAATGCTCGAACGATCGACCCATCTTAGCAAGGAACGAGGTGGCGGATCTCTCACGGCGCTGCCTATCATCGAAACCGAGGCTCAGGATATCTCAGCGTATATTCCAACTAACCTGATCTCGATCACGGACGGACAGGTCTATCTTTCACCAACACTGTTTCAATTAGGGATACTGCCAGCAGTTGACGTCGGCAAATCCGTCTCGCGTGTTGGCGGAGCGGCTCAGAGGGCGGCATATCGCTCTGTCGCGGGCAGCCTCAAGCTTGCTTACGCGCAGTTCGAGGAACTGGAGGCCTTCGCGAAATTCGGAACCCGCCTTGACGAATCGACTCAGAAGATCATCGAACATGGGCAGCGAATCCGCGCATGCCTCAAGCAACCCGAATCTCAACCTTTATCGATGATCGAACAAATCATCGTTCTTCTTTCCTTGACAGCCGGCCTGTTCGATCCGCTACCTGTTGACAAAGTCAATGACGCACAGGCGGCACTCCTGAAAGCCGCGCCGGAGATTCCTCAGGAAATCGCGGGCCGGTTGGAATCAGCAGATAAGTTCAGCGACAGCGACCGTGAGGCAATTCTCGAAGTCGCCTCACGGGCCTTGGCTTCGCTCCAGCCGGTTCCAGAGGTCAAACCCGCTACGAGTCCAGCGCCATGAGTGGAACCATCGAAAGCCTCACGAGGAAGATCTCCGGAGCGGCCGATCTGGAGGCTGTCGTTCGATCGATGAAGGCTCTGGCTGCATCGAGCATTGGACAGTATCAAACAGCAGTTTACTCGCTCGATGAATTTGCAAGCTCTGTGGAACTCGCCATGACCGCGTGCCTTCGTCAAGCCGGACCAGGCTACGACACTGCGGAAACAAGTTCACTGAAGAAGCACGGCATCGGAGCCATCGTCTTTGGTTCGGACCAGGGTCTCGTTGGAAGGTTCAATGAGGTGGTCGTAGAGTATGCCGTCAACGCACTCAAAGCTCTCCCCGGAACAATCACAAAGATGTGGCCTCTCGGAGAGCGCATCCACGCCCTTCTGGCCGATACCGGAACGCCGACTGCCGGGATCTTGCCCGTTCCAGGGTCGGTCAATGCCATTACCGGACTCGTCGGACAGATTCTGATCGATGTTGAAGCGACTCTGGAGCGCGGCGATATAGTGGAGGTGTATTTATTCCACAACCACCCCAAATCAGGATCGGTCTACGAACCCATCGGCAAGCGGCTGCTGCCTTTGGATCTCGCCTGGCAGAAACAGCTTGCCTCTGCTCCGTGGCCAACCAAACTCCCTCCTGAAGTCATCCAGGGAGCCACGTCGCCACTGCGGTCATTCATCCGCGAATACCTGTTTGTCCTGCTGTATCAAGCGTGCGCCGAGTCGCTTGCCAGCGAGAACGCCAGCCGCCTGGCGGCGATGCAGCGGGCAGAGAAGAACATTGACGGAGTCCTGGAAGACTTGAACCTCAAATTGCATCGCATACGCCAGGAGTCGATTGACGAGGAGCTTTTTGACGTCATATCGGGTTATGAAGCGTTGACGGAGGTCCGAAAACTAACCTAATGCGACCGCGCTTGCGGATGCCGAGTTCCCCGTCTCGTGTGTCGGCCAATACTGTGTGAACAATCATGAATGAACCTCCAGCGCCTCGTCCTACGGCTTGTCTTGAGCACAACTGCTCAGATTCCAGATGAACTTGAGGTCATACTTTTTTGAGGAGTTCCGGTCGTCCGCGCAGCCTCGATGCAGCGACGTCTGGACTTCGCGCACCCGAATCACCTCTGTAGAGCTTCGTTACCGCGAGTGAGAATAATGACTATCCATCCGAAGACTTTTCGTGTGCCACCAAACAAGAAGGTCGATCTTAGCGAGTGGCCGACGGAAGTTGACCCCTTTTTCAAGACAAAGAAGCAGTATGGGGAACTTCTGCACGAACACATGGAGAAGCTGAGTTCGTTGCAGAATCTTCACTACGCTTCCAACCATTACGCGCTGTTATTGATTTTTCAGGGAATGGATGCTGCCGGCAAAGACGGCGCAATACGCCACGTCATGTCGGGAGTGAATCCGCAGGGCTGCGAGGTCTTCAGTTTCAAGCAGCCGAGCGCCGAAGAACTGGAGCATGACTTTCTTTGGCGCACGACTTATCGCCTTCCCGAGCGCGGCCGGATCGGCATCTTTAACCGTTCCTACTACGAAGAAGTACTAGTCGTTCGTGTGCATCCGGAGATTCTGCGCAGCCAGGGGCTTCCCGAGGAACTGCCCGACGAGAAGGAGATCTGGGAGCACAGATATGCCTCCATTGTGGACCTGGAGAAGCATCTTCATCGAAACGGTACCAGGATTGTCAAGATCTTTCTTCACCTCTCTCACGAGGAACAGAGGAAGCGTTTCCTTGAGCGTATCGATGAGCCTGAGAAGAACTGGAAATTCAGCACCTCTGATACTCATGAGCGGAAATACTGGAAGGATTACATGAAGGCATACGAGGAGTGCCTTCGTGCAACGAGCACTCATTATGCGCCATGGTATGTTGTTCCGGCAGATGACAAGGAGAATGCAAGGCTCATCGTCTCCCAGATCGTTCTCGATGCGCTCGAGGAACTCAAGATGACGTATCCAAAAGTCACCGAGAAAAGACGTATCGAACTGCGCGCAACTAAAAAACTGCTCGCGAAATGAGCTCAGATGGCGAGTGCCGACGGACCCGAACATTCCATCGGCTCAATGCCAACATCGACGCCGCAACCTGCTGCGGAGAAATAGGGAGGAATCAACGATATGGCTGCCACGGAACTCGCTCTAAGCGCTGAGCACAACGACGCATCCTCACCAGTGAACGAGGACGCCGATCAGGCTTCTTCCTCATCCAGGTTCATCTTTGACGTATCCTTGTCCACTGCGATTGCCGCAGATGGAAGAGTTGAAGCAAGAGCGCCTGTGCCGAATGGGCCTCTTTCGCCAGAGATGCTGGACAAAATGAATCGCTATTGGCGTGCAACGAACTACCTGTGCATCGGCCAGATCTATCTCTTTGAGAACCCTCTGCTGAGAGAGCCACTCAAGGCTGAGCAGATTAAACCCAGGCTGCTCGGACACTGGGGAACCTCGCCGGGGCAAAATCTCATCTACATTCACCTGAACCGCCTCATCAAAGAGCAGGATGCGGACGTCATTTACATCTCTGGACCGGGGCACGGAGGCCCCTCGCTCAATGCCTGCTCGTATTTGGAAGGCTCATATACTGAAGTCCACCCAGAGATCACGCTGAACGAGGATGGCTTGCGACTTATGTTCCGCAAGTTTTCGACGCCCGGCGGGGTTCCGAGCCATTGCGGGCCGCATGTTCCGAACTCTCTGCATGAAGGCGGCGAGCTCGGCTACTCGCTGGTTCACGCATTTGGGGCAGCATTCGACAATCCAGATCTTATCGTTGCCTGTGTCATCGGCGACGGCGAATCCGAGACGTGCCCACTTGAAGGCAGTTGGAAGTCCGTCAACTTCCTTAATCCGGTGAGAGACGGTGCGGTACTGCCGATACTGCATCTCAATGGGTACAAGATCTCAGGCCCGACAGCTCAGGGTCGCACCAGCGATGCGGATCTGAAGGCCCTCTACAGCGGGCGCGGTTATAAGCCCTACTTTGTGGAAGGAGACGACCCCGAAGTTGTACACCAACTTCTGGCTGCGGCCTTGGATGATTGCTACGCCGAGATCCGAGCGATTCAGAAAGAAGCTCGCACGAGCGGATTCAGAAAGCAGCCTGTTTGGCCGATGATCATCTTTCGCACACCGAAGGGATGGACCTGCCCGAAGGAAGTGGACGGAATCCCGATCGAAGGCACATTCCGAGCTCATCAGGTGCCCCTCGCAACCGTACGCGAGAATCCGGAACATCTCAAGATTCTTGAAGCCTGGATGCGCAGTTACAAGCCTGAGGAACTCTTCGACGACAACGGCAAATTCATTCAGGAACTGGCGGCTCTCGCGCCCTTGGGCAATCGTCGAATGGGCGGCAATCCTCATGTAAATGGCGGGCGATCCCTGGTTACGCTTGCTCTTCCTGACTTTACGAGTTATGCGCTTGAAATCCCCGGACCGGGACAGGTCCTTGCAGAGGCCCCGCGCAAACTTGGAGATTTCTTTCGAGACATCTTCAAGATGAATCTGACGAATTTTCGCATGTTCTGCCCTGACGAGACAAACTCCAATCGGCTGAACTCAATCTTCGAGGCAACCAAGCGCTGCTCAATGGCCGAACTTGTCTCAATCGATGACGAACTCGGACCGGACGGACGCGTGCTGGAGGTACTGAGCGAGCATCTCTGCGAGGGATGGCTCGAAGGATACCTGCTTACTGGCCGGCACGGCATGTGGTCTTCCTATGAGGCTTTCGCGCAGGTCGTCGATTCGATGGTGACGCAGCACGCCAAATGGCTGGAACAATGCCACGAGTATGCATGGCGCAAACCGATCGCATCGTTGAATGTTCTGCTCACAAGCCATGCATGGCGCAACGATCACAACGGGTTCAGCCACCAGGCCACCGGCTTCGTTGACAACGCTCTGGCACGCAGAAGCGATACCATCCGCGTATATTATCCGCCAGACAGCAACTGCCTGTTGAGCGTCTTCGATCATTGCCTGCGCAGCCGGAACTACGTCAACATCGTTACTTGCGGCAAGCAGCCTCAGCTCCAGTGGTTGAATATGGACGAGGCTCTGGAGCACTGTTCGCGAGGAGCGTCGACATGGAAGTTCGCCACGAATGATGGAGGGGCAGAGCCGGATGTTGTACTGGCTTGTGCCGGAGATGTGCCGACGATTGAGATCTGCGCGGCCTCCTGGCTCTTGCAAAAGTATGTGCCCGGCATCAAGGTGCGCGTGGTCAATGTGGTGGACCTGATGACACTGATGTATCCGGATAAACACCCGCATGGGATGGACGAGATGTCCTTCAACGCGCTTTTCACCGAGAACGCGCCGGTCATCTTTGCCTTCCACAACAATCGCTGGCTCATTCACACCATGATTCATGGCCGCTCGAATGAAGGCCGTTTTCATGTCCACGGCTACGTGGATCAAGGCACAACGACCACTCCTTTCGACATGGTCGTGTTGAATGAAATGAGTCGTTATCAACTTGCTCTGGATGCACTCAAGCATGTTCCGCGGCTTCGTGTGCAGGCGGCGGATGCTATCACTCTGTTTGGCAAAAAGCTGAATGAACATCACGACTACATTCGCCAGAACCTGGAGGATATGCCCGAGATCAGAAACTGGCAGTGGACGGCTGATTTCAGCGACTCGACTGCGCCGGCACCAATGGCCAAGGGCCATCCAAACAAGGCAATGTTTACCGACAGTTAAAAGGAATCCGGTCGAAATTAAGATGAAGGCAGTTTATCGCATGGAATTTGCGATAAACTGCCACCGTTTCCTCAGCTCTGGCGCTTAGGAGGGGATATTGAATGATCCGAAGGCACCATCCGATTGGTTAAAGATTGATGGTATCGATGGGCTGGTCGAATTGGCACTCAATCTCCACTGGTCCTGGAATCATGCGGCAGACCAGCTGTGGGAAGCGCTCGACAAGGAACTCTGGGCAACCACACAGAATCCGTGGGTCATCCTACGAACGGTCTCTCACGAAAAGATCAAAGCTGCTTTGGGCGATGTCGAGTTTCGCAGCCATCTCGACAGTCTGCTTAAGCGCAATCGGGAATCCTATCAAGCTGACGCATGGTTCCAGCACAAGCATCCAGAAAAAGCTCTCACGACGGTCGCCTACTTCAGCATGGAGTTCATGTTGAGCGAAGCACTGCCTATCTATTCAGGTGGGCTTGGAAATGTAGCAGGCGATCAGATGAAGGCGGCAAGCGACCTGGGTGTTCCGGTCGTAGGTGTAGGGCTGCTCTATGGTCAAGGATATTTCCGTCAGGACTTCGACTCGGAAGGCCGCCAGCAGGCACTTTATCCGGTCAATGATCCTGGGCAGCTACCCATCAGGCCATTGCGGCAGAAAAACGGCGAGTGGCTTCGGCTGCAGATCCATCTGTCGGGAGCCCTGATCTGGCTCCGTTGCTGGGAGGTCTCTGTTGGCCGGACAAAGCTCTATCTGCTCGACACAAATGACTTCGCCAACACCGCCTCGCATCGTGGAATCACCAGTGAACTCTATGGCGGCGATGCTGAGATGCGGCTGAAGCAGGAGATCATTCTTGGGATTGGTGGATGGCGCCTGCTGCGCGCGCTTGGTTTGCAACCCGAAGTCTGCCATCTCAATGAAGGTCATGCGGCATTTGCGGTGCTCGAAAGGGCGCACTGCTATATGGAGGATCATGCAGCGCCGTTTGATCTAGCTCTGGCCGTTACGCGGGCTGGAAATGTCTTTACGACACACACCGCGGTCAGCGCTGGTTTCGATCGCTTTGACCCGCAACTCATCCGGCAGTATCTTGACCATTATGCGCAGGATGAACTACGCATCTCACTTGATGAACTGCTCAAGATCGGCAGGCAAAACCCCAGCGACAATGGAGAACCCTTCAACATGGCTTATCTCGCTCTCCGAGGCAGCGGCTGTGTGAATGGCGTAAGCAAGCTGCACGGAGAAGTGAGCCGGCAGATATTTCAACCACTCTTTCCTCATTGGCCGCAAGTAGAGGTCCCGATTGGATCAGTGACCAATGGCATCCATGTGCCGACCTGGGATTCGGTTGAGGCCGATAAACTGTGGACCACAGCCTGCGGTAAAAAGCGCTGGCGCGGAGATCGCGCTCTAGAAGATGATATTCGGAACCTTACCGACGAACAAATCTGGAAGATGCGATCCACGGAGAGAAAGACACTGATTGATCGGCTCCGTAAACGGTACGCCCGCCAGCTCGCTTCAGAAGGCGGGGACCCATCGGATGCAAATGGCATTTTTGACGGAAGTGCGCTGATTCTGGGATTTGCACGGCGCTTTGCGACATATAAGCGTCCTGACCTTCTGCTCCTTGATTCCGAGCGGCTGGTACGTCTTCTCACAGACCCTCTACGGCCTGTACAACTGATACTCGCCGGCAAAGCACACCCTCAGGATTTGCCCGGACAGGCATTGATCAAGAAATGGAAGGATTTCATCCGGCGTCCAGAAGTAAAAAAGAGGGTTGTGTTTTTAAGCGACTACGACATGATGCTGGCGCAGCACATGGTGCATGGAATCGATCTATGGATCAATACACCGCGCCGCCCGTGGGAGGCCTGCGGAACCAGTGGGATGAAGGTTCTTGTGAATGGAGGCTTGAACTTATCGGAGTTGGACGGATGGTGGGCTGAGGCCTACTCCCCCGAAGTGGGATGGGCTATCGGTGACGGCAAAGAGCATGGAGAAGATCCGACTTGGGATCGCACTGAGGCTGAAGCCGTGTATGCTGCATTGGAAAATGAGGTCATTCCAGAGTTCTATGAGAGGGATGAAAAGAGCATTCCGCTAAAGTGGCTAGGACGGGTCCGCGAGAGCATGGCGCGGCTTACTTCGGAGTTCTCGGCTACGCGAGCCATTCGCGAGTATACCGAAGATCACTATCTGCCTGCAGCTTCCAGTTACCGCGAACGGGCAGCCGAGGATAGCGCGCTGGGCGTAACTTTGCTCCATTGGCAGCAGGATATCGAGCAGCTTTGGAGCACGGTGCACTTTGGTTCAGTAAGAATCGAGTCGCACGACGGCCAGCATTTCTTTGAGGTTGAAGTTTCTCCTGGCATTCTCACCCTGGATCAACTTCAGATCGAACTCTACGCAGACTCAGTACTGGGAGGTAAGCCCGCTATCGAAGTGATGACCGAATCCATACTCCTCGCGGATTCACCCGGAGTGTTCATCTATTCGGCCCAAGTGCCCGCAACTCGTCCCGCGAGCGATTACACTGCGCGCATCATTCCCCATCATCCCAACGCATCTGTTCCGCTCGAAGCGGGGCAAATCCTGTGGCAGCGCTGACGCCGGTTGCAGATGCGCGTGAGTGCTAAGGGCCGCCTCTGGGGAGGCCTTGCATGATTATGGTGACATTTTCTTCGCGGGCACCAGCCTGCGCTTATGCGGGAATAGCCGAGGCGGCGCGAATGTGTCTTTTCGCAATCTCCTCGATCTCCGGCTCTGTCAGCGCGGAGAGATCCACAGTCTCGGTAGCGATAATTCGCCGAAATGTCTCCGGATGATGGGTCTTCAGATACTCACTCAGGAACTCGACCGCACTGCTCTTTCCCGTTGCATGTCCAATAAGGATGATCGCTTCAGCATGGACAAGGTCCCCGGCGATCTCTTCGTAGTAAGATTCTTCCTCGGGAACATGATCACCTTTGTAATGGGCTTCCTTACGGTGAATCAAATGATGCTGAAATCCAAAGGGATCATATGGCTTGACGGTCACTTCGTCTTGAGGCCGGCTACCGCCGAGATCGTGATATATGTGGGCAGCTTGATGGTCAACGACCACGACCATTCGCCCGACTTGGTGTGCTTGGACGGGTTTTCCCAGTGCGCCTGCATCCTTCAGAAACCTGCGTAGCCGGGAGATCTCCTCCACATCAAGATTATGGCTGCTGGGGCGCTTGAAGAAACCTCTTTGCGATCCGACGGCAAAGGCAAACTCGTCGTTTCCGTGCGGCAGGACCTCGCCGATCTGCCCGATTAAATCAACGACGGAGTTCCAACTTAGATTGCGCGGTAGTTTGCCGCCGACGAGACTCTCAAGAAGGTCTTCATGGTCTTGACGCATATCTGCATTCATACAAAGAGGATTCCATGAGCAATGGCGAAATGCTGATCCGGTTTGCTCATCGAAATCGCGTGTTGCGTCAGGAATACGCCAGCCTACTCGGCGGGCTAAGTTGCACCGAGACGTCTGCTTGAGCGAGTGTGTTGGTGAGGAAAAACGCGTTGTAGACATCACGATGCTCTTGAAGCGTCTGGACGTCTTCTTTGCGGGACGAAATCACCATGTACTGAGCCGTCTCCCGTCTGGGGGCTTCGGAGTTTGCGCTGGACGCTGCTGTCCTCAAAGGCGCCTGGACGGATAAACCACTGCGTGACGCCGAGTGTCTTGAATTGTACAGAGTATGACCAAGCGCGTGTGTTCAAGTGAAAAGGGTGATCCTATTCAGCAGAAAACTCCTTTCGATTCCGCTTGATGGGAATTTGGAGTGCCAGCTTGAAACACCGGAGGATCGAAAGTGACAATGACAGAGCCAGTCGTATCGAGTTTTGACGCACTTGAACAGGCAGAAGACGCCATTCTCGAGTTGCGAGAAGAGGGAATTGACATGAAAGTCCTTTCGATAGTAACCACTGACACGCATCCGCTCGAGAGCGCTACGGGACACCTGACCACCCGCGAGCGCATCATGCGTTGGAGTGAGGTGGGCGCGGTTGGACGGGCACTCTGGGGCTTGTTGTTTGACTCATCCCTCTTTGTCATTCCGGACCTTGATCCTGTGTGGCTGTCGGGACCGCTTGTCTTCTGGATTGTTGCGGTTCTCGAAGGAACAGTCGTCTTTGGGGCGATAGGCGCACTGAGTGCAAGCCTCGTGAGTATCGGCAGAACAAACAGGACAGTTGTGCAAAGCGAGACTCAGGTCAGCAGCGGCAAATTCCTGCTCGTTGCGCATGAAACTCCTGCCGCGATCGCAAACACCCAGGAGATCTTTCGAGGAACAAGAGGCTCGCATACGGTTCGGTGCAAGGACGTCTACGCCAAATCAGCTTGACCTTCAACGGCGTCCGGTCCGGTTGTCTTACTCGACCGTTCAGGGGTGACAGCCGTGCGACCGTCTCAAGACGGGTTCTGGTCCCAACTCGCAATTAGCGCCAGGATACCGACGATGTGCAGTCCGCTGTACCAAACTAGCCCACAGTCCTTCTCCGCAGAGGAGACCGCAATCGCACCTGTAGTCTGCAACCCATTCGGTGCGATTACGGATCGATTGGGTTGCATGCGAACACGTATGAGCCCCATGGCCTTGCTCGCGAGGTATTTCGTCCCCGTACGGAAAGTCTGGAGAGAGATATGGCCAATGATACGTTGACCTGCGGCAAGCTTGAGAGAGTTCTCGCGGCACTTGATGCCAACTGGCAAGCCGAGATGGAAGGCCACAACACCTACCAAACCTTGGCAGACCGGGATAGCGATCCAGTACGCGCCCAGGTACTACGCCACTTGGCTGGCGCCGAATGGGAGCACGCGGAACTTTGGGCTGGGCGCATCCGCGAACTGAATGGCCCAGAATCGGTCTACAAAGGCAGTGCGCATGGGGACGCTGACTCATTGGCCAACCGCGCCGGCGGTATCCCAATGGCCCTGCGTCGATTGGAGATCGACGAAAGCCGCGACATTGCAAAATACGGCGAGCAATTAAGGGAACTGGGCGATACGGGCTCCATCGCCATTCTCGATCACGTCATCGAAGACGAAAAGGATCACTACCGGGAACTGGGATCGCTGATACGCGGCCACTATCCTGCTTCCGCCGGTTTGCCGAAGATCGACCTCAAAGCAGCTCTCAAGGAGTTATTGGCAAAGAGCGATCAGGGCCGAAAGCAGCCTGGTGCCTGGATCGGCGATGCCATCTATGGTGTCAATGACGGCCTCGGTGCAATTTTCGGCATCGTCTCGGGCGTCTCCGGCGCAACCGCGGGCGACAGCAAATATGTTCTCCTCGCGGGTCTCTCGGGCATGATCGCGAGCGCACTCTCAATGGGCTCCGGCGCCTACCTCGCCGCCAAGAGCGAGCGTGAGATCTACTACGCCGAGGTAGCACGCGAGCGCGAAGCCATCCAGATGAATGGCCCAGAAGCCCGGGAACTGCTCGCCCTCTACTATCAGGTAAAGGGCCTGCCGGAGGAAGACGCCCAACATATGGTCAGTCACATTTCGAGCGATCCAGAGCAGCTGCTGCGCGCCCTGGCCAGCGAGCGCCTCGGCTCTTCTGAGGGGGCGCTCGCTAACCCGCTCGTCTCGGCCAGTTCCGGTGCTCTCTCGACCGCTGTCGGCGCCAGCATCCCCATCCTCCCCTTCTTCTTTCTGCATGGCCTGGAAGCGGTCATCGCCGCCGCCATCATTTCTCTGGCCGCCCACTTTGCCGTTGGCGCAGCCAAATCCCTGATTACAATCCGCTCCTGGTGGTCCTCGGGTCTCGAAATGACCCTTGTCGGCGCGTTAGAGGGCACCGTAACCTACGGCATCGGTCTGCTGCTTGGCAAGGGCGGCTTCTAATGAAGAAGTGAACTGAAACACTCCTTCCCGGATAAATTTGAAATGATGCCGGGAGCAACGCAAGAAAAGCCACAGATTGCTCGGAAGCGGGGTCTGCGGCTTATCTTCTTTCGGAGCAAACAATCAACACAGGAATACTGTAGCGGCTTGCTGAATTACATTTACACCGCCACTAGTTCGTCGACCCAATAACCCTCACGATTGTAGTGCCCGTACAGGCCCGTTTCGTAATCCCGGGTGAGCAGAGACTGGTCGGTGTACTCCGGCGCAGCCTTGATGGTCTCGCGAGACAGTCTGATTGAGACTTCCTTCTCTTCCCAACTTACGTTCTCGATCCACTTTGGTGAAATCAGAACCTTCTTCCCTGGCCACCAGTTAGTTGTATCTATAACAAGGTATCGAATAGCCCATTTATCATCGATGATGAAGTCATCGACATGACCAACCTCGCCGTCGAGCGCGAGTAAATGGTAGCCTGTAACCTCGTGGGTGCTGCGAAGATGGCGATCCCACCCCATCGCTTCGGAGGCGGCCAAGCCCCATCTGCTGCGATCCCGCTCAATGTACGGATTACCTCCCCACATGTATGGGCCGCCCCAATAGTTGGGAAAGCCGTAGTATCCGTTGTATAAGCCCTCATACTGACAGGAGACTGGCTCGTCCATTCCTATGGACGGACTTTCTTCGATCTGCTTCTTGGTCAGGTGAACGGAGACCTGCTCTTCCGCTTTATCGACACTGTTCAGAGAGTACGGCGAAATCAACACCTTCCTGCCGCTAAGCCACTTTGCTGTATTCGCGACAAGGTATCGAATCGCCCAATAGCGGTCGTCGAAATAGAACTCGCTGACCGACCCGATATCACCGTCGAGACATTTGAGTGAGTAGTTTTTGATCGCCTTTATTTTGATTAGCATCATTTCTCCTTTGGGTTTGAGCTTTTCATTGAGCCGTTACTGGCAGTCTGCATAAGCCAGGCTGCGAAGGAACAGGGACTAAAAGACTTTTCGCACTCAGGCAACTGCTGCCTTGAGCGTCTCACTCTTCAATGCGATGCAATCCAATAGATCGTTCCATGATTTTCCAAACGATGCGATGCCTTCTCCGAGC
>JBEKOA010000032.1:0-36198 GCA_049522255.1 Occallatibacter sp.
TGACCGGTATAGGTGGGGCCAAACATTCCTCCCGGACCACCGCGACCTCCTCCTCCGCCAAAAGGTCCGCCAAACCCGCCGCCGCCGGGGCCTCCGCGTCCCCCGCCGCCGCCTCCGCCGCCACTAGGAGGCGGAGGCGTGGCAGCGTTGGCCGATTCGAGTTTGGGGCCGAGCCCAAAGGCCCGGCTGATGCGCAGGTTCAGGGCTACCGCGGCGGGTCCATTGCCCAGGTTGGCTGGGATCAGCGGCTCTCCCGGCTGGGGAACAATGTCGAGGGGGCCAAAGCTGGTTTGGACAACATCGGCCGGGTTCGATCCTGGATACGCCGGGCGGTGGTTGAAGAAGCCGTCCTCCATGCCGGGAGTCAGGTCCTGGTTGGTGACGATGTTGTAGGGCTTACCGGACTGCGCAATCAGGAACGGATTGAAACGAATGCCCCACGGTCCCTGGTAGTTAGCCATCATGAAGACCATGTTGCGCGAGGCCCAACTGGCGCGTCCGTAGTCCTGGCTCAAATTCGCGGAATTGGATGCGATTCCGCCGATGCTGTCTGTGTTGGCCGCGGTGAGGTTATAGAAACCCAACAGACTGAAGTTTTGCGTCAAGTGGGCGTTAACGTTCACGATCATCTGGTTCTGTTTAAAGACTGCCTCAGGATCGTACTGATCTATGTTTCCAAGTGAAGAATCATAACCGGGAACATAAGGTGCGTTTGCGTTACGCGTAACCATCTGGTGCACACCGAAGGAGTGCAGATAGGTGAAGGTCAGAGTTGCGGCTTTGGTCAATTGCCGTTCCAGGCTGGTACCCAACTGCTGCGTGACGGGCGAACGGTAGCCTGGCGCGATTTGAACAGTTGTAGGAACCTCAATCGGCGTGGGAGCGGTCGTGGAAACGGGGGCTGTAGTGCATCCTTGATTCAACGCATCGGTCAGGCTCGTTGCGCTAAAGCAGGTGGGATTGTAAATAACTGTCTGCTGTTGCGGGGCGCTCGCACCGCTGAATCGCTCGGCCGCGAGCAAATCGCTTAGAGGTAGGCGGTCGTAGAAGAAGCCGTAGCCACCGCGCAAAACTGTCTTGGCCTGTTTCTTGTCTTTGTGTCCATCGAGGGCATAGGCGAAGGCGACGCGGGGTGCCCAATCGTCATGGTCAGCGATATGATTTTGCGACTCCCAGCGCAGGCCGCCCGACAACGTCAGAAAGGGATTGAACTTCCAGTCGTCCTGCACGAAGAGCGCGGCGTCGAAGGCGTTTGCCAATGCTCCTGAACAGTTTGCCGAGGTGGTCGATGTGCATTGAGTGTAGGTCAACTGAATGGGCAACGCTCCGTTTTGATAATCCTCTTCAGACGCGAAGGTAAACGTTCCGTTGAAGTTTGCGTCCGTGGAGTTGGCATCGCGATTATCCCGCAGCCGAGTTCCGAATTTGATAGCATGGGCGCCCGCAGTCATTGTGGTGATGTTCCATAGTTCAAGATGATCCTGATGGTCGTTGATCTGACCTGCCGAGGCCCCGCCGCCGGTGAAGTAACCCAACACCGATGCCTGGGGCGGACCACTTGCCGCAGTAGTCGAAGACACGTCGCGAAGATATTGGAAGCGGGTCTCATTCACGATGTGATCGTTGATGACAAACGAATCGCTCAGCTGGACGGTGTTTTGAATGGAGTGTGAGCTCTGAGCCTGGCTGCTCGATTGTTGTGCCGCGCTGAGTTCGCCACTCTCGGCGTCGCGGTAAAACTGGTACCGCAGGGTCAGCGTGTTCTTCTCTCCCAATTGCAGATCGATTCGCGGAGCGAGATTGGTTCGCGTATGCGGGTTCAGCAGTCCGCTCGCCGCGGCGCCATCTGGACCGTAGGCAAGGCTTATGTTCTGTATATTGCGCTGCTCCGCGCTAATAAAAAATGAGGCTGTCTTGGAGAGTGAACCATTCAGTGTTCCGTTAAATTGAATCGTGTGATAGGTAGGCAAATGCGTAATGAACGGGTTGCCGGTGTTGAAGGCATCGTCGTTGCCCTGTGCGAAGAACTGGCCGTGCAACTTGTCGGTGCCCGGCTTGGTGAGAATCTCAATGCGCCCGTAGCCCAGTTTGTCGTATTCGGAGGAAAAAGGATTCTGGTTGATGCGAATCTCGCGAATCGCCGACTTGGGCGGGAGTTGCCCGCCGGTAAATCCGTCGATATAAATTTGGCCGCCGTTGGGCCCGGCTGCGGGTCCGGCCAGAGCTGTCAATTCATTTGACAGCTCATCCGGATCGTCCGACAGCGCCTCCAGATCCTTGCCTTTGATGACGATGGCGCTCGAATTGCCGCCTGCTTCCACGTTCACCGTGGGCGACTCATCGGTGACCACTACGCTCTGCTGTTCCACCGCCATGGCCATGGAAATATCCACGCGCTTTACCTGGCCGCCCGTGAGTTGGAGAGCCGGCATTGCGAATGGAGCGAAGCCCGCAAAGGCGGCCCGCACGATGTAGCTTCCGGGCTGTAGACCATTGACCTGGTAAGCGCCGCTCGCATCCGCGGTCGTTGTGGCCACAGCCTTTCCCGACGTCGTACTGACAGTCACGGTAGCGCCGGGAATCAGGGCGCCAGTGGGGTCGGCGATATGCCCGTGCAAGCTGGCTGTTGCTGCGGGAGGAGCACTCGGCGATACGGTGGTCGTTGCGTCCGAAGGAGGCGCTATGGGAACTTGCGACTGAGTCACGGCTACGCTTGCCAGGCCCAAAGCCAGGATAATCACAGAATTATAGAAGCAATGCAGTTTTGAGTACACGTATTCCTCGCTTGTCTTCGCTGGCTTTCTTTGGGTCTACTGAGCAACGTCAGGCGCGCTGGTGTTCATGCTCCAGTTTGCAAGCAAATCCCGGCTGGCAGCCGGAGCCTCGAGCAGCGGTTCTACACCAGCCAGCAGCGTGATCGCGGTAACCTCGGTTGTTCCGTCGGTCGATACAAGCATCACTGCTTCACCCTTTTGCAGATCGCCGAGTTGAATGGCCGGTGCGCGATTCAGCATCTGCTGCGGGTCGCCTGCGCCTTGGCCTTGGCCGCCATTTTGTCCGGCCCATTGACCGCCGCTGCCTTGACTGCCTGCGCCGCCGGCAGTCCCTTTGAGCCGCGCCGCCAGCATCGCCGCCATGCGATCCGGCAACCGCCGCATCTGCGCCTCCCCCGTGATGTGAATGGTGACCAGTTTCTTCGTTGCAAGATCCTTCACTGCCAATGTTGAGCCTGCCGGATCGAGCGATGCAACCGTACCGGCGATATTGCGGAAGCTGCCCGAGATCACCTCTTCAGCGACAATCCCGGTTCCGTCCGCATCCTTCGTTCCCCGCGCGCGCAACTGATCGCCCGGATGAATCGCATCGATCGGCGCCGGGAGCGCCGCGTCAAAACGCACCGAGGTCGGCGCATAGCGCTTGAGGATCGTCGTCCTGGTGATATGCACGGTGATTGTCTTGGCCGTCACTCCCGCGCCGCTGCTCAACACAATGACGCCCGAAGCAGCATCCACGCTCTTCACCAGCCCGCCAACGCCGCGCCGCTGCCAATCCTCGCGATCCTTCTGTTGCTTCTGCGCCAGGTCCGCCTGCTTTACTGCGATAATCTGTTGGGCCTCGGAAGTGCCCGCAGGCGAGTCTGGGTCGAGTTTTACCAGCGCCCGGTCGCCAATAGCCAGGTCGCTGAACTGGATGGTCTCCGCCGTACTTAGGTCTTTTTGGCCAGGGACTACCCGCTTGAGCGTTGCAGTGGTTGGAACCACGACCTGTCGCTCGCCGTCTCCATCGGTCTTGATTGTGAGAGTATTGCCGCTGACGGCGGTAATGGTGCCCACAATCCGCGATGGCGCCTGCGCGGAGGCGAAGCTCCCACACACGGAAAATGCGATCATCAGCGCCAATGAGATAAAAACCCGATTCAAGCTTTTGCTCTTCATAACCTAACTCCCCACCGGCCAATTCCATTCATCGTAAGAGGACGGGAATATACTCACTGCTCCGGTAGACGAATCAAGCCGGCAAAAGGTTGAATGGAGTCTTCCGCGGTTTGTGGTGTGTGCAAGAAAACCGCTGAATCTGGGCAAAAAAGTCAATTCTTCCGGAGACTGAGGGAGGTCGAATCTAAAAATAATCTGAAAGTAGCCGCCGGTCTACTTAGCCAACTGCGCGGTTTCAAGGAATGAAAAGCTTCCCGAAGGAGTAGGAACCACGTGCGTCAGCCGCCGGTTGTGCACCACAACAGTATTCCTGTACCAGAGATTGATGGCCGGCAGATCGCGGGCCACGATCCGCTGCGCTTCGAAGTAATCTGCGCGTCGCCTTGCAGTATCGGTGCTCTGGCGCGCATCGCCCAGAATGGCGTCCAGATTGGGGTTTGAGTAGTGGCTTCGGTTGGTTCCCTTTGGAGAGAAGTTCTCCGTCGCGTAGACTCCGAATATGTCCGGTTGTTCATTGCCGATCCAACGCAATGAATAGATCTGGAACGCGCCGCGATTCACGTCGGAGTAGAAGGTGGCAAACTCGTAGCTGCGCAGTTCCAGAGCAATCCCCACCTTGGCCAGTTGTTGCTGCAAGACCGCGGCCAGCAACCGTGTGCCCTCATCGGTTGAGGTCTTCATCGTTAGATGGAAGCGCACTCCGTTTACTCCGGCGTGATATCCGGCATCATCAAGCAGCCGCGCTGACCGCGTCGGATCGTAATCGTAGCGCTCAACGTCGCCGGTCCAGGCCCAGTGGCCGGCAGGCAGCAGGCTCTCGGCCGGCTGTGCGTGGCCCCGCAGCAGTGTCTGGATGATCAGTTTGCGGTCAATGGCGCAGGCGATGGCCTGACGCACCCGCACATCGCTTAGCAACGGGTCGCGCAGGTTGAAGTTGAGATACTGAACCTGCGTTCCAGGCGAATCTTCAACCTCCAGATTGGGCCGCGTGGCCAGCGCCGCCAGCGCGTCGATAGGCAGGGAATTGACAGCCACGTCGCCCGAGCCCTTTTCCAGTTCCAGCGACTCTGTCGTAGCATCCGGCACCACCCGGAAGCGCACGCGCTCAATGTTTGGCGCCTCTACCCAACATTGCGGATTCCGCTCGACCACCACCTCCTGATCGATCTGCTGGCTCACAAAGCGGAAAGGCCCCGTGCCCACGGGATGCCGCCAGAACTCGCGTCCACTGCCTTCGGGAACAATGCCGAAGGCGCCGGTCGATAAGTTTGTCAGCAAGAAATTGTCTGCGTGATTGAGATGAAAGACCGCCGTGTAAACATCGCGAGTTTCAACGGAATCTACCGAGGCATAGGCCGCGGTCTTGGGCGAGATCACTTGCCCTGTGCGGATCGAGTCTACGGACCAAGCCACATCGCGCGAAGTCAGCAGGCGGCCGTCGTGGAAGCGCACGCCTTTGCGCAGATGAAAGACCAGCGTAAGCGGGTCAGGCTGCTCCCAGCTCTCGGCCAGCGCCGGCGCGAATTGAAAGTTTGCATCACGCGCCACGAGCCCGTCAAAGATCAACTCGTCGATGTGTTCCGATTGCCCGTCCGTGCCGATGCGCGGATCGAGATTCGCCGGACTGCTCTCGATGAGAAACACGACCGTCTTCGGGTCGCGAGGCGCGGAATGGCAGCCCGCGAGCGCCGCGAGCACGGCCAGCGCAAAAAGCCTACGCATACGCCACCTGCCCCAGAATCGCCGGCCGCGCGGCACCAGTGGCCCTGGGCACATTTCCTGGCAGGTGATGCCAGGTCTGCCACGCCAGCAGCGCAAAGGCCGCAGCCTCTTTAGCTTCGGCAGGCAGTCCGAACTCCTCACTCGAAGCCAGTTCGCAGCCAAGCGGTTGCAGTCGCTGCGCCAGCATCGCCATCAGGGTAGCATTGCGCGCTCCGCCGCCGGAGACAATGTAGTCAACCCCGTGGCCTCTCATTGCGCGTTGGATGTATGTCTTGTAACTCGCGGCGATCGTCTCGGCGGTGAGTGCGGTCGCAGTCGCCAGCGCGTCTTCTGGCTTAGGGCTGTGCCGTTGGCAGGCTGCGAGAAACTTCGCCGCATACTCGCGCCCAAACTGCTCGCGTCCCGCCGTGCGCGGCGGCTTCTGTTTGAAGTAAGCATCGCGCAGCGCGCTGGCCAGCACCGGCTGCAGCACCGTTCCCCTGGCTGCAATTGCGCCATTGCGGTCGAATCTCATGTTGAATAGCTGCTGCGTTAACGCATCGATCACCATGTTTCCTGGACCGCTATCGAAGGCAATTACTGCGTCTGCCCGCGCACCGGCGGGAATGGCGGTCAGGTTGGCGATGCCGCCAATGTTCTGTAGCACACGGCCACGCACTCGGTCGGCAAAGAGCACATAGTCGAGCAGCGGAACCAGCGGAGCGCCCTGGCCACCGGCCATCATGTCCGCAGGCCGGAAGTTCGAGACCACGGGAACTCCAAGACGCGCTGCGATCATCGCTGTCTCGCCGAGCTGCCAGGTGCAGCCGAAACGACGGCCGGCATAACTCTCGGCACGCGGCTGATGATAGAGTGTCTGCCCGTGGCAGCCGATCAAATCGATCTTCACCTTGTGCCGCTCGACTGTCGCGTTCACCGCATCGGCGTAGGCCAGGCCGAGCCGCCAGTTCAAGCGCGCAAGTTCTGCCGTTGAGGTTGCTGCGGCATTCATTGCTGCCAAGATTGCGTGCCGCAGTAGGGAAGGAAACCGAAAGCCCTCATGTGCGATCAACTTGATCGTGGGCCGCTGCCTGCCGGGCGCGATGCGGACCACGGCGACGTCGATGCCATCGGCCGAGGTGCCGCTCATGATCCCGGCAACGGTCATAGCTTTCGTACTCATGCCGTCTGCACCTCCCGGGCCTTCTCGACTGCTTCGCAGAAACGCAGAATTCGCTCTCGCAGCGCGTTAAATTGTTTTTTATCCAGCGCTGCGGAAGGCTTGTCTGCAAAGAGCTTTTCTCGCCGTCGCGCCGACTGCTCCGCGCGAGCGATAAGCAGCCTTGAAAACGCTACTGACCGCTCACTCTCGGCAATCAGTGCCTCGTAAGCTCGCAGAATCAGCTCTGGGCTGTGGCAGATTTCAACCATGTCCATGCCGGCGCGAATGGCCGCGATTGTGGCCTCTTCGATCGGCATGAACTTCAAAATTCCGCCCATTTCCAAATCGTCGGAGAAGATGATGCCTCGATAACCAATTCGATCGCGGAGCACTGCTGTAATCCAGTAGGGCGATACACTCGCGGGAAGATCTTTACCTGGTGTCTGGGGATAGGCTGCATGATTCACCATGATCATTGGCAGCTCACGGCACAGTTCGCGGTAGGGAAGCAAGTCCTCGCGCCACAACTCGCGGATGCCGCGATGAATCACTGGAGTTTCGAGATGCGAATCGCGCGTCCCGCCGCCCAGCCCAGGAAAATGCTTGCCACAGCCTGCAACACCATGTTTCGCAAGGCCAGCGAGAAAGTTGCGCGCATAGTCCACAACGCCTGCTACATCAGCAGAGGCTGCTCGCGTGCCCATCACCTCGGCCGACTCGGGAGTTGCCAGATCCATCACCGGCGCGAGCGTTGTGTTGAAGCCGAAAGCTCTCACGCCCTGCGCGATCAACTCGCCTTGTTCTCGAATCATGCGGATCTTGCCTGTCCGTCGTGCCGCCTCCGCGACCGCTTGCGCGGAGGGCATCGCGGCGAGAGCATCCCGCAACCGGTCCACCGTTCCCCCTTCCACATCCACGCAGCGCAAGCTGTTCTGCGCGCACAAAGCCGCGGCCTCGGCCAGGAGCGCTCGTGTCTGCTTGGCGTCCACAGTGTTGCGCCGGAAGAGAATCACTCCAGCCGGCCGCACAAGCTTCAACCACGAGCGCTCCAATGGCGTCAGTTCCGTGCCTCCAAGGCCAACAACCAGCAGGCTCCCCACAGCGTGGCGCAGAGTCTTCTTCATCATCGCTCCTTTAACTCTTGCACCGTTTCTGAACCATGATCTCTGATCTCTGACCTCTTTTTCTCATCCCTTCTCCCTCAGTTCCTGCTGCAGCTCCTCGAGCAGATTCAGCGCCTGCAACGGCGTTAGGGAATTCACGTCGGTAGCCTCGATCCGGTCCACGATACGCTGCGAAAGCGGCGTGAAGATGGTCAACTGTATGGGCTCGGGCGCGGTTTCCACTTGTACGCTCTGCCGCTCCTGCTTCTCATGCTGCCGAAGCACGTGCTTGGCACGCTCGATAACAACCGCCGGCAATCCAGCCAGCCGCGCCACTTCGATGCCATAACTCTTGCTCGCCGCCCCCGGCTCGATGTTATGCAGGAAGACAATTCCCCCCGCCGCTTCTTTTACGCCCACACGCAGATTTCTAACTCGCGGCAATCTCTCGGCCAGCATTGTCAGTTCATGATAGTGGGTAGCAAAGAGCGTCCGCGCCCCAGTTTCCGCATGAAGAAACTCAACCGTCGCCCATGCCAGCGAAAGCCCGTCGAAGGTCGCCGTTCCGCGGCCCATCTCGTCCAGGAGGATCAGCGATTTGTTGGTGGCCGTATTCAGGATCGTCGCCGTCTCCGTCATCTCCACCATAAACGTGGACCGTCCCCGCGCCACATTGTCACTTGCCCCGATACGCGTATAAATCCGGTCCACCAGCCCAAAGCGCAAGCTCTCAGCCGGAACAAAGCTTCCCATCTGAGCCATCAGCACCAGCATTGCCGTCTGGCGCAGATAGGTACTCTTTCCGCCCATGTTAGGACCAGTTATCAAAAGCAAGCTAGGTCCTTCCCCAGCCGCGCTAAGATAGATGTCGTTGGGAATGAATCTTCCATCGCGAGTCTCCTCCATCCATTGCTCGATTACAGGATGGCGGCCGGCGACCGCCTCGATCACCGGCTCTTCAACGAGCCTTGGCCGCACATAGCGCCGGCCCACCGCCAGATGTGCGAAGTTAGCCAGTAGATCTGCCTCTGCCGCCACGGCCGAGCTTCGCTTGATTCGCCCTGCTGCCTCCAACACTGTACGCCGCAACTCGGCAAAAATCCGCTTCTCAATTTCAATGGACCGCTCATGCGCTGTAAGGATCTTGCGTTCGTATTCTTTAAGCTCCGGCGTTGTAAACCGCTCTGCGTTGACAAGAGTTTGTTTGCGCTCATAATCGGCTGGCGCCAGTGATAAGTTCGACTTAGTGATTTCGATGTAATAACCAAAGACTGAGTTATACCTTACCTTCAGCGAGCCGATTCCTGTGCGCTCACGTTCCCGCTCTTCGATGGCTGCGATCTGTTGGCGGCCAGTGGTTGAAATCGTCCTTAACTCGTCTAACTCCGTATCCACGCCCGCGGCAATGGCCCCGCCATCGACGAGCGTCAGCGGAGGCTCCTCGACCAGCGTTGTTGCGATTCTCGCCGTCACTTCTTCGAGCGTGTCCATCTGCCCGGCTAGCTCGAGCCATCGGGTCGCGCGCATTGCTTCGATTGCTTTCTTCAACCCCGGCAATCGGCTCAGGCTCGCAGCCAGTGCTCGCAAGTCGCGCGGTCCTGCCGAATCCAGTGAAAGCCGCGCCAGTAGGCGCTCCAGGTCCAAAAGTCCAGAGAATGACCGCCGAATCTCTTCGCGCCGCACGAGATCCGCATGCGCCTCGCCGACCGCCTCATAGCGTTTTTCCAAAGCCGCGGAGTCTACCAGCGGCCGAAGAATCGTGGTCCGCAGCAGTCGCTTGCCCATCGGCGTCTGGCACGCGTCCAGTGTATGAAACAACGTTGTCCGATTGTCTTGTCCTGAAAACAACGTCTCCACCAACTCCAGATTCCTCACCGTTACCTGGTCCAGTTCGAGAGCCGTCGAGTGCTCCTCGAATCGCAGACTGTTGATGTGCAGAGCTTCATTTTTTTGCGTCGTCCGCACATAGTGCAGCACTGCTCCCGCGGCAATCGCAGCGGCCGGGTGTCCGGTGAGCCCAAATCCTTCAAGTGAACGCACATTCAGTTGCCGCTCAACCAGAGGCACAGCAAAATCATGCGCCCATACCCAGTCCTCAATCCGCGTCCGCGCGGGAATCCGCTCAAGCTGTGCAGGTAACTCAGCGCTCGCGGGCAGCAGCACCTCGCTCGACCCGGCTTTCAGGATCTCGTCCACTGCCTGCTGCCGTGCGGCGAGACCAGTAAACTCCGCCGTTCGAAACTCCCCGGTTGAAACGTCGAGCAGAGCAACCGCACACTGAGCTTCGGATTTGGAGTTCGAACCGTGTCCGCTTCCAACCTCGAAATAAGCTGCAAGAAAATTGTTCTGCTCCTGGCCGAGAGCCGCATCCATAGCTGTTCCGGGCGAGAGGACCCGCGTCACCTCTCGCCGGACGATTTTCTTGGTGAGCCTGGGGTCCTCCATCTGGTCGCACAGTGCGATGCGGTATCCCATGCGCAGCAGGCGGGTCAGATAACTCTCGACCGCATGATATGGAACGCCGCACATCGGCTGTGAGCGTTCGCGGTCTCGCGCCGTCAGCGTCAGTTGCAACTCGCGGCTCACGGTCACCGCGTCGTCGTAGAAGAGCTCATAAAAATCTCCCATGCGAAAGAAGAGCAGCGCTTCCGGATTCTCTCGTTTGGCCGCCGTCCACTGCCGCATGAAGGGCGTGAGGTCGTCCGAACCCCTATCCAAAGGAGATGTCGGCGGAGCGGCGGGTTGGTTGTCGTTCTTGATCACGTTGGCTTTAAGAGTATCGCGGCGGGACGCAGGCAGGGTAGTCTGGCCGCCTGTACCCTGACACTGTAACGAAGATGCGACCCGGTTATTCACATTCCAGAATCTCTGGCCTTGAATTCGGAAATCGGATTACACTTGGGTTAGCGGGGTACTCTGTTGCATCTCGCTCCCAGGCCTTCTGCGACTGGCCCGAATCAATCAGGCTGCTCAGACCTCGGAGCGCGTTCATGCCCGGTTTACGCTGAACGAGACTTGCAAGCGAATGATTCTAAACAAGCAGGAGCAGATGGAAACCTCTCCGCCCAACCACGCGAAACCCGATCAGACCCCCGTATCTGGGCAAGACTCGAAGCTGGTGCCTTCCACCCCAAATTCCGAGCCGTCTTCGAGATCCATCGGCCTTGGGCTATGGGTGCGCGACCTGTTGGTGTCGGCTGCGGCCTCGATCTTCATCATTACCTTTCTTTATCAGCCGGTGCGCGTCGAGGGGACCAGCATGCTGCCACGGCTGGAAGACCAGGACCGACTTTTCATCAACAAGTTTGTCTACCACTTCACGTCCATCGGGCGCGGCGATGTGGTGGTCTTTCATTACCCGCGCGACCCGGAGAAGAGCTATATCAAGCGTGTAATCGCCGTGCCCGGCGACAGGCTGGAGATCGATCGCGGTACGGTCTGGGTCAACCATGAGCGGCAGATCGAGTCTTACGTTCCAGAGGAGTACCGCGACAGCCGCTCTTATCCTGAGATTGTCGTTCCCGAGGACACATATTTCATGATGGGCGACCACCGCTCCATCTCCTCTGACAGCCGTGAATTCGGTCCCGTCGAACGCTCGCTCATCTATGGAAAGGCCGAATTCGTCTACTGGCCGGCGCGCGACGCGGGTGTTGTGCGATAGAGGCGGCTAATTACCGCCCTAAATTCCACCGGCACAGTCTCGTCAAAGCTGTTAAAATCGACAGAATCCACTCCTCGGAGAGGCGATGCAATCGATTCTAGCGCTCGAAGACGGGCGCATCTTCCGCGGCCTCGGCTATGGGCACCCAAGCGAATGCCAAGGCGAAGTCGTTTTCAATACTTCTCTCACCGGATATCAGGAAATCGCCACCGATCCCTCCTATGCCGGACAAATCGTCGTTCTCACCAACCCACAGATCGGCAACTACGGCACCAACCAGGCGGACAACGAGTCGGCCCGGCCCTATATTGAGGGCCTGATCGTGCGTGAGTTCTCGCCCATTGGCTCCAACTGGCGCTCCGAACAGGTCACCGACGAGTACATGGAACGCTATTCGGTTCCTGTGCTGGCCGAGATTGATACCCGCGCCCTGGTTCGCCATCTTCGGACCCACGGAGTCATGCGCGGAGTTATTTCGACCTCCGAGGCCAATCCCGATGTGCTGGTCCAGAAGGCCCGAGGCATCCGCAAGATGGACGGGACGGATCTGGCGAGGGTGGTCTCGACCAAGTCGATCTATCCCTTTGATTCGAAAGACAGTCGCAACCAGACGGGCGATCCTCTGCTGGCCAAAGCTCTCGACCAAGACGCGAAAGAGAGTAAGCTCCATGTCGTCGCTTACGACTTCGGCATCAAGCTCAATATTCTGAGGATGCTGGTTCGCGAGGGCTGCCGCGTGACGGTGGTTCCGGCCGAGACCAGCGCTGATGATGTCTTCGAGCTAAAGCCCGACGGCGTCTTTCTCTCGAACGGTCCTGGCGACCCCGAGCCGGTCGACTATGCCGTCCGCGCGATCCGCAAGTTTCTGGGGCGTGTGCCGGTCTTCGGGATCTGCCTGGGACATCAGCTCACCGGACTAGCCCTCGGCGGAAAAACCTACAAGCTGAAATTTGGCCACCACGGCGGCAACCATCCGGTCCGCAACAACCTCACCGGCAAGGTCGAGATCACGGCTCACAACCACAACTTTGCTGTCGATCCCGACTCGATCAATCTGAGCGAGGTCGAGCTGACGCACGTGGACCTGAACGACCAGACCCTCGAAGGCCTGCGACACAAGACGCTGCCGCTCTTCAGCGTGCAGTACCACCCCGAGGCCGCTCCCGGCCCGCACGACTCGAACTACCTATTCCACGACTTTCGCAGGCTGATGGAGGAGTGGAAGGGATGAAGAACTGGCTCCCAATCCTGATGTTGTTGGCAGGGTTGGGGAGTTCTTTTTCCACCGCTCAAGCCAAAATAGGCGATTGCTTCGATCAGCCCACGCTCGATTCAGTTGAATTGAAAGGTCAGGTCTTCGATCTCTTGGGAGCGGCGATCCAAGGCGCCTCTGTCTCCGTGGAGAAAGACGGTAAGTCGGTTCAAGAATCACGGACCGATGCTACCGGTCGCTTCGGCTTGGAGCACTTGGAAGGAAATATCCAACTGCGCGTCAGCGCCAGAGGGCTTGCTCCTGGTTTTGCATTTATCAACTTAGGACGCGATCTCCGCACACTGATTCATCCTGGCACCATTTACATCATTCTCGGTGTTGGCATGGATGAGCCGTGTCCTTCAGGAACCACGAATCGCAGACAGCTTCAAGAAACCTTTCGAGACAATAACGAGAGATACAAGGGAAGCAAAGAGACAAATGCCACGCAGAAATGACATTCAGAAGATACTGGTGATCGGCTCGGGGCCGATCGTGATTGGGCAATCGGCGGAGTTCGATTACTCTGGCACGCAGGCCTGCAAGGCTCTCAAACAAGAGGGCTACGAGGTGGTGCTGGTGAACTCCAACCCGGCCACCATCATGACCGACCCGGATCTGGCCGACCGCACTTACATTGAGCCGCTGACGCTCGAGTACGTCGAAGAGATCATCCGCATCGAGGCGGAGATGCTTGCTGCTGAACCGGGCTCGGACAAGTTTGCCCTGCTGCCCACAGTAGGCGGACAGACGGCCCTCAATCTGGCCGTCGATCTGGCCGACGCGGGCATTCTCGACAAGTACAACGTCGAGTTGATCGGCGCCAAGCTCGAAGCCATCAAAAAGGCCGAGGACCGGCTGCTCTTCAAAGACGCCATGCTGCGCATCGGCCTCGAAGTTTCCAAGTCGGCGCTCGTGAACAATCTGCGCGACGGCCTGGAATTTGCCTCGAAGCTCGGCTTTCCCGTCCTGATTCGTCCCAGCTTCACTCTCGGTGGCACAGGCGGCGGCATCGCATACAACCGCGAAGAGCTGATGGAGATTCTGGCGCGTGGGCTCGACTTGTCTCCAGTGCATGAATGTCTCATCGAAGAGAGCGTGCTCGGCTGGAAGGAATACGAGCTTGAGGTCATGCGTGACCTCGCCGACAACGTCATCATTATTTGTTCAATCGAGAACTTTGACCCCATGGGCGTGCATACCGGCGACTCGATCACTGTTGCCCCTGCCCAGACGCTCACCGACCGCGAGTACCAGAAGATGCGCGATGCCGCCATCGCGGTGATGAGGGAGATCGGCGTCGAGACCGGCGGGTCTAACGTGCAGTTTGCCGTCAATCCAGTCGATGGCCGCATGACCGTAATCGAAATGAATCCGCGCGTCTCGCGTTCGTCGGCGTTGGCATCGAAGGCCACCGGTTTCCCCATCGCCAAGATCGCGGCGAAGTTGGCTGTCGGCTACACACTCGATGAGATTCCCAACGACATCACGCGCAAGACCCCGGCCTGCTTCGAGCCGACGATTGATTACGTAGTCGTCAAGATTCCCAAATGGCAGTTTGAAAAGTTTCCGGGATCCGACGAAACGCTGGGTCCGCAGATGAAGTCGGTGGGTGAGGTGATGTGCATCGGCCGCACCTTCAAGGAATCGCTGATGAAGGCCTGGCGTGCTCTGGAAACCGGCAAAAAGACCGGCGCCGAAGTTATGGATCCGCGGCGTTTGACACAGAGATTAGTCACGCCGCAGCCGGAGCGGCTCAGCTACATCCGCTACGCATTCGAGCGAGGCATGAGCGTGCGCGAGGTTGCGCGGCTCACCAGCATGGACCCGTGGTTCCTGCATCAGATCCGCGAGATCACGCTAGCGCAAAGCGCGATTGCGGAAACCACGCCTGAGAGCATCGGCATAGACCAACTACGTCACCTCAAGCGCCTCGGCCTGAGCGACGAGCGCATCGCCAAGGAATGGAAGCTGGAAGGCCATGCTGGAACGCAGCAGGTGAGGGAACTGCGCGAGGGCAAAGGCATCAAGCCCGTCTTCAAACTCGTGGACACCTGCGCGGCGGAGTTCGAGTCCATGACGCCTTATCTTTACTCGACCTACGACGAGGAAGACGAGGCGCCGCCGACGAATACGCCGAAGGTGATCATTCTAGGCTCGGGACCCAATCGCATTGGACAAGGCATCGAGTTCGACTACTGCTGCTGCCATGCGGCGTTTGCGCTCAAGGAAGATGGCTATGAGACCATCATGGTCAACTGCAACCCTGAGACCGTCTCCACCGATTACGACACCAGCGACCGGCTCTACTTTGAGCCGTTGACGCTGGAGGATGTGCTGGCGGTCTACAACCATGAAGCGCAATCGGGCGCTGAGATCGGCATGATTGTGCAGTTCGGCGGGCAGACGCCTCTGAACCTGTCGCAGCGGTTGCGCGCGGCCGGCGTGCCCATCATCGGCACCTCTCCCGAGTCTATTGATTTGGCCGAAGACCGCAAGCGATTCGGCAAGCTGCTCGACGAATTGAAGATTCCCCAGCCCGCGGGCGGCACGGCAACCAGTGTCGAGGAAGCTCTGGCCGTCGGCGCGCGGATCGGCTACCCGGTACTGGTCAGGCCGAGCTATGTGCTCGGTGGCCGGGCCATGGTGATCGCCTACGACGCCGAGGCGGTCGCTCAATATATGAAGCAGGCGGTCGAATACTCCCAAGAGCGGCCTGTTCTTGTCGATCACTTCCTTGAGAACGCCATTGAGGTGGACGTCGATGCACTCTGCGACTCCGAGGACGTGATCATCGCCGGCATCATGCAGCACATCGAAGAAGCCGGCATTCACTCCGGCGACTCCTCCTGCGTGCTGCCCGCGGTCGGCATTCGCGCGGAAACGCTCGATGTTCTGCGCACCTACACGCGCAAGCTCGCTCTGGCGCTCAACGTAATCGGTCTGGTCAACCTGCAATTCGCCATCCAGAAAGACACTGCGGGTCAGGACCACGTCTACGTCATTGAAGTGAACCCGCGTGCCTCGCGCACGGTGCCCTACGTCTCCAAGGCTACAGGGATTCCGCTGGCTAAAGTCGCAGCGCGCCTTATGACCGGACGGAAGCTCCGCGAACTGCTGCCTGAGCAGCTTGCCTCGGGCAAGGATCTCGAAACCGGGACACATTATTATGTGAAGTCGCCGGTTTTTCCCTGGAACAAATTCGCCGGCGTCGATACGGTGCTCGGTCCGGAGATGCGCTCTACCGGCGAAGTCATGGGCGTGGCCGCGACCTTTGGCGAGGCATTTGCCAAGGCGCAGCTCTCGGCCGGACAGATTCTGCCCACCACCGGGACGGTTTTCATCAGCGTCAACGACCCGGACAAGACGACAGCCGTCGATCTGGTGCGTCGTTACGTCGAGCTGGGTTTCAAGATCATTGCGACCGAAGGCACGGCGAATGTTCTGGAGAAGTCTGGCCTGCAAGTGGAGCGGGTCTTCAAGGTCAAGGAGGGCCGGCCCAATGTCGTCGACTTGATCAAGGGCGACCGCATCCAGCTCATCATCAACACGCCGCGAGGCCAGGACACATTCTTCGACGAGAAGGCCATCCGCAGAGCTGCCGTGCTGGCGCGAATTCCGACCATCACTACCATCGCCGCGGCGCAGGCCGCCGTCGAGGGCATTGCCGCCATGCAGAGCCGCAACATCACGGTTTTCGACTTGCAACAACTGCACGCCGTGACCTGCGCGTGAAACTGCGTTTTGAAGACCGATGACTGAGCGCGAAGAGCAAGAGATAGTCGATCCGTTGCAGCAGGAGCAGGCCGCTCCGGAGGATGCATTGACAGTTGTGCCTGCCGAAGATGCGCCGCGCTTATCTGTTCCTGCCGAGCACTCCACAGAGGAGCGCGACGAAGATCTCACTCATGATACCGACGGCTTACAGCAACCTGATCGGAAGGATGCATCGATGGATATTCACGCCCCAACGGGCAAAGTCGAGTCGCTGAAAGAGTTCGCTACTCACATTCTCATCGTGACCATCGGCATTCTAATTGCCTTTGGATTGGAAGGCGCGCGGGAGAGTTGGAGGGAACATGTAGCGGTCAATGAAATCCGCGAGAGTCTTCGCGCGGAATTGACCAGTAATCAGGAACAGCTTGGCAAAGACCTAAATCAAGTGCGCCAATGCAATGTGCAATTGGACAAGATGATTGCCGAAATGCCCGGATTGGCAAAGAGGCCGGCGGAACTCAATCGGCGGGTTGGAGAACTTGGGCCTGGCTTCTATGGCTTCAATACCACTGCTTGGGAGTCGGCACTCTCCAGCAACACGCTGAGTTTTATGGAGCGAAAAGAGCGTGATCGGTATGTGAGCGCGTATGTCGGCGTCAACGAGTACCAAAAGATGTCACTGGGTGCTGCGTTGACGAGTTTCAATGATGTTGCCACCTATTTTCCGAGCCATCGCTCCTACGCAGGCGTAGAGGAAGAGGCCGAGGCGGAGCGAAGGCTGCGCGTGCTAAAAAATGAATTCTGGATATTGGATCATTTAGGAAAGCAGATCAGCCCGGAGATTAAAAAGGCATTGGATTATAAGTAACTCTCGCGCCCTTTCCGAGTAGCAGGGTTCTACAATATAGTCATGCTGCTTGAAGGCATCTTCGCCGCCGTCACCACGCCGTTCTATCCGGACGAGCGAGTCTACTTTCGCAAACTTGAAGCTAACATGGCCCATTACTCCCGCAGCCTGCTTTCGGGAATGCTGGTTCTTGGCTCTACGGGCGAGGCAGTGATGCTGGACGACGGCGAGAGCCGCGAAGTGCTCCGCGTAGCCGCCGAGGCCACCGTGCCAGAGAAGGTGCTCATCGCTGGTGTTGCCCGCGAGAGCGTAAAGGCCACGGTCGCGCTGGCCGAGATTGCGGCTGGCTTCCGCTATGACGCTGTCCTTGTCCATACTCCCGCCTACTTCGTCAACCGGATGCCGGACGCGGCCGTGCTCCACTACTTCCGAAGCGTGGCTGACCGTTCGCCGCTACCGGTCATTCTCTATAACATTCCCCAGTGTGTGCCTTATAACATCCCCATCGAAGTGGCAACCGAATTGGCACAGCATCCCAACATCATCGCCATCAAGGAATCCAGCGGCAGCGTTGAGCGGATTCGCGCGCTCGTTGAATCCACCAAGGCCGCGTCCCGGCGGAGCGTGATCGTGACGCCCATCTTCGAGGCTGTTACGGGCCGCATGTTGACGCCTAGTGCCGGAACCGCTGCCAACTTTGTCTCTGCCGGTAGCCTGGCAGGCGGCGTGGCCGTTGCTGCTGCACGACCGGCTCAGCCCATCAAGACTCGAACGAAAGAGGTGGGCTTCCAGGTACTCGTCGGTTCATCGGGGGCGCTGCTCGATTCCCTTGAGGTCGGGGCGTCAGGCGCCATCCTGGCTCTTGCCGCTTGTGCCCCACAAGCTTGCCAGGAGGTCTATCTCGCCTGGAAGGACCACGACAGCAAGCTCGCACGAGAGAAGCAGCAACGTATTGCCACTCCAAGTGAGCGCATCGTCGGCCGGTTGGGCGTTGCGGGCGTGAAATACGCCTGTGACTTCAACGGATACTTCGGAGGCCGCACCCGCGCGCCGCTGCTGCCTGTCACTGCCGGGGAAAGTGCGGAGATTGAAGGGCTGATGGCCGGGATTCGCAACTAGAGCCAGCCCAACTCCCTTGTTGGTCCGCACTCTTGCAGGAGGATGCCGTCCTTGTTGAGAACGCCTTGCAAAACCGCCCGATAGCCCAGGTGGATAAGGCTACGGTTTCCTAAATGCATGTAACATTTATTTTGAGTAAGCTATCGAAAACAAAAGAAACCCGGGCGATTAAGATCGCCCGGGTTTCATATTGCAGAGAGTTAGAAGGTCAGTTTCAGTGCGCCCTGCATGACGCGCGGAGGAATGTTTCCAGTTGTTCCGATTTTGCCGAAGCTGCCCCAGTTTGATGATTTTGGATCCCCGACGATTATTGCGGCGGTGTTGCCGTAGTCGCCGGTGGGATTGCCAAAGGTGGGATGATTGAAAGCATTGAAGGCCTCCCAGCGGAATTGCAAGTTAATGCCTTCCGCCAAACCCCAGCTCTTCATGATCCCGGAATCGTCGCCAAAGTAATGCGGTCCGAACATGATGTTCTTGCCGCTGTTGCCGAAGGTTCCGTCGGCATTTTCTACGAAAGCCGCGGTGTTGAAGTATTCATTCATCCATTGCGACCGTGAGCCCTGCTTAACATTGAGCGATTGGCCTGGGACTCGATCCGCGCGATCCAGATACTGATTCGATCCGGAGTTGTTGCTGCCCGCGGATTCGATAGTGAAAGGATTGCCTGATTGCTCAGTGATAATGCTGCTCACTTCCCATCCGCCCAGAGTCTCCTGGATCAGCTTGTTCCTTCCTTTCAGGCTGGGCGCCTGATAGATGAAGTTGGTGACCCAGTTGAATGGAATGCTCAGAGTGGAGACTCCGCGATTCCACCCCAGATCAAACGGATCCGGAAGATATGGGCTGCCGAAGGAGATGTTGCCGGAACTGGCGACATCGATGGTCTTCGACCAGGTGAAGCTCGACTGCACTTGCAGGCCGTGCGACATGTGGTGATCGACCGTCGCCTGAAGGGAGTTGTAGCTGGCCGTGCCATTGCTATCGAGTTCGTAGATGTTAGTGAAATCAGGGTACGGGGCTACGTTGTCAATATAGGCGTTCCTGTCGAGGGCATCCGATTGGTGATAGGACTCGCTCCCGACATAGGCCAAGCGGAGGACGGTCGATGAATTCAGCTGTTGCTCTGCGGAAACATTCCAGCTTTGCGTCATGCCCATCTTGAAGTTTCGGGAGAAGGATTGACCTAGCTTAACCCCTGTATTGGCGATTGGCGTATTGGACGGGGGTTTGTACGAAACAGACGCAAACGGAGGAAACGGGCTCGCGTCTGCCGTTCCTGTGTTGGTTGACCAGGGATTGTTGAAGTTCATCTGGCCTGTAACTGCCTGATCGACGCCTGTCGGGCAATATTTGTTTCCGCTGGAATCCGTATCCATGATGGCGCAAGCTGCGTTGCTTCCAAACAAGGAGAAGGTCGGGCTGAAGGGAGCAATATCGGCCGCGTGATTGTACGAGGAATACTCAAGCGGACCGGTAAACAGTCCAAATCCGGCGTGAAACACGGTATGCGGAAGGAACTTCGGTTGCCATGCCACACCCAGGCGAGGCTCCCAGTAACCGTACGAATTCGGCATCAGAGCGCTCGTCAATCCTGCGTCTCCGGGGAAGATCAGCCCCACGGGCGCGTTAGGGAACATGGTGCTCTGCTGTCCTGGAACGAACGCCGCGCCGCGCCCGCCGGCCGAAGTCGGAGCCAAATTCGGATCCCAGCGCAGGCCGAGATTGACGGTCAGGCTGGGACGCAAACGCCAGTCATCCTGGAAGTACGGCCCCAACTGCCATCCTGCAACATCCGCGATCTCGCCAGCCCCCTGTTCGAATGAAGCCATATAACCGAGCAGGTAATCCGCGAGCCCGTTTCCGGTGTAATGTCCATTGAAGGTGATGATCGGTGTGGAGGGGTACTGCGTCAACTCCTCGGCGAACTGATGCTGTAGGTCCATTCCCGCCGACAGCGTATGCCGGCTGATGGTTTTGGTGATTGTGTCGGTGAAGCCGTAGGTGTTGCGTACCTCCTGCGAAGGTTCCGTCCAGCCGCCGTTAAATCCACCGGCGCCGCCGCTGACGGCGAAGCCCTCCATCCAGCACTGACCCGGCAGTTCAGTTACATTGATGTATCGTGACCAGCACATGGGTTTGCCGCTGGCGTCATCCGTTGGCGCAGAATTGTGCGCGCTCTGTTCATTCCAGAAGACGGCGACCGTGTTGACGGTGGTTGGATTGACGGTCCATGTGTGCTCCAGAACGTCGTTGTAGTACTCCATTCGCTCCTGGAAGTCATAACTCCAGTTGGCCAGGTTAAGCACGGAGAGAATATTGCCCGGCGTGTCTCCCGACGGCTCTGTCATGGTATTGGTCAGAGAGCGCAGGGTCAGGCGTTGCGAAGGGGAGAGGTCATAGTCAAGTCTTCCCGTGAATTCGTTGAAACTCTGGCTGACAGCCGCGGAGGTGTAATACATCTCGCCGTTGGCGGCCTGGGTTGTGCTGGTCGCCGCACCTATTGGCGCCTTTGGCAAGCCGTCGTTGGCGATTTGCACAGCTGCGGAATCCAGGCTGGCGATGCTCGTATCCAATTGATTGGCCAGGCCATTGACGGTATGGAATGGCCCCGTAAGATTTGTAACTCCAGGTGTTGCGGCCAGGCCGCTGAAGTCGCCAGTCAGCATGGCGGCGGTAGGTGTGTAAGTCTGGTTCGAGTTAGAAGCCTCTACCAACCGTGTTCCCTGATAGTTGCCAAAAAAGAAGAGTTTGTTCTTGAAGACCGGCCCACCGGTATAGGCCCCAAATTGATTGCGCTTGAGAGGATCCACCGAGTGGACAAAGTAGTCTCCGGCGTTCAGGTCGTTGTTGCGCACAAACCAGAAGGCTCCGCCGTGGAATGCGTTGGAGCCGCTCTTGGTTGCGATGCTGACGACTGCGCCGGGTGAAAAGCCATACATGGCGCTGAAATTATTGGTAATGACCTTGAACTCCTGTGTTGCATCGGCATTCGGAAAGGGCGCGGTAAGGTCGTTGTAGTTGTCCATATTGGAGACGCCGTCGAGCATGTAATATGTGCTGCCCTGGCGTCCGCCACCGGAGGAAGCTCCCGTCTCAGTTGGCAGGGAGAAGCCCGACTGAATACCCTCGCCTCCGCGCTGCATGACGTTTGCAGTGCCAGGCGCAAGCAGAACCAGCGAAGATGGATCGCGGCCATTCAGCGGCAACTCTGAGATGGCGGCTTCACCAACGGTTGTGCCCAGCTCCGCCGACGTGGTGTTGATCAACTCAGCATCGGCCGTAACCTGGATCGACTCTGCTTTGCCCGCGCCCACCTTGAGGTGAACATCCTGAGTCGCGGCAAGGTTTGCCGTCAACTCAATACCGGTCTGCAGGTAGCGGTCGAAGCCTGCTGCGTCGATGGCAAGCGTATAGTTGCCAATTGGCAAGGGCCTGAGCGAGTATGTACCGACGTTATCTGTTTTGACCGTCAATGTGAGACCGGTGCCGGCATTGGTAGCGGTAACCGTCGCTCCGGCCACCGCCGCGCCGGCAGGATCGGTGACCTGCCCCGTCAAGCTGGCGCTGGTGCCTTGACCGTGGGCGAGGAGCCCTGAACCGGCGAGACCAGCGAGGATGATGAGCAGAAAAACACCTGCATGCTTCGCGTTGATGAGTTGCACAACCACCTCCTGAAGTGAATTGACCATGGTGCCCGGAGCTTTCCGGCGTTCATTTGAAAGCGTATTCAGCCGTTGCCCCATTTGGCTATGTTGCTCAATATCCCATTCAATTTGCAGTGCGGTCTTGAGGGAGCGGTTCAGACCGCACTCTTAGAGTCGAATGAACACTACGCCCCCGCAATGTGGTCGTGCATCTGCCAAAAGTAGGATCAAGCGGATTATTTTGGACCGCACCTCTCGCGAAATGAGTCGAAGGATATGTTGAACCGTTCGTTTGAGTTACGCAATGCCCCGATCTTTTTCGAAAGGCCAAAGTCTGCCCGCCGTCTATTGGGCGCCGATCTCCCCGTGGTCTGGGATTTCAGGCGATTCTCTCTTGTTGAAGAAGAGTGTTCGCCAGCGAAACGCGTCGACATGTTCCCGTCGCCAACCCTCTCAATTCGACTTTTGTCGTATGCATGGATTCCATCATTGTTGTACACTGCCACGGGCGAGAGTTAAGTTCGCGCCTTCACGCTCGCATCGGGGCTCACGGGATTTGAAGACCAGTGATGTGCAGTTATGATCGATGAGATCCAAAACATCCTTGCGGCTGCTAGAGTGTTCCCAATGCAGTTCTCATTCACGCGCATCGTTTTGAACCGTCGCGTCAGGCGGGCAGCAGTTTGCTGCAGCATTTTACATTCCCTTGCGACAGCAGCGTATCTTCATGCTTCCTGCACCGCGCCTGAATCGTTGAGAGTGCGTGTTCAGAACCAGCCATCGGCAGAATCCTACGCCAGTCTCGGAAGATGGTTTGGCGATCAGCAACAGTTCAGGTGCGCCGCCGAGGCCTTCTCGTCCGCCGTCAAGCTTCAACCGGATTCGGATTCTCTCAACTACATGTGGGGTCTGAGCCTGTACTCCGCCGGAGACGTTCAGGAGTCGTTCGGCCCTTTGCACCGCGCAGCGAATCTGAATCCGAGTGACGCCAAGCCCCATCTAGTCCTGGCCACGGCATTGGATCAGGAAAGCCAGATTGCGGATGCGGAGCGGGAGTGGCGAGCCGCGCTGGCCATCGATCCCAACTCGGCCATGGCGCTCGATGGGCTTTCACGAGACTTGATCAATGACAAGGAATACGCGGCGACCATTGCCCTTCTTGAACAAACTGCTCACAGGGAACATCGAACGCACCTGCAAGCTCTCAATCTTGGAATGGCCTATGCCAGAACGCTGCAACTCGAGGAATCATCCAGAGTTCTTCGCGAAGGGCTGAACGCCGCCCCCGATTTTCTTCCTTTGGCTAATGAACTGGCCGTGGTTCTGATGCTTATGGACAGACCAGGGGAGGCAGATTCGGTTCTTAAGGCTGCGCTCGTCAGGCATCCTGGGGACGTGAACACAGAAGTTCTCTATCTGCGCGTCCTTGTCTCGAGTAAATCGGAAGAAGCGTCTCAGCTTGCGCAAAAACTCCTTGTAACCGCGCCACATAATTGGGAGGTACTCTATCTGAATGCGCAACTGGAGATGCGTGGTGGGCAATTCGCGCAGGCGCGGACCCATCTTGAGGAATCGGTAGCACTCAAGCCCGACTATTTTCAATCGCAGGAACTGCTCGGCAGCGTCCTTTCCGATCTCGATGACTTCACGGACGCCAGAGGGCATCTGGAAAAGGCAATTGAACTGGGCGACAACGAGCCCGCCGTGCAGTACAAGTTGGCCAAGGTGTTCGAGAGTCTTGGCCAGGTCGACCAGTCAAAGGAAAAGCTGCGTATCTTTCAAACGATGAGAAAGGCTGAAGCGGATCGAACGCTGGCCGTAGGCAAAATCGAATCGGGAGATCGGGCATTGGCGGACGGTGATACAGCACAGGCCGTGGCGATGTATCGCGAAGCGCTTGCCGACGATCCCGACGAAGCGCTTGTGGCCTATAAACTAGCAATGGCGTTGGATAAGATGAACGATCTTGCCGGCGAAACGGTCGAGCTCGAACGAGCCATCGAACTGAACCCCAATTTAGCCGAGGCGCAGAACCAGATGGGCTATCTCGCCGCAAAAAAGGGCGACGACGCGCAGGCGGAAAGCTGCTTTCGAGCGTCGGTTCATGCCTCTGCCTCGTATCTGCCGGCATGGATCAATCTTGCGGCAACTCTGGCCGGCGAGGCAAAGTGGCTGGATGCAAAACAGGCCTTGGCCCATGCGCTGGAAATCGATCCGAACAGCTCCGAAGCTCAACGGATCTATAAGGTAATCGCTGCCGCTGAACCAAAACACTAAGTTGAAAACAAGAATCTGGCCAACCGATCTCGCTAAGTCTCACATCTTCGAGCAAGAACCAATGTCTCAACGATTCTATTTCCCGGGAGCTGGCAGCTTGATTGTCTCTTTGATTCCCAGTCCCTCGACCAGTGTGTAGATCGCGTCGCCGGGCACATCTTTAAACTCTTCTTTGAGGCCGCTGGGCCAGGCAATCTGCACGCGCTTCATCAAGGTCTCGCTGCCCAGCCCGAAATGGAGGCGCTGATCGTTGCTCGACAGATAGCTTCCGCCGCCGCGAACTTCGTCGATCTGTTCCATCGACGCGGTTGTCACTGTTACTTTGGCGCCAATCGCAGCCTTGTTGCTCTTGGTGCCCACCAGGCGGAAGAGAACGCGGTGATTCGAATTTCTTGTCTCGTTGAGGTAGACAGAAGGCGGAGCGCCGGCATTGAAGACAACTACGTCGATGTTGCCATCGTTATCGATGTCACCGAATGCCGTGCCTCGGCGCGACTGCAACGCTCCATCGTTAAGCCCCGACGAGCCCGAGACGTCGGTGTAAGTGCCGTTTCCGTTGTGGTGAAATAATTGCAACGGTTCCAGATAGCGTGGTTCATGAGAGAGTGAATCGGTCAGCCGGCTGAAGTTTCCGTTGGCTACGAAGATGTCGGGCCAGCCGTCGTTGTCAAAGTCTGCAAAGCCACTTCCCCAGCGCACAAACGCATCGGAACCTCGGCCCAGGTGCGATGCCCAGGTCACATCGGTGAATCCTTGTGATTTCTGGTTTCGATAGAGACTCATCGGCTGGTGTGTGTAGCGGGTAATCAGCAGGGCCAGGTTGCCGTCGTGACAGACATCGCCGAAGTCCGCAGCCATGTTGCTCAGCGACCGGCCTTGCTCATCGACTGCGGTGCCCGACCAGAGACCCACGTCCTCAAATGTGCTATCGTGCCGGTTGTGGAAGAGGTAATTGGGGCCCATGTCGTTGGTCACGAAGAGATCGGGCCATCCATCATTATCGTAGTCGGCCCATACAACACCCATGCCCAAGCGCTTCTCCGCATTGTCGACGCCGGCTTTTTGCGATACGTCTTCGAAGGTGCCATCGCCGCGGTTGTGAAACAGAAGATCAGCTTGCCCGTTCAATTGCGGCACTTCCATCGGCACGCCTCGATAGTCGAATGCCCGCGAGCCCGGCTGAGGCAGATGGTGAAGATCGGAATTCACATAGCGAGAGACAAAGAGGTCCAGATAGCCATCTCGATCGTAGTCGGCCCAGGCCGCGCCCACGCTGAATCCGCCGCCAGCCACATGCGCCTTCTCGGTCACATCCTGGAACTTGCAGCCACCGAGATTGCGATACAGCACATTATGTCCATAGCCGGTCACATAGATATCCGGCCGGCCGTCGTCGTCGAAGTCTCCAATGGCAACGCCCATGCCCCAGCCGCGCGTCGTGAGCCCCGATTGAACTGTGATGTCGGAGAAATGCAACTTGGAATCCTGGTGATAGAGAGTGACCATCAGCTCTCCGCCTTGCAGATATCGATCCACGCTGGAGTCATTCACAGTGAGAATGTCAAGCATGCCGTCGTTGTCGCAATCGAACAGGGCGATGCCTCCACCCATCATTTCGACAAGATATTTCTTGTCGGGAGAAGTGTGAGGCGAGGTTGTGACGCCCGCTTCATGAGAGATCTCCCTGAACCGGATGGGACTCGGCGGAGTTTGCGGGAAGGCTGCGAGCGCAACTCCCAGCAGTGCCCACGATAAGCCGATCCTGAGCAACTTGACTTTGCCATCTCCGGAAATCATCAGGACCGCCAACTTGAGATTCACGTCTCGCCGGCCTGGCGTCTTCCAATTGTAAACCGGCTGAGGCTCATCTCATGGTTTCGACGGCTTAAGAACAACCTCATACTCCGGGACCAATTCCACTCCAAAAACCTTGGCGGTCTGACCTTCTGCATTCATCGCTTTCCACGCGAGCGAGTCAAGATAGATGGGCGGCTTGTGCGGCAAAGGAAGGACGCTGAACTCTAACTCCTTGCCGAACGAATCCGGCAGGAATCGTTTGAGTCCGATCTCCCAGGCTCGACCGTTGAAGAAGTCATCATCCAGCAGCAGACCGTCCATAGAGAGTCTGGCCACATCTCCGGCATAGCGGATGCGCAGATAGATATCGCTTAGCCCTTTCATGGACTGGGCGGGGAGTTTGAGATTCCACTTCGCGGCGTTTGCGAAGTCGGCGGCTTCAGGCGCCAACGGCATGGGGCCGTCCCGACCCTCAACGTGAGAGGCCATGCGCATATCCGGGTCAGGGCCAGCTTCATGGCCGCTGCTCCATTCGTAGTCGATCTTCCGCGCCTCTACCTTTTCTGACCACTCACGCCAGAGTGAATGAGGATTGCTGTCTTGTCCGGCGGGCTGGAAGATCGAAGCCGAGATACGCGATGGATCAATCGATCGAAGATGTACTCCATCGTCGCCTGCGAATATTTCGGACGGCGAAAGAAGCGCCGTATCCTGCCCTTCGAGCGAGATTCGCCAGAACTGTTCTGCTTCTTCCTCGGATAGAAGGAGAATCCGCACATGGTGGCCGTTTTTGCCCAATACTTGCAGCACGGTCTTCTTGCCAGGTTCCGGATTCTCAACCAGAATGCCGCCACCAGATCGCGTTACAGATCCACTGGTGGCAACGACGGATGCAATGCTGGCTGCGTCGAAGGCAAACTCCGAACGCAGACCTGGGACGGAGAAAAAGAAGTACGTGGTCTCTGTAATGTTGTCCAGGCGGGATAGCAACTGTGCGGTGCTGTACTGGAGCGTACCTGTACCGGCCAAGTCAAGATTCAGCGGCCAGATGAAATAACTATTCGCGGGAATGTCGATAGGCGTTCGCGGCAGGTCGACGACCCCTGAAGGCAGATTTAACTTGACTTGGAATGCGCGGCGTTGCGGCATCTCAAGTTTGCGAACGTAGTTATTGATGAAGAGAAACCCACGGTCGCCTTCCGCGCGAAGCATGACGCGGGCCAAGCTCGAGTCTGCCGCACTCTGGGGAGTTCTGTCCGGCGGATAGGGGGTCATGGCCGCCAATTCAGAACCGAATGACTGGAGGAAGAGGTGGAGGCTCTTGACCTTGCGAAAGGATTCTCTCTCCTGTCCATACTCTCCCAACGGCGCCTGGAAGTCATAAGACAAAACGGGTAAGTCGTTGGGGTACCCGGTGGCAATGGACTCTTGAAGAGTAGTCCGCTCGCCTGCGGGGTTGGCGCCGCCATGAAACATGTAATATCCGTAGAAATTCACGCCTGACCCGAGCGCGGTCAACGTCATTGCAGCGATATCGTCGGGTTGCATCAGCGGCCTCCGATGATAGGAGGTCTCCATGCCGCCGCCCTGCTCGGCTGCGAAGAATGGATAGTGGCGAAGATCGATCTTCCCGGCAGGATCGGCGAGAGCCATTGCACCCTGGCCCCGTTCGCGATCGGCGGAGAAGAGATATGCCGGGTTCGGCGGAGAGTCTGTTGTCAGGCTAGTCCAGAAGTCGTCTGGATACTCACCGGAGACAGGAATGACTTCATGGACGGGGTAATCGTGGCCCGGCCATCCGGTTACTGAGAAGAGCGGAGGGTCGATGCCCGCCGCAATCGCCAGCCTCTTGAGTTCGGCGAGATGATTTGCCCCCGCATCGGGTCCGGTTTCACCATATTCGTTCTCAAGCTGCACGCCGATGATCGGCCCTCCGTCCCGCCAGAGGAGACCCTTGATCTGGTTGCCAATCTGGCCGTAGAAGCGGCTCACATATTTCAAGTACTCCGAATTGTTGCGACGCAGCGGAATCTTCTTGTTGACGAGCCAATCCGGGAATCCGCCATTGCGCGCCTCGCCATGATCCCAAGGGCCGATTCGCAGATAGACGTAGAGCCCGTCTTGATGGCAAAGCTCAACAAAGTGGCGTAGATCGCGTTGTCCTTCCCAGTCGAACTGGCCTTCGATCTCCTCGTGATGAATCCAGAAGACGTAGGTGGCCACCACTTGCACGCCGCCGGCCTTCATCTTGAGAAGTTCTTCCTGCCAATACTTTTCCGGATAGCGCGAGAAGTGGAATTCGCCCATCACGGGCAGCCAGCGTTTTCCATCGAGTGAGAGGCTGCGACTGTCGACCGATATCCGGTGCCCCTTGGACGAGACGCCACCCATCTTCAGAAAGCCTGTTTCCGGCGCTGGGGCAGGAGCCGCTGCGTCAATCGAAAAAGGCGGGGGAGCCTGTTGCGCCACCAGGACGGATGATAAACCTATAAGAGCGGCAAAAAGTTTGGCGCCGAGCCATGTCTTCATAGTGACAATCACCCGAATTGGATCGACGATTCGAATGCCCGCAATTGACGATGCGAACGAATCGTTTTGGTGCAAGCGGAAAATCTATGCCAATCCGCTGTTTGCTCAAGTCCCGATCAAGATGGCCGCGTTCTCCTGGACATGGAGATTTGCTGGAGAGCGCCTTGTTCAACCGCAGGCTAACTATAGGCGTGTTTTGCGAGCGGATGTATCGGCAGAAAGTAGGATTGGCGGGAATTATTTGAAAGTTGCCGGCGGCCCGTTCTTTCAGGGGATTGCAACGGGGGTTGTTCAATGTTGCTGCGATGAGCGAAGATAGCTGACGGGTCGGCGCAAGCTACGCATGGAATGGCTTGCGCCTGGAGGCTCACCCCTGAACTCTGTGCGAAATCCGATTTCCCGACCATCGCATCGCCATCGAGATTCTTTCGTCGCCAGTGCCCTGTTGAACAGACTCGTTTTGGGATTCATGTGCGCACTTGCAATGGCTGGTCTAAGCGCACAAGCGCAGCACCCTTCGGTTAAGACCCCGACAACAGACGACCCGACGTGGAATTTTACGGTCCGATCCTGGCAGTCCCAGGACGGCTTGCCGGAGGAGACAGTACAGGCTTTCGCTCAGACTCCCGACGGTTATCTTTGGGTGGGAACAAGCGGTGGACTGCTGCGCTTTGACGGGGCTCGCTTCCAACTGTTTGCGCATGAAAACACCCCTGCTTTCGGCGAGAACAGCGTCTTTTGCCTCCTCGCGGCCCACGATGGACGTCTGTGGATCGGCACTGACGGCAGCGGTCTGATCGAGTGGCACAACGGGTTATTTCACGCCTATTCCGCTGAAAAAGGGCAGACCTCTAACTTTGTGCGCGCACTGGCGGAGGACCACAACGGCTTGCTCTGGGTTGCCACCGATGATGGACTATATTGGGTCAGGAATGGACGTCTTGAGCGGGCTGACAAACCGTTGAATCTGCCCGTCTTCAATGTTCATGCTGTAATGGAAGATCGCACTGGCCGGATCTGGGTGGGAGGGGCGCGCTTGTACTCGTTGAAGGATGGGCAGGCCCGCGAGTACTCGCTGCCAGACAACGACAGCCGAAACAAGGTGAAGTCTTTTCTGCAAACGTCCGACGGAACGATCTGGGTGGGGACAGTTGGCGGATTGTACCGGCTGCTGCCAGAACTGGATAGGTTCAAACCGGTACCCGGAGTCTTTGGCACCATACGCTCTTTGCGCGAAACGCCCAGCGGGGAGTTGTGGGCCGGTTCGATTGGAGAAGGAATCTTCAGGATTCGCGGCGACCGCGTGACCCGCCTGCAAGCGCCATCACCCTTGGTAAGCAACACGGTGCTTTCCATTTTTGTCGATTCCGAACGGAACCTCTGGATCGGCGCACAGGCCGGCATGATGCGCCTGAGCCGCACACCAGTGCGCGTCGTGGACCTGCCCTCGGCCACAGATTCGGATTTCGGCACCGTCGCTTTGGATTCCGATGGTTCGCTGTGGGCCGCCTCAAATCAGCTTGTGCACGTTCAGGGCAACCATGCCGTGCCAATTCGATTTCCCGGACTAGATCAAGTCCGTGTACGCAATGTGTTTCGCAGTCGCGACGGATCGCTTTGGATCGGAACAGATGGAAGCGGCGTCTACCATCTTTCTCCCCAGGGAGGGAAGCACTTTACCACGCACGAGGGGCTGATCAACAACTTCATTCGCGTCTTTCTCGAGTCCAAAGATGGCACTCTCTGGATAGGAACCGATAACGGTGTGAGTCATCTGGATCGTGGCGGTTTCCACAATTTCACCGCGCAGAATGGGTTGGCCTACAACAGCATTCGATCTTTGCTGGAGGATCGCGACGGAACCGTATGGATCGGCACGGAGCATGGGTTAAGCCGGTACAAGAGTGGACAGTTTATAAGCGATTCGATCACCTCGGCGCTCAGCGAGGAGAAAGTGTGGGCGCTCCATCAAGATGCAGATGGTGGTCTTTGGGTCGGCACGCGCGGCCATGGACTTTATCGCTACCGCAATGGTCAGCTATCCCACTTCACCACCGCGAACGGACTGGCCAGTGACAGTGTTTATTGCATTCTCGAGGACAGACGAAGGAATTTCTGGTTGAGTGGCCCCACCGGTGTGATGTTGCTGAACCGCAATGACCTCGATGCCCAGGCCAGGGACAAGGAACAGCTTCTATCTCTGCGGATATTCAGAGCCAATGAAGGCGGAAAATCGGTGCAGTTCTACGGCGGAACGCAGCCAGCCGGCGCTCTAACCAGCAGCGGTGAAGCCTGGTTCCCCACCAGTCAGGGGCTGTGGAGCATCAGTCCCAATGAACTTGAGCACCCCTCCATCTCAAATCTAAACATTGACACGGTGACCGTCGATGGCCGGCCTGTGCCGTTGACCGGAAAACTCAATCTGGATGCCGGAAGCAGACGAGTGGAGATTGCCTATCAGCCGGTTTCTCTGGGTTCGCAGGATGAACTTCGCTTTCGCTACAGTCTTGACGGATATGATCGCAGCTGGACCTACGCTAACACGCTTCAGAGGCTCGCAACCTACACCAATCTTCCCGCCGGTCAATACACATTCCTTGTGGAAGCCTGGGAAACGGGCCAGCCCGGACATGCGGCTCACACATCGATCGCCTTCATCAAGAAGCCCTATTTTTACCGAACGCCGTGGTTTATTGGGCTGTGTGTGCTCACTCTAGCACTGTTGGCCGTTTCAGCGTATCAGGTGCGCATAAAGCAGATTCACGGTCGATTCAAAGCGGTTTTGGCGGAACGGACGCGGCTAGCACGCGAGATGCACGACACGCTGATCCAGGGTTGTGTCAGTATCTCTGCGTTACTTGAAGCGGCGTCGAGCAGGGAAGTGGATGACAATGAGTCAAGACTGCACCTCATTGACTATGCGGCCACCCAAATCCGCGCAACGGTGGACGAAGCGCGCCAGGCGGTATGGAATCTCCGCAGCGAGGGGCAAACGCTCATCGACCTTGAGACAGCGCTCAAGCGCATGGCCGAAAGGATTGGCCGGGAATATGATGTCGAGATAGTCTATCGTCTGAGCGGAAAACCCTTTGCCATCAACCTGCCGGCTACTCATGAGTTAATGATGGTGGCCCGGGAAGCGGTATTCAATGCAATCTTGCATGGGCACGCCAAGAAAGTCGAAGCGGAGATCTGCTACGGAGACGATTCGCTTGCACTAACCGTACAGGACAACGGCCGGGGCTTTGACGCCGCGGAGGCCTTCTCAGATGGGCACTTCGGTTTGCGCGGGATGCGTGAACGGATTCACCGATTCAATGGTGAATTTGATATCCAGAGCATTCCTCAGCAGGGAACCCGCGTGCGGGTAGAAATCCCGCGTGCCGCCGTTTTTCCCTGACGCGAATCCTGACACGAGGGCGCCGGATGGTTCCCGCCCAAGGGCTGACCATTCCATTCTCAGTGGTCTATAATCTGGTTGCTTATGACGCCTATCCGCATTCTTATCGTCGATGACCACCCCATCATGCGGGTGGGGATCTCTGCCCTGATTGCATCCTGCAAAGACATGGAGGCTGTGGCACAGGCCGGCAGCGGCGAAGAAGCACTCACGCTGCATGCGGCTCATCTGCCGGACATCACCTTGATGGATCTGCGCTTACCCGGCATCAGCGGGGTCGAGACCATTCGCCGCATTCGCGTTCAGTGCCCAAATGCGCGATTTATTGTGCTCACCACCTATGAAGGAGATGAGGACATTTTTCAGGCCATGGAGGCTGGCGCAACCGGCTACCTGGTGAAGGGCATGCCCAAGGAAATGCTGGTGAACGCCGTTAAGAAAGTCCACAGCGGAGGGCGTTTCATTCCCCCGCACGTCTCCAAGGCGCTGACCTCGCGCACGCCCGATTCAAATCTCAGCAGCCGCGAACGCGAGGTTCTTGGGCTGGTCGCCAAGGGCAACTCCAACCGCGAGATTGCCGGCAAGCTTGGCATCACCGAGGCCACCGTAAAATGTCACGTGAGCGTCATCCTGATGCGGTTGAATGCTAGTGACCGTACACAGGCGGTAGTGACGGCGCTGCAACGCGGGCTCATCCACATCTGAGCGGTTTTGCACCCGCTCGGTGCCGCTGATTGAGTCAACCTATGCGTCGCGCTTTGCGCCGCTTGGAATGATTGCACTGGCCGTCTGTCTGGTTTGCCTGGCACAATCGGAACTAACGAATCAACTGACTCGTGCGGAATGACGAGGTAAGCGTCCGGATCTCGCCGTATAGACGTTTGCGTCTGCATGGCCGAAGATCTTCTTGTGAGCGATGCGACTGAAGTTGGAGCAGGGGGCGGCCGGGCGAAGCGAGTTCATCGCACGGCGAAGGAGAAGCGGCGGATCGTTGAAGCGACGCTTGTGCCGGGCGCATCGATTGCCCGCGTGGCGCGTGATAACGGAGTCAACGCCAACCAGGTCTTCCAGTGGCGGTATGAGCACCGCAAGGGTGTCGGCTGGGCCGCCGGCGAGTCACGAACTGAGCTTTTGCCGGTGACAGTGACCAGCGAACCGCGCAGCGTGATGGTACCTGAAGTCTCGCCGGTTTTGGCTTCTCCGGGTTCGATCCACATCGAGCTGCCGGGTCGTGCTTTGGTGAGTGTAGAGAGTGGCGTCGATCCCACACTCGTGCGTGCGGTCCTGGGGAGTCTGTTGCGGTGATCGAACTGAAGACGGGCACACGCATCTGGATCGCGGCCGGATTCACTGATCTCCGGCGCGGTTTTCAAGGGCTCAGCTCGTTGGTCGAAACGGTGCTGGAACAGCAGCCGTATTCTGGTCATGTTTTTGTTTTCCGCGGCAAGCGCGGTCACCTCATAAAATTGCTCTGGTTCGATGGCGACGGCCTATGTCTTTTCCAAAAGCGATTAGAGCGTGGACGTTTCGTATGGCCCCAGGCAACAAGTGGAACCGTAGCTCTGACACGTGCGCAGTTATCGATGCTACTGGAAGGCATTGACTGGCGCCAGCCGCAGAGAACATGGGAACCACAGTTGGCAGGATAACTCACGCATTTTTTATCTATAACTAGGTGCTATCTGTGGCATACTCACTGCGATGGCTTCTTCCCTTGCTGCCACTGCTGATCTGACTACTCTGGACCGCGTAGCTCTGGAGGCATTGATTGCTGCGCAGCAGAAGGAGATTCTCACTAGAGACGAAGCGCTGGCCGCCCAGCAGGATAAGCTTCTCAGTCGCGACAACGAGATCGAGCATCTGAAGCTGGTTATCGCCAAGTTGCGGCGGATGATCTTCGGCACCAAGAGCGAGAAGGTCAGCCGTGAGATTGAGCAGTTGGAACTGAAGCTCGAAGATCTGGAGACGCAGCGAGCCGAAAGCGTCACAGCATCCATAGAGGCAAGCGCTCCAGCGAAGGCCAAGCCAGTTCGGCGTCCGCTGCCGGAACATCTGCCGCGTGAGGTGCACACACATCTGCCCGCCGAAGATGCATGTCCGGACTGTGGCGGCCAGTTGCGCAAGCTGGGTGAGGATGTCTCGGAGATTCTAGAGCGCATACCAGCCACCTACAAGGTAATCCGCCATGTGCGGGTGAAGATGGCTTGCACCAAGTGCGACGTTATTGTCGAAGCGCCTGCACCGTCACGGCCCATCGAACGCGGACTTGCGGGGCCGAACCTGTTGGCGCATGTGCTGGTTTCGAAGTATGCTGTCCATCTTCCGCTGTATCGCCAGTCGGAGATCTTCGCGCGGGAAGGCATCGATCTGGATCGCTCCACACTGGCCGACTGGGTGGGCGCCGCCCGCCATCTGCTGGCTCCCCTGATCGATCAGATTCGCAAGCATGTGTTGGCAGCAGACAAGATCCATGCCGATGATACGCCGGTACCGGTTCTGGCGCCGGGGATGGGCAAGACCAAGACGGCAAGACTGTGGACCTACGTGCGCGATGATCGCCCTGCGGGCTTGGATATGCCGCCGGCCGTTTGGTTCGCCTACACGGAAGATCGCAAGGGCGAACATCCCCGACAGCATCTGAGCAGCTTCACCGGCATTCTGCAGGCCGACGGCTATGCGGGCTTTCATCATCTGTATGAGGACGGCAGGATTGTCGAAGCGGCATGTTGGGCGCATGTTCGGCGCAAGTTCTACGACATCCAGGTAGCCAACGGCTCGGCGATCGCAGCCGAAGCCATCCAGCGCATCGGAGCACTCTACAACATCGAACGCGAGATCCGCGGCAAGCCTGCCGATCTGCGTTGCCAGGTCCGTCAGGCACGAGCCGGACCGCTGGTTGCGCTATCGCGCTGGCGTGCGCTCACGCGCTATCTCGACGACGGCCGGATCGAAATGGACAACTCGGCCGCCGAGCGGGCGTTGCGTGTCGTAGCTTTAGGCAGGAAGAACTTTTTATTCTGTGGATCAGATGCAGGTGGCCACCGCGCAGCCGCGATCTATTCGCTTCTAGGAACGGCGAAATTGAACGGCCTCGATCCGGAGTTATACCTCCGCCGCGTGCTCGAACAGATCGCCGATCACCCGATCAACCGCATCCAGGAGTTGCTGCCCTGGAACCTCGCCGCGTCTCAGAGAGATCTCGCCTGATCTCAAGTGTCCACTTGTCATCCGACGTGGACACGTATTTTCTCGACCCGATTCCTGGTGAACGTTATTCTCCCAACGCTTGTGCGCTTGATCCGAAGCGAAATTCTACCTTGTGGCGACAATTCTCCAGTATCCACTCGCTGAAGCGCTCGAACATCGACCGAAGCGTAGGGAGTTCAGTGGCGATCACGTCAAGTCCGCGGTCATCGTACATATGCATAATGATTCTTGCGCTGGGATCGATGACGTAAACCCCACTCGAAATCTTCGGAAAGCCCGGCTGCTCTCGGTTTGCAATCGCCTGGAACATCCGTGCTGCATCGAAGTCCTGCAGCAACGCACAAGTCCACGTTAACCGATACCCTGTCTCCTCAAAAGGTGAGACCTCTACCGTCTGGAATTGAGTTGCTTCCGTTCGGAAAATCCCCGGCGTTTTGAAAAACGGAGTGTATCGCTGTGCAGGATTACCATCATCGGTCCAATCTTGAGACACCAGGACGCATGCACGGGCTTTTGAAAAAGCAAAATTGAAGAGTTGTGCAGCTCGGTCGACCTGTTCGATGCCGATCTCAAACCGAATTCCAACCGGCCATTGTTCAAATAAGTCACCGCCGAAGTCCACGCGGCCGAAGTGCGAGAACATAAACTCTGGGAGGTCGAACGGCACGGCGGAAGTCATGCTAAAAGGATAATCTATAGAACGGCCACGGCCGGACGCTTACTTATATGCAGTCGTCTTATCGGGAGGTATTGCGTTGTCTTCTGGAAGCAGTCCAGTGGTTGCGCGATCCATCGGTCGGTGTGCGAGTGGCAGGCAAGTCGGGCATCTCGCAGGCCCGCACAC
>JBEKOA010000033.1:0-34838 GCA_049522255.1 Occallatibacter sp.
ACCGCATTCAGAACGCGGCCCCCTGAAGCCATCTGCCACAGCAGGAAAAGGCCGCCCGCGGCGAAGAGCAGGTTGGCCGACCAGACCGCAAAGAACGCCGAGATCCAGTTCTGCTTTCCCAGGGCAATGCCAGTGGAAGAAAGCAGGTAATAGATAAAGACCAGCACGATGGTAAAGATCCAGGCGTAGCTTTTTCCGCCGCGCCGCGATGTGACTCCCAGGGGAACACCCACCAGCATCAGCACCAGGCAGGCTGCCGGATAGGCAAAGCGCTTGTGGATCTCGATCATGAACCGCTTGCCGTCGGGCCGCTGGCTGCGCTTCCACAAGTCGCTCATGGGCATGGCATAGATGTCGGTGTCCAGACGCCCTAGATGCGATTCGTTCTGCTGTCCAGAGATCAGGGGTTTATCGGTAAAGTCAAAGGTGGTGATGTTGTACTGTTGCGGCTGGTTGAGCACCGTTTCGTGGTGCGATCCGTCGCGCAAGCGCATAAGCAATTCCTGGCCGGAGTCGTGACTACTATCGATGGCAACGGTGGCCGAGGTTGCGGTGGTGATCTGTGGATTGGTCGCGTCACTGGTGTCTGCGATGAAGACCTGGCGCCAGTTCGCCGCACCAGTTCCCGAGCGCACGTCCTGCACATAGAGGACTAGATTGTGGAAATCCTCGTCAAAGACGCGCGGCTGAATCTCGTATGAGGCTTGTGCGGCAAGGGCCTTGTCCATCTCCAGAATGGCCTGGTTGGCGCGCGGCGCAATCAAGAGAGAGTTGGCGAGCCCAATCAGTGTTCCACCGATGGCCACGATGGCGGCTACCCGCACAAAGTAGCCGATGCCCAGCCCTGAGGCGCGCATGGCGATGACTTCGCTGTCGGCTGCAAGGCGGCTGAAGCCCAGCAGCACACCCACCAGCACCGCCATGGGAATCGTGACCATGAAAAAGTTGGGCAGCGTGAAAAGGACAACCTCGACAACGCTTGTGAAGGTCGAGCTGTTGTGGACCACCATCTCCAGGATGCGCGGCAGCTCCTTCATGAAGAGAATGAAGGTGAAGATCACGCATCCTATAAGGCCGTGAGAGAGGATTTCGCCGAGAATGTAACGGGTCAGGATGCGCACAGACAGACTCTAGTTCAAGTCTATCGCGCCGGGGTGCGGCGGAAGAAAACGCACGTGCCCCAGCTTCGGCGCGGCATCATTTCTTCGAGCGTATAGCGAGCGTCTGCCGCACCGCAGGTGCCCACACTCGCAGGCGCAGGCTGTTGGCCAGCACGCTGACGGAGCTGAGCGCCATGGCGGCGGCGGCCAGCCAGGGGCTGAGCAAAATGTGAAAGCTGGGGTAGAGTGCGCCCGCGGCCAGGGGAATGCCGAGCAGATTGTAGCCAGCTGCCCAGATCAGGTTCTGGCGCATCACGCGCAGGGTCGCGCGAGCCAGATCGAGCGCTGCGGGAACGGCCGAAGGAAGCGCGCGCAAAAGCAGCACATCACCCGCCTCCTGCGCCAGGTCTGCGCCCGTGCCCATGGCGATGCCGGCGTCGGCCTGGGCCAGGGCGGCTGCGTCGTTGATGCCGTCGCCAACCATGGCCACGCGCAAGCCGTTCTTTTGCAGAGCGCGAATGCGGGCCAGTTTGCCGGTCGGGTCGAGGTCGGATTCAATCTCGGTGATTCCAATCTGGTGGGCGATAGGCGCTGCTGCCGCCGCCGAGTCGCCCGTCAGCATCAGCACACGCAGACCAGTGCGGCGCAACGCGGCGACGGCTGCTGCTGCATCGGGACGCAGCGCATCGCGAGCGTCGAAGTAGCCGGCCGTCACCTCGTCCAGGGCCATCCAAAGCCGCGTCACGCCTGCTTCCGGCGGCGCAATCCCCTTCGGGAACTCGATGAAAAACTCCTTGAACAGAGCTTCGTTGCCCAGCAGGCATTCACGGCCTTCGACCTTGGCGGTCAGGCCGCGACCAGGCAGAACCTGCACCTCTTCCGCAGGCTGCCATACCAGATTGCGTGCTCGCGCGGCATCCACCACGGCGTGGGCCAGCGGATGGTTCGATCGTTCTTCGGCGGCAGCGGCCAGGCGCAGCAAATCGTTCTCGGCGAAGCCCTTCAACGCATGAACAGCCTTCAGCACCGGCCGGCCCACGGTCAGCGTTCCGGTCTTATCCAGCACCACTACGTCCAAATGGGCGAGCCGCTCCAGTGCCTCGCCGCCCTTGAATAGCACGCCCAGTTGCGCTCCGCGCCCCACGGCCACCGTGAGCGCGGCAGGAACGGCCAATCCCATGGCGCAGGGGCAAGCGATCACCAGCACGGCAACGGTCGAGGCCAGGGCCATCTGCAGCGAGTGCGCGGCGACGAGCCAGATCACAAAAGTCAGAGCGGCCAGTGCCAGCACCACGGGCACGAAAACCTTGCTGGCCTGGTCGGCGAGCCGCTCCATCGGCGCGCGCGAGCCCTGCGCCTGGGCGACCATGCGTGTAATCTGAGCCAGCACCGTGGCTTCGCCGAGCGACTCCGCTCGGCAGGTGACAGCACCCTCGTAATTCAGTGACCCGGCAAGGACTCGTCCGCCGGGTTCGCGGTCCAGAGGAGTCGACTCGCCGGTCAGCATCGATTCATCCACGGTAGTGCGGCCCTCAACGATCGTCGCATCCACAGGGAAACGCTCGCCCGGCAGCACCAGCACACTGTCTCCCACCTTAATCTGATCGAGCGGCACGACGCTCTCGACGCCCTCCCGAATGCGGCGGGCGGTGGCTGGCCGCAGCCGGGAGAGCGAGTCGAGCGCGGCCAGTGCGCGGCGTTTGGCGCGGCCTTCCAGGCTCTTGCCCAAAAGAAGGAATCCGATGATCAAGAGAACCGCATCGAAGTACACCTGGCGTCCCGCGGCGGGCCAGATCGTGGCATAAGCGGAATAGGCAAAAGCCACGCCCGTCCCTAAGCTGACCAATGTGTTCATGTTGGTCGTTCCGTGACGCGCTGCGCTGATGGCGTTCGAGTAGATCCCGCGCCCGGCCCAAATCACGAAAAACGCCGTGAGAATCAGCAGAGACCAGCGCAGCAACTCCTGCGGCAGCACATAGAGCCAGGGAAAGATGCGCATCAGAACATGATCGAGGGAGCCCATTTCTGTGCCCAGCGGCATGGCCAGCAGCATCGCCGCGGCTCCGGCAATGATTGTGCCGAAGGCTTTGCGATCGTCTCCGGCCGTCAGCGCATCCGCGGAGGACTCCGCGGAAGATGGATCAGGGCGGGGAAGGACTGCGTCGTATCCTGCCGACCGAACGGCATCAACCAGCGCCTGGGGTTGAGCGATTGCCGGATCGTAGACCACGCTGGCGCGGTTGGCCATCAGATCGACACGCGCGGATTCGACCCCGGCCGTCGAGCGCAAAGCCTCTTCCACGTGATGCTGACACGATGCGCAGGTCATGCCCAGGATCGGCAGTGTGATCGATTCCGTTGCGAGAGCGGCCACAGGCCTATGATTCCAGACGCGCCGTAAAACCGGCCTTGGCGAGAGCGGCGATGAGAAGATCGACTGGCGCGGGGTCGAGCGCTGAAGTCAGTTGCGCCTTTCCAACGCGCACCTCTTTGGTCACTGCGCCCTCGACTGACGCCAGGGCCTGGCTGACGCGGCGGACGCAGGAGCCGCAATGCATTCCATCAATGCGAAGAACAATTTCCGCCAAGGCCTTCTCCTGTTTGTCTTAGATGATACGCCGAAAGAAAAGGCGCACGAGCGCCGGAATGAACCCTGCTGCGAGTCTGAATCTCAGGGTTCAGCGCTCGCCGATTTGCTCGTGCTCAATCGCCTGCCGAAGTGCGTTGGCGACCTCTTCCTGCTGGTTCTTGGTAATTCGATTAAAGAAGGGCAGGGCCAGCGTACGCCGCGCGATAGATTCGGTGATCGGCAGCGAAACCGCGCGAGCGCCGGAATGCGTGCGCCAGGCCGGTTGTAGATGGATTGGACCAAAGTAGCGTCCGGTAGCGATGCCACGGACGGCGAGAGCGGCTTGCACACGGTCGCGGTCTGCGTCTGCGGGCAGCCGGACGACATAGACGAACCAGCTGATCGAGAGGCCGGGCAGAGCGAGCGGGGGAAGCTCCAGTCCTGCAACTCCCCTCAGAAGCGCATCGTATCGCTCAGCGGCGGCCTGGCGCATCGCGAGCATTTCGCCAATGCGGCCTAGCTGCACTCGGCCCAGCGCGCATGCCAGGTCGGAAAGCCGGTAGTTGTAGCCGGATTCGACCAGGTCTAGCCATTCTCCGTTGGGATGACGGCCTTGATTGCGCAAGCTGCGGAGGCGGGCCGCGTGCGCCGGATCCCGGGCCAATACGGCGCCGCCTTCGCCGGTGGTCATTTGTTTGTTGGGATAGAAGCCGAAGACGGCCAGATCGCCGAAACCACCTACGCGCCGGCCCTGGAACTCTGCGCCGACGGCCTCGCAGGCGTCCTCGATCACGGCCAGATTGTGGCTCCGGGCGATGCTCAACAGCGCGTCCATCTGCGCCGGAACGCCGAATGTATGAACCACTAGAAGAGCACGGGTGCGCGGCGTTATGGCCCGCTCAACGGCTGCAGAATCGAGGTTGAGGGTGACTGGGTCGATCTCTACGAAGACCGGCGTGGCGCGGAGTTGAAGGACCGCGTTGGCGACTGCAACGAATGCGAAGGAGGGCAGGATCACCTCATCGCCTTCGGCGATCCTCAGCGCGAGCAGAGCCAGATGCAGGCCAGCGGTGCCAGAACTGACACAGAGTGCGATCGGCACGGAATGGTACTCGGCCAATGCCGCCTCAAAGGCCGTCAGTTCCGGACCCAGACTCAGGTGCGGTGTCCGCAGCACGGCCGTAACAGCGTCGATTTCCGCTTCGGTGATGTCCGGCGAAGAAAGCTCGATGCGAAAACTCATGGGCGCACCGCAGTTGTCTCAACTGGCAACGGCGTGGGCTGCTTGATGAGCAGGCCGTCCAGCGGAACGTTGGTGAGGACGCGTGCAATGGTTTGGGCAGCGGTTCCATCGCCATAGGGGTTCTCCATGCCGCGGAGAGAATTGCGGAACTCTGGACTGAGCGCCTTCGCGACCGCAGCAACGATCGCGGCTGTCTCAGCCGGTGCGTCAATCACGTTGCGGGCGCGTTCGCGGCCCTGCTGCCGCATCCCGACGTTGACGGCCGGTAGCGCAAAGGAGGCCGCTTCCATGATCCCGCTCGACGAATTCCCGATCATCGCGTTCACTTGCCCCAAGAGGCTCCAGTAAGTTACCGCATCGAGGTTGACGAAGATGTGCGTTTGAGGCCTTGCGACTGCCAAAGCCTTCGCGCGTTCGATGAGCGCATGGCTGCCTGCGTCAGAGTTGGGATAAACAAAAACGAGTTGCCCCGGTGCCTGCGATAGCGCGTCGAAAAGAGCATCGGCCTCAGCGTTTGTTTCGCGCAGGATGGTCACCGGATGCCAGGCGGCCAGCAACGTGGGCGGCGTAAGCACGATGCCAAGCCGGCTTTCAAGCGCTGAGCGATCGAGCAGATTCGATCGGCCCAGGTGGTCGAGCGACGGCGCTCCTGCGTGATGAACGCGCCGCGGCTCCTCGCCCATCGCGATGACGCGGCGACGGGCGTTTTCGGTGGATGTGAAGTGGATATGGGCCAGCTTTGTGAGTGCGTTGCGTACGGCGTCGTCGATGGCTCCCTGACTCACTTCGCCGCCTTCGATGTGGGCGATGGGAATGCGCAGCGCGAGCGCAACCGAGGCCGGCGCCAGCATCTCATACCGGTCGGCGATCAGCAGCAGCAGATCAGGACGCCATGCCGTCAGCGCGTCTGCCAGGCCGAGAATGGCAACGCCGATGGTCTTGGCCATGCCAGTGTCGGTGTCTGAACTGAGCAAGCACTCGATGCGCGCTTTGATCGAAAATCCGTCGGCCTCAATCTCGCGAATCGTCGAGCCAAACTCCGGCGCCAGATGCGCGCCGAGCGCGAAGACTCCCAGTTCGACCTCCGGGTGCGCAGCCAGTTCCCTCAGAGGCCAGTAGAGGTGGCCGTAGTCCGCGCGCGAAGTTGTGATCACTCCGATGCGCCGCTTCTCGCCCGCTTCGCTCATTGGCAGACCCGAGGTCCGCATTCCGCGGCGAGCGCCAGCAGAGCGCTGCCTGGCGTGTAATCGGGAACCAGCGTGCGCAGGTGAGTGAGCGCTTCACGGAGGTCGCGAGCACGTAAGGCTGTGCGCAGGTTGGCGAGGCCGATTGACAGTTGGGTTTCCGTTGGCAGCATCGTTTCAACTAGGACCATCCCGTCGAGGCTTGCCGCGTCAAATTGATCTCCGACCGACCACAAGGCCTCGGTTTCTTTGTCACCTGCGCGTGGGCCTGTGAACTCAATCGCAATTTTTCGCTCGGGCCGCAGTTCGCGCGCCATGAACCGGGCCAGGTCCGCTACGAAATGCGTTGCCGGCAATACCGGTGCATACAAAGCCCCTGGTGCAGAGTGCGCCGCTGCCGTCAGCAGTAGATCGACGGCTTCGCCCAACGTCAAAAAGTAGCGACGCGCTGCCGGATCGGTGACCGTGACCGGGCCGCCTTGCACGATCTGGCGCGCGAAGATCTCGGCGACGCTATCGCGCGAGGCAAGTACGTTGCCCAGCCGCAGAACGCTGCCGCCGGATGCCAACACAATCTGTTCGGCGACTCTTTTGGTCGCGCCCATTACCGAGGCCGGCGCAACGGATTTATCGGTAGAGAGCAGCACGACGCGCGCTCCGTGCTCCGTGGCGATCCGGGTCAAGTCTTTAGTAGCGAAGATATTGTTGGCGATCGCCGCCAGCGGCTGCCCTTCCATCAGTGGCACATTCTTGAAGGCGGCTGCGTGGAAGACAATGGGCGGCGCGTGGGTCGCAAAAATCTCATCCAGCAGCGCCTCATCGGCTACGTTGCCCAGGATCGGCGACATCGCGCATGCAGCGCCCGAATTCGCAGCCGAAGCAGCGGCCCAATCCCGCTCCAGGGCGAAGAGATTACTCTCCGAGGCTTCGAGAAGAATCAGCTTCGCGGGCCCGAGCTCACCCAAGCGCATAGCCAATGCCGAACCGATGGACCCGCCCGCGCCGGTGATAAGAATTGTTTGTCGGCGCAGCAGATCAAGCGCTTCTGGAGCCGGTGACGGCAGCCGGGGTCGAGCCAGAAAGCTGTGCCAATCGATGTCGTGAAGCGAAGGGATCACTCCAGAAGTATAATTCGCCTTGCGTCTTGAGCGAGCTTTCGATCGAGATCCCATCCATTGTGTCGATGCAGCCCGGTTGGCCGCTCGCATACACTGTAAAGTTCCGCGGATTCTTGGAAGTCGCCAGACTCCAGCCGCATTGGAGACGACGTTGGGAAAGCGATTCATCAGGACGTTCGGGTCTTTGGCGTTCTTTCTTTTTGCGTCGGTAGCGATGGGAATTGCTGCGCCGCCAAGCTTTGACGCCGAGGCGGTTCGGCTCAACAATCGCGGCGCGGCCGAGATGAGCCAGCAGTTTACCGAGCGCGCTCAGGCGACATTTGCCGAGGCCTTCCAGCGGGATCCAAAGCTGGCGCAGGCTGCGATCAACGAGGGCATAGCGCTGATGGCTCTGCAAAAACTGGACGAGGCTAAGAAGGCTTTGCAGGCTGCCCTCGCTTTGAATCCTGAAAGCGCCCAGGCATGGTACAACCTGGGCCTCGCCCAGCACGCGGGCAACGAACTCGCGCCGGCTCTGGCCAGCTTCCAGCAGGCGGCGAAGATCGATCCGAGGGACGCGGATTCCCTTTATTTTGTGGGCGTTTGCTACCAGGAGTTAAAGCAGTTCGACAAAGCGATCGACTCCTTGCGGAAAGCGCTGGAGATCGACCCGCTGCATGCCTCCTCCGAGTTCGCCCTGGCGCGCGCCTTGCAGCGTACTGGCCATGTGGATGAGGCCAAAGAACATTTCAAACGCTTCCAGCATTTGACCAGCACCAAGATTGGAGCGCCCATTGGGCTCTCCTATGGCGAGCAGGGGCACTACTCGACGGTCACACCGATTCAGACGCCGGAGGCGGGTAAGCGCGCGATGCTTCCGGTGAAGCTGGTTGCGCAACCGATGCTATCCCAGGTCCGAAAATCCGGACCAGGGCCGCCCGGCCTGAAATGGACGACCACCGGCGGTGCTTGCATGATGGACGTGACCGGTGCTGGAGCCATGGACCTCGTGCTGATGCAGTCGGGGCCGCAGGCGATTCGCGTGCTGCATAACACGGGCAACGGAAGCTATGAGGAATTCGATGCGGCGGCGGCAGGGCTGAAGGCCAACGGCCATGCAGTAGCATGCGCCGTGGGCGACTATGACAACGATGGCTTGAATGACTTGGCCGTTGCGCTGGATGACGCTGTTCTGCTCTTCCGCAATCTGGGCAAGGGCAAGTTTCAAGACGTGACAGCGGAGGCAGGGTTGATTCCCAGGAACCGGCCGAGCGGAATTACGTTTATAGATTATGACCACGATGGGGATCTGGATCTCTTCTTGACCGGGGCTGCTCTGAAGGAGGGAGGCTCACCGAATGTCTTATGGCGCAACAATGGCAATAAGACCTTCACGGAATGGACAGAGCCAACTGGCCTGGGCGGTACTGGAAGCACGGCAGCGGCGATACTGACCGATTTCAATAACGACCGTGCTGTGGACATCGCGGTGACTGGCGATGGGCCAGCGCCGTTGATTTATGTGAATCCGCGCGAAGGCAAGTATCCGACGCAGGCTTTGGATCCCGCAACCCTGACAGCGGAAGATATCACGGAGATCGCAGAACACGGAACCCTCCGTCAGGCAACCAGAAAAGAGGCTCGGGAATATGCTCGAGCAGTAAAGAACTCTGTCGCGCCACTGCCGCCCACTGTCGGTATCGCCGTGCTCGACTACAACAAAGACGGTTGGATGGACATCGCCGTCACGCACGCTGCCGCTCCGGGCCTTACGCTGTGGCGCAATGTTGCGGGACCTCAAAAGGCAGGCCGGCGATTTGAAAGAGTAGAGCTTCCGCTGCATGATGCGATTCAAGGATGGGGCCTGACGCCAGTCGATATTGATAACGACGGCTGGATCGATCTGGCGGCGATTGTCGAGACCAAGTCCGGCCCGCAGGTGCGCGTGCTACGCAATCTCGGCGATGGGACGTTTGAAGACGTGAGCCATTCGCTGGGCCTGGACAACGTGAAGTTGACCGCTCCGCGCGGGCTGATCGCGGTGGACGACAACGGCGCCCCGGATCTGATCGTGACCCAACTGAACGCGCCGCCGGTGCTGTTGCGCAATGTGGGCGGCAACAAGAATCACTCGGTCCGCCTCGACCTGACCGGCTTTGCCGACAACAAGACTGCATTGGGCGCGAAGGTTGAGATCTTCGCCAACGGCCAATGGCAGAAGTGGGAGTTGGCCGGTGCATCGGGCTATCTGACGCAAGCTCCGCCGCAGATTTTGGTCGGCCTGGGCGATGCTGAGGGCATCGATCTGCTGCGCATTCTCTGGCCCACCGGCGTGCTTCAAGACGAGATCGATCTGCCCCATCAGCCTGTCATTGCGATGAAAGAGGCAGACCGCCGTGGAAGCTCTTGTCCGGTGCTCTTTGCGTGGAACGGGCACAAGTACAAATTAGTCACGGACGTGATCGGCGCTGCGGTTGTAGGCCACTGGTTCACGCCCACGCGGCGCAACACGCCCAATCCCGGCGAGTGGATTAAGGTCGATGGCGCCGAGCTTGCGCCGGTGAATGGCAAGCTGAGCCTGCGCTTCATGGAGCCGATGGAGGAGGTCAACTACATCGACCAGTTGCGGCTGGTCGCGGTCGATCATCCTGAGAATGTCGAGGTCAATCCCGACGAGCGATTCCTAGACGATCCGCCCTTTGCGTCAGGACGCGTGGTGGCTTCCATGGGCGCACGGTTGCCTGTTGGCGCGTGGGATGGCGAGGGTCGCGATGTGCTCGACCAAGTGAGCCGCCGCGATCACGCGTTCGCCAGTGGATTCACGCCGCTGCCTTACGACGGTTTTGCAAATCTCCACGCCCTGACACTCGATCTGGGCGAAGTGAAACAGGGCTCACCACTGCGGCTGCTGATGACCGGCTATGTGAACTACTTCAGCGCAACCTCGCTCTATGCTGCGTGGCAGGCGGGCATCAAGCCCATCTCGCCTTATGTCGAGGCGCAAATGCCGGACGGATCATGGAAGCGCATCGCAGACGACGTCGGCTTTCCCGCCGGCCTTGAGCGCACCATCGTTGTCGACCTCACAAGCAAGCTGCCCGCTGGGGCTCATCGGATAAAGCTCGTCACCAATCTTGAAATCTACTGGGATCAGGTGCTCATCGATAACAGCCCTGAGGCCGAGTCGCGCACCGCTGAGATCCCGTTAGCCTCGGCCACGCTGCATTTCCGCGGCTACCCAACGCAGATTGAGGGCGCGAGCCCCGGCGACCTCGACTACGACTATGACCGTGTGAGTCTGACCGGGCCCTTCCAGCATCAGCGCGGCAGCTACACGCGCATGGGCGACGTGACCCCGTTGCTGAAGAGCATCGACGACCGCTATGTCATCTTCGGCAGCGGCGAAGAGATCGCCACCGAGTTTGACGCGACCGGACTGCCCGCCCTCGCTCCGCACTGGAAGCGCGATTATTTCTTCTATGCCAACGGGTTTGTGAAAGATATGGACTGGTGGGATGCATCGCCCTTCACCGTGGCGCAACTGCCATTCCACGCGATGAGCGCTTATCCCTATCCAGGCTCCGAGGAGTTTCCGCTGGACGCCCAGTCTCTTGATTATCAATTGGATTGGAATGACCGCTTTGACTCGGGCGAACCGGTGCGATCATACCGCTTCGACTATCGGATGCTGCCGTCGACTCCTCAAGCCACCTGCGGTGGGGCAGACGCCGCGTGCGCGGCCGCAAGGGCAGAGCAACCATGAACGATGTAGTGCGTGAGCCGGCGGTTCGGCAATTGGAGCTTCTGCGCTCCGGTGAGATCTCCGTTGCGGAGTTGGCTGAGGCACACATCCGGCAGATCGAGCGTCTGAATCCTCAATTAAACGTCTTCGCCGATTTCGATGCAGAGCGGGTTCGCGAGCGGGCGCGGAAGCACGATGCATGGCGTGGCACCCGGTCCCGCAGACCGCTGTTCGGATTGCCGGTGACCGTGAAGTCATCGATTGCCGCGCGAGGATTCAAATGCGAGATCGGCAGCCTGCTTCACAAAGGCGAGATCCCCACTGAAGATGCAGTCGTGGTTGCGCGCCTGCGCGCGGCTGGGGCGCTGATTCTGGGCACGACCAACTGCCCGGAGTTTCTGATGGCCTACGAAACTGCGAATCTGCTCCATGGACAAACGCGGAATCCGTGGGATCTCGAACACACGCCGGGAGGATCGAGCGGCGGCGAATCGGCGGCGATCGCTGCGGGAATGTCGGCTGCGGGGCTGGGCTCGGATAGCGGAGGTTCGGTGCGCGTACCGGCGCACTTCACCGGCATCTGTGCGCTCAAGCCTACGCCGGGCCGCTTTCCAGGCCGAGGGCATCTGCCGCCGTGCGTGGGTCCCTTCTCGATTCTGGGCGCAATCGGACCGATGGCGCGGACGATGGAAGATGTATCGTTGCTCTTTCGCACGCTCAGTGGCCAGGACTCGCTCGATCCGGTGAGTCCGCCGGTCGAATTGCGCGAGCCGAGTCTCGATGAACTGCGCTCGAACAGGATTGGATTCTTTGAAGACGACGGCCTGGTTCCGGTCACGCCGGAGACGCGAACGGCGGTGCAGGCCGCGGCTTCCGCGCTGCGGGAAGCGGGCTTCCAGGTAGAGCCTTTTATGCCGCGCACACTTGAACGGCTGCGCCAATTGTGGTGGAAGTTCTTCGTCCAGTGCGGCGCCATGTTCTATGCGCGGGCCATTCGCGGCCAGGAGCATCAACTGAGTCCCATCTTCAACGAGTTTCTCGGTTTTTCTGAGGCTTTGCCACCGTTGACGTCAACGGAGTTGCTCGAAGCCTGGGCGGAACTGGACTTGATTCGCTCGAAAACGCTCAAAGAAATGAGCGCATATCCGGTCCTGCTTTGTCCGGTTGCAAGTATTCCCGCCTTTCGTCACGGCGAGAGGGAGTGGATCATTGAGGGCCGGGCCGTGAATTATCTCGACGCCGTGCGCCATACGCAGTGGTTTAATGCGTTCGCCGCGCCGGCAGCGGTGGTTCCCGTTGGCCGGTCACCACAGGGCCTGCCCATCGGAGTGCAGATTGTAGCCCGGCCATTTCAAGATGAAATCGCTCTGGGAGTCGCTGCAATCCTGGATGCGGCCTTCGGCTACAAGCCGCCTCCGATTGCGCAAACGGAATAGCAACCTCGCGATCAAGTCTATTTATCACAAAAGGATGCACTTAGCTATGCCGGCTCCACCTCCACCTTTCGGTGGAGGCGCGTTACCCGCCCTCACGCTAATCTAATACTTCCGCTTCCCCAGAAACGGAGCGCAGAAGGTGCGCGAGACGTGGCAGGAACGATTTGCCGAATCCCCCGATTGTCTGAAGAGCGCGCGGCGCCGCCAGACGACCGTGCCGGTATTGGATTTGGAGATCGGCTGCGGCCAATTCGTCACCATGGCTGGGCCCTGCTCGGTTGAGACAGAGTTTCAGTTGATGGCCTCGGCCAACCACGTGCGCCGCGCCGGAGCGCGCATCTTGCGCGGCGGCGCCTTCAAACCGCGCAGCTCTCCCTACGCATTTCAAGGACTTGGACTCGAAGGGCTCAAGATGTTGGCCCGTGCGCGCCAGGAGAGCGGGCTGGCCATCGTGACGGAAGTCATGTCGGAAGAGGATGTACCGCTGGTGGCCGAATACGCAGACATCCTCCAGATCGGCACGCGCAATATGGAAAACTACTCGCTGCTGGAAGCGGCGGCCAAGTCGGCGCGGCCCGTGCTGCTGAAGCGCGGCATGGCGGCCACGGTGGCCGAGTGGCTGCGTTCTGCGCAACTGATTCTGGACAATGGCAATCCCAACGTCATCCTTTGCGAACGCGGCATTCGCACCTTTGAGACAGCGATGCGCAACACCTTCGATGTGTCGGCGATCGCTCTGCTCAAGCAGGTCTCACATCTTCCGGTAGTCGCCGATCCGAGCCACGCGGCAGGGAATTGCGAACTTGTTCCCGCGCTGGCGCGCATTGCGGTTGCAGCCGGGGCCGATGGCATGATCGTCGAGGTGCATCCCAATCCGGCTAAAGCGTGGAGTGACGGGGAGCAGTCGCTGGACTTCGCTGCATTTGACGAGATGATGGCCGATCTAGAGCCATGGCTTGCCGTGCGGGATATTCGCCCACCTTCGCGGCGCAAGACGGCTCAGGCGCTTTCATTGGTGGCTGTGGGATGAATCCAGTTGTGAGAGTGCTCTCGATTGCGGCCGCAGTGGCGTTGCTGATTCCATTTTGCGGATCTTCCACTAGCACGGCACAAGGCTCCGATGCCGCGATCGGCCCCGATGTCATCGTCACTTCCGCGCCGGTTTACGAGCCTCTCGCTGCGCTACGTGGAGAAGAGAGGTTTCCCAAAGGGGCGCAACTGCTGCTGGTTCATGCGGGCAAGCCAGTGTCGAAGCCGGAGCTGCTGTTGACGGGCTTTGCGGCCTCCGCCGACGCAAACGTCTCCTTCGACGGCAAGCGAGTGCTCTTCGCCGGCAAGCAGGGCGCTAACGATCCGTGGCAGATTTGGGAGATGACATTGGCTGACCGTTCCGTGCGCAAGTTGATCGCCGGAGCGAGTGATGCGATTCATCCCCTCTATCTGCCCGCCGGCCGCCTGGTTTATGCACAACGCAAGCCGCAGGGCTTTCAACTCGAGTCCGCGGGCAAAGACTCTCCCGACTTCTTTGCGCCGATAGATTCAGACGCTGGATCCGCGTTGCTTCCGCTCTCGTATCTCCCGGCCAGCGCGATTCCTTCCGATGTATTGGCGGATGGGCGCATTCTCTTTGAAGCCGGCTTCCCGCTGGGCGCCGGATCGACACCCGAACTGCTTCTGGTTTACTCCGACGGCTCGGGCGTCGAGTCGTATCGCTGCGATCATGGCAAGGCGCGCTGGGGTGGCAAGCAACTAGCCAATGGCGACGTGGTTTTCACACACGGAGCTTCGCTGGCGCGTTTCACTTCGCCCCTCGCGCACGAGCAGACGATCGCGGCTCCTCATGCCGAGTACGCGGGCGCAATTACCGAGACGGCTTCGGGCAATTGGCTGGTGAGCGCGCGGATCGGGGCTGGCACCCACTACGCATTGAAGCAGTGGAGGCCGGGATCGGCAGCACTGGAAACTGTGCTTGCCGAAAGCGGTGAGAATCTTGTCGAGCCGGTACTGATCGCGCCGCGCAACAGGCCCAAGCGCCATCCCTCAGGGCTGCACGATTGGAGTTACGCCAACATGCTTGCCCTCGATGCGCGCCAATCGCGCGAAGGCAACCTCAAAGCTGCTCCCGTGTCGGTGCGGTTGGAGACGTTGGATGCCGGTCACACTGTTGTTATGGGTACGGCGCCCGTTGAGCCGGATGGGTCGTTCTTCGTGAAAGCTCCTGCCGACAAGCCCATTCGTTTTGCTCTGCTCGACAAAGAAGGCGCGGTTCTGCGCCAGGAGCACGGATGGTTCTGGATTCGCCGTGGCGAGCAGCGCATCTGCGTTGGCTGCCATGTGGGACCGGAGCATGCTTCGGAGAATCGCGTGCCGGCTGTGCTGCTGCGCACTACTACACCCGTTGATCTGACAGGTGCGGCGCAGACGAAAGCACCAAAAACGAAATCGCCGGGAGGCAACTGAGATGTTTACTCGCTATCTACTATTACTCGGCGTTGTCTCGATGTCTGCGGCGCAAACTGCCCCTTTAGTTTCGATCCCTTCTCCCGCGCAGTCCGCTTCTGCCGCGCAAGCGGTGTCTGCCGCGCCGCCAGGCATCCGGTTTGAAGACGCCAGCGACAAGGCAGGCATCCACTTCACTCACAGCTTCGGCTCGCGCCAGTTGGGCTCGCTGCTCGAGGGCACCGGCGCTGGATGCATCTGGTTCGACTACAACAACTCCGGCCTTGAATCCCTATACGTCGTCAATGGCCGTCCGCTCGACGACTCGATGCATCCCTATCCGCTCAAGCAGAAGCCCGATCCGCTGCCGCACAATCATCTCTATCGCAACAACGGCAACGGCACCTTCACCGACGTGACGGAGCAGTCGGGTCTGAATCCGGATATCTACGGAATGGCAGTAACTGCGGCGGACTACGACAACGACGGATTCGTCGATCTGCTTGTCACCGGCTACGGCAAGACGATTCTCTACCACAACGACGGCAACGGCCACTTTACCGATGTCACAGCGAAGGCCGGCATCAAGGTTGATGGCTGGGCCATCAGTTCCACATGGCTCGACTACGACAAGGATGGATGCGTCGATCTATTCGTGGGCCGCTACGTCAACTTCGATCCCAAGTATCGCGCCTTCTATGCGGCTGACAACTATCCTGGACCGTTGGACTACGAGGGCGAAACCAACAGGCTCTATCACAACAATTGCGACGGCACTTTTTCCGATGTGACCGAAAAGTCGGGCATCGGCGCTTATGTGGGCCGTACTATGGGCGTGACTGCGGCGGACTTTGACAACGACGGCTGGGACGACATCTACGTCGCCAATGACCGAACGGAAAACTTTCTCTTCCACAACAAGCACGATGGGACCTTTGAAGAGATCGGCAACGATACCGGCACGGCCTTTGGGCAGAATGGCGAGTCCACTTCATCGATGGGCCCGGTCTTTGCCGACTTCGAGGGTCGCGGCGTTCTGGACCTTTGGGTCACCGACGGCCACTATAACCGGTTCCTGCGTAACACTGGCAAGCTGGGCTTTGAAGATATGGGTGCGTCAAACGGCGTCTCGCAGACCAACGCGCAATATGTCAGTTGGGGCACAGGCGTTTATGACTTTGCCAACGACGGACAGCTCGACATTCTCATCTTTCACGGCGGACTCATTCACCTCATTCCTCAGGAGCACACGCTCTTTCGCGGACTAGGAGCGGGAAAGTTCGCCGATGTTTCGCGCGATGCCGGCCCCGTGTTGAGCGAACGCACAACAGCACGCGGCGCCTGCTTTGCCGACTACGACAACGACGGCAAGGTGGATGCCTTCATGGTCAATCTCGGCGGCAGGGGAACGCTGGTTCACAATGTCTCTGCGAACACCGGCCATTGGATTGCAATCAAACTGGTGGGCGCGATGCGGCCTGGCGACCAGAACAATGCCCCCGGCCCTAAGGCAAAAAGCAACCGCGACGGCATCGGCGCGCGCGTTGAAGTCTTCGCTGCAGGTCAGCGCCATACCGCAGAACGCGTGGCCGGCTCCGGTTATCTCTCGCAAGACGATGGCCGCCTGCACTTTGGGCTGGGTGCGGCTACGACAGTGGACAAGCTGATCGTTCACTGGCCAAGCGGCCGCGAACAGACGCTTGACAAGCTGAGCGTGGACCGCGTGCTCACGGTTGAAGAGCCGAAATCAGGTGACGCGAAGTGAGCCGGTACATCCAAACCCGGTGCACAGCAGCGCTTGCGGCTCTGGCCGCGGCGTTGATCGCGTTCGCGTTCTGGCCCGCCATCGATCGTCCGGTCCGTGCGGAGCAGGCAGATGCTCAGGACTATGCTTCGCCGCTTGAACTTCTGCTTTCGCCCGACGGCGCGCGGCTTTACGTGCTCTGCCAGCAGAGTGAAGAGGTGCGGGTGCTGGATGCGGCGAGCTTCGCCGTCATCAAGAACATCGCCGTGGGCCGCGTGCCGCGCGGCTTTTCGCTCTCGCCGGACGGTGCAAGGCTTTTCGTCACCAACTCCTGGGATGACACGCTCTCGGTAATTGACACGCACACAATGACCGTCACGGCAACGTGGCCGGTAGGAGCGGAACCGTCGAGCGTGGTCGAGGACAGCACGGGCAAGCGGCTCTTCGTTGCCAATCGCATCTCAAGCGACGTGACCGTGCTCGATGCGGCAACCGGTGCGGAAGAGAAGCGGCTCCTCGCAGGACGCGGCGCGAGTTATCTGACGCTCTCTCCCGATGGCAGCCGCATCTACGCGACGCATGTTTATCCGAATCCACCGCGCGTACGAACGGAATTGGATAATCGCACCGCGCCGGAGTCGGAGATCACGGTGATCGACGCAGCGCACGCCGTGGTGGTAGATCGCATCCCACTGCACGCGATTGCCGGAGTCTTTCACCTGGCTCTCTCTTCTGACGGCCGCCTCGGCGCAGTGGCCGAGTACCACCCCAAGAATCTAGTGCCGCTGGCGCATCTCGAACATGGAGGAGCATTCGCCTATACTCTGACGCTCTTCGGCGCCGACGTTGGCAAGCCAGTCGAGGTTCCGCTGGACGAGCTTGAGCGCTACGCCTCGCAGCCCTTCGGCGTGGCCATTTCGCCGGACAAGTCGCGTCTTTATGTCACCATCGCCGGCTCGGAGTGTGTTATCGCTATTGATATTCCGCGCCTGCTGCGCTTCATTCACTCGCGTCCGCATCCCGAATCCGGTTCCTTTGCGGAGGACCTCTCCGCCAGTGCAAACTATGTTGACGCGCGCATTCCCGTCGGTCACAACCCTCGCGGCCTAGCGCTCACTGCCGATGGACGCAAGCTGTTTGTGGCCAACCGCCTCGAAGACACAATCAGCGTGATCGATACGCGGACCAAAAGAGTCGCTTCCACCATTACATTGGCCGGGCCAAAGACAGTTTCTTCGATGCGCCACGGCGAGCAGACCTTCTATACCGCGCGCTACGGCTTTCAAGGCCAGATCGGCTGCTCAACTTGTCACATCGATTCCACCTTCGACGGTCTCACATGGGATCTGGAGCCGGATGGCTTTGGCCGCGACATCGTGGACAACAAGATGCTCGAGGGCATCAAAAACACCGAGCCTTATAAGTGGAATGGGGGCAATCCCAACATTCCAACCGAGTGTGGACCGCGGACGGAAAAGTACTTCTGGCGCTCAGAGCAGTACGACAACCTGACCCTTGCCGACCTCGCGGTTTACATTCGCAGCCTGTCGCCGCGGCCCAACCGTTGGCGGCTGCCGGATGGTGATCTTACGCCGGCGCAGGAGCGCGGCAAAGGGATCTTTGAGCGCGACACAGACAAATTCGGCAAGTCAATCCCGGAGATTAATCGTTGTTCCTTTTGCCACAGCGGACCCAAGGGAACCAATCAGAAGCTCTTCGATGTGGGGACGCGCAGGCCCACCGACAACTCCGGCATGCTGAAGTCGGCGCCGTTGACCAGCATCGCGCTCACCGCGCCCTATCTGCACGATGGTTCAGCACACACCCTCGAAGAGATCTGGACGGTGTACAACCCCGAAGACAAGCACGGCCGCACCAACGACCTGACCAAAGATGAGCTCAACGACTTGATCGAATACTTGAGGACGCGATGAAGAGACTGATCATAACCGCAGCACTGTTAGTTGCCGCGTCATTGGCGTTCCCTGCACAAACTATCGCTCCATCGTCGGGTGCGGTTGCGCCGAAGGCGCGGTTGGCCGCACCGCAGGTGCCGCGCTTTCGCTTTGAGAACTTCACCACCGCCAATGGCCTGCCCAACAACCACGTGTATGCCGTGCTGGTGGATGGAGACCGCATCTGGGCTGGCACTGAAGATGGCCTTGCCCTCTACGAGAATCACGCGTGGAAGACGTACAACATCAAGGACGGCCTGGCGCATCGCGCCGTGCTCACGCTGGCTCTGGACAAGCGCACTGGCGACGTGTGGGCCGGAACCATGGGCGGCCTGAGCCGCATCTCCGGCGGGCGCATCGACAGCTTCACGCAGTTGAACTCCGGGTTGAGCAACGATGTGGTTTATGGCGTCTCGGTGGAGGGCGAAAATGTGTGGGTAGCCACGGCCGCCGGTGGTTGCCGCCTGAACACCCGCACCGGCCAGTGGACGCTCTACAATGAGCGCAACACGCCCATGACCGAGATATGGGCCTACTCCGTCTCCGCCACACCCACCAAGGTTTACTACGGTGTCTGGGGTAGCGGGGTTCTGGAGTTCGATCAAAAGACCGCGCGCTGGGACAAATACGATGACCCCGACGGTGAAAACGAGATTGTGCTCTTCAAGGATCAGGGACTGATCCACGAGATTGTAACGTCCGTCAGTTTCGTAGACAATATCCTTTGGGCGGCCACGTATTTCGGCGGCAGCCGCTACGATGGCCGCTACTGGCACAACTTTCTCACGAAAGACAGCGGACTTCCCTCGAACTTCATTAACGCAATCAAGGGCGTGGACGCCAATCGCGCCTGGTTCGGCACCGACAAAGGGCTGGCATACTACGACGGCGTCAACTGGGCCGTCTATCGCCCCTCGCTCAAAGAGGGCAAGCCGGAGATGACGGTGCGCGACGCCAAAGGCAACGTAACGCCGGTCGAGGTCACAACAGCGCCGGCCCACAACTATGTACTTGGAATCGACTTCCAGGGCGACGACATTTGGGTCGCGACAGCAAAGGGTTTGAGTCATGGGATTCGTCAAAAACAATAAGACCATAAGGAGCAGCACAAACATGAACGCATTTGCAGATATTTTGGAAGCCATCGCACACGCGCCCATCGAAAAGCGCGCAATCACCAATCACGGAGTGCTCAACGAGGCCTATGCCTACGCCAAGCCGAGTTCCTTCTCACGCGGCATGAGGATCGACATCGGTGGAGTCGTCATTCTGCTCATCTCGGGCACGGCCTCGATCGACGAGAACGGCCAGAGCGTCCACGTCGGCGACTTTCCCGCCCAGCTTCGGCGCACCTTCGACAACATCACCGGCTTGCTTGAGGCCGAGGGCTGCACCTGGCACGACATCGTGCGGACCAGTTGTTACTTGAGAGACATCGATCGCGATTACGACGTATTCAATGCCGGGCGCACGGCCTTCTTCAAAGAGCAAGGACTCGACCCGCTGCCTGCATCAACCGGCATCCAGGCTCATCTCTGCCGGCCAGAACTACTGATCGAGATCGAAGCCATCGCCATGTTTCGCACCGACAAGGGCCCGGCCGTCAAGGAGTAGTCGTCATGTGCAAGGGATGGTTGTTGGCTCTAGCCTGCGCTATGGGTACGGTCTGCGTTGGTCATGCTGCCGCGCAAGATGCTGGCTCGTATTCGACCCCGGCCGCGATCCAGGATGAGAGTCCAGTGGCAGTCACGGGCAAGGGTACCTGCGAATGTGGCGCGCATCCTCCAGCGCCGCCGAGGGATCGCGAGGTCACGCCCTATGCCGGCGAGCCTGCCGACTTGAGCCCGTACGCGAAGTTCGCGGCGCCATACGACCTCAATTACACCCATCCCAACATCTACTCCGGCGCGGCGCGGGATATTCCCGAGCCGCAGAATCTGACCGAAATTCGCATCGGATTCTTCGGTCCCATCGAACATAATCCGGAGTCGATCTTCGGCCTGCGTATGTTGCACGGCGCGCAACTGGCCATCGAGCAAGCCAACGCTCACGGCGGCTACGGCGGCAAGCCTTTCCGCCTGATGCTGCACAACGACTACGACAACTGGCAGGCGAAGACCGTCTATGGCGAGGACCGGCCAACTGACCCTACTATCTGGGGTTCGGCATCGAATGAAGTTGTGAAAATGGTCTACGACGACCGCGACTGGGCGATCTTCGGCTCCATCAGTTCCGAATCAACCCACATCGCTCTGCGTGTAGCTCTGCGCGCCGAGATTCCCATCGTCAACTCCGCCTCGACTGATCCGACGATTCCAGAGACTTACATTCCGTGGTACTTTACGGATTTGCAAGATGACCGCGTGCAGTGCCTCACGCTAGCCCGCCACATCTTCACCGAACTTGGACTGAAGCGTGTGGCAATCCTCAGAGTGAATAGCCGCTACGGCCGCTTCGGCGTCATGAAGCTTCGCGATGCGGCGCGCAGGCTAGGCCACCCGATCGTGATCGAGCAGAAGTATCTTCCCGGCGATACAGACTTCACCAAGCCGTTGAATGTGATTCGCTCCTCACGCGCCGATGCCATCGTGCTGTGGGCCGACGAAGCTCAAGCGGCGGGAATCCTTAAGCAGATGCGCGCCGCAGGCATGAAGCAGCCGGTCTTCGGTTCCTATCGCACGCTTGGCCCCGAGTTGCTGGCCCAGGCCGGCGATGCAGCCGAAGGATTCGAGGCGGTCTTTCCCTACGACCCCACGCGCAACGATCCGAAGTGGCAGGAGTTCAACCAGCGCTTTGAGGCCCGCTTTCACGAGAAGCCGGAGCAGTTCGCCTCGCTGGCCTACGACGCGATGAATGCCCTGCTCGACTCCATCTGCAAGGCCGGTCTTAATCGCGCGCGGATTCACGACGCGCTGGCTGATATCGAAGAGTACGACGGAGTAACCGGGCACATGGTCTTCGATCCCAACCAGAAGAATGTCGCTCCTTTGTACTTGGGTACCGTGCACAACGGCGCTGTGACCTATCGCGTCGCAACGATGGAAAAACCGCCGGCCGCACAACAGCCTCGTGCCGCGCAAGCGGCGTCTGCCCCACCGCAGGTGGCTGCCGCACCGCAGGTGCCCTATGCGCGTGTGGGTGAAGATGGCGTCGATTACGCAGGCCCTCATCCAAGCGATCTTCCTTCCGGGCCGGTGCGTGTGGTGCTCTTCGGGCCGCACGCGAATGAGATCGCACAGTCTGCCGAAGTGCAGGCGGAGTTGGCTGCCGTCGTGGCCAAGGGCCGCGAGTGGAAGCTTGTGCCCGTGACCACAAATCTAAATGGCCAGAACTGGGGTGCGGCTTCAACTCAACTCGTTCATGCGCTGATGGATGAGCACGCACTGGCAATTGTCGCGCTGGATCGCGACTCGGCTCACCTGGCGGAGCAATTGGCTCTGAAGGCCTTTGTGCCGGTGGTTGCCCTGAGCAGCGACAGAAAGCTAACCTCCACCAATATTCCGTGGATCTTCCGCTTGCCGGCCGAAACTACTCCGGCTTCGGCGCTTAGTCTGTTACAAGCCGCTGTTGCTCGCAGCGGCGCCAATGCGGAGCGGCTGAGGGATGCGCTGGCTTCCGGGGATCTGATTTCCGGGGTCGCTTTTCTGCCAACCGGCGAGCCGCGCAATCCCAACTGATCTTGGCGGCTACTCGTCGGCAAGCTCGTAAGGAATGCCAAACCGCCCAATCTGAATCAATGCCTTATCGGCGGGCGGCCAGATATGCAGGCTCTCTACGCGGCTTGATCCTGCGATGCGGCGTGCCTCAGCAGTGCCTACCGCTGCGCCCGTCGCGGCCTTGTAAAAATGCACGCTCAGCGCATCCCCCCCCTGGGCTCGTGTCCATCCGAATACATACTCCCCAGGCTTCAGCGAAAATCCCCCAATGCGTACCGGCGCCTGCACAATCAGGTAGTGCGAGTATTTTCCTTCGGCGGAATACCCGGCCGTAAGCAGCACAACACCGGCGATAAACTGGCCGCGGCCGTTCACGATGCCCGAGGCGGTGCGCATCTCGGTCTCGATGTGTTCCTTTTCCACCGGCGCCCGCGCCGGCAACAGCGATGCAAGCTCCGCATCCGTCGCTTGCCGCCACGCAGTTTTTTGCGACTGCGCAAGCGGAGACAAGAGCAACACAAGAACTCCGCAGGAGATCGCTTTCTTGATCGGTTTCCAAATCATAGCTTCGGCCTTCTCAGGGACTCGAGAGTAACAATGCCACGCTGGATTGCGGCCGTGGCCGCCTGCGTCCGGTCGGTCACGCCCAGCTTGCCCAGCAGGCTATTGATGTGCGTCTTTACCGTAGCCTCTGAGATTTCCAGTTCTGTCGCGATCTCTTTGTTGCTCTTGCCATTCACAATCTGCTCCAGCACGTCGAACTCACGCGGCGTCAATTCCTCTGTGCCCATCCGCTCTGCCAGTTTTTCTGCGATGGCTGGAGGAATATGCGATCGGCCTGCATGAACCGCGTGAATCGTTGCGATCAATTCCTCAGAGGTCATGCCCTTGAGCAGATAGGCGCGCGCGCCCGCCTGCAGTGCGCGGTAGATGTCCTCGTCGCCGTCATAAGTGGTGAGCACGATAAAGCGCGCCTGCGGCGTTTCCATGCGGATGCGCTCGATAACTTCGACGCCCGACAGCCGCGGCAGCCGCAGATCGACGAGCGTAATATCCGGTTGATGCTTGCGGTACTGCGCGATGGCCTCAACGCCATCTGCGGCCTCGCCGACCACCTCCAGGCCGTCCACCACGTTCAGCAGCGCCACCAGTCCCTGGCGCACCACGTGGTGGTCCTCAACAACCAGTACGCGAATCGATTCCTTGGTCACGATGGCTCCTTGACTTGCTCACTCATCTCAATGCTGGGTGCCCCATCCTCGCCGCGTCTTTGTTTTGGCGGCTAGGGTGGGAAACCACGAACCTTAACCTCTTTGCGAATCTTTTGGCGGCGTTGCCCGCAACCGCACCGAAGTTCCAATCCCCGGCTCGCTCGTCACTTCAAGCGATCCGCCGACGGCCGCCGCGCGCTCTCTCATCCCGGTCAGTCCGTAGTGCCCCGGCGACGACTCTCGCTCCGCCGCAAAGCCACGCCCATCGTCTCGCACCTCCAGCGCAATCTCGTCCGGCCCATATTCCAACTGGACAGATAGGTGCTGCGCCCCGGCGTGCTTTTTCACATTATGGATGGCCTCCTGCGCCACGCGCAGAAATTCCTGCTCCGTTTCTGGAGTCATAGCCCGGTAGGCGCCGAAGATGCTGAACCTGGCTTCCAATCCATGCCCGCCTTCAGCCTCCACCATGCGGCGCAGTCTGACCGGCAGTGTCGACTCTCCCGAGTCCTGCGAACGCAGAGCCCAGATCGACTGGCGCGCGTCGGCCAACCCTTCACGAACGTAGCCCCGAGTCAGGTCCAAATGTTTCTCCGCAGCCTCGGTCTTCTTGTGCCGCAGCAGCTCCGCGAGCACCTCCAGTTGTACCGAGATGCCCACGTACCCCTGCGCCAGCGTGTCGTGAATCTCGCGCGCGATGCGGCTCCGTTCGCCCAGCACGGCGCGGAACTCGCCCTCCGCCCGCCGCAACCGTAGGCGAAGCAGCAGCACAACCATTCCCACCGCAGCCGCCAGCATGAGTGCATAAAACCAGATTGTCTGGTAAAAGCGCGGCCGCAACTCAAACGTAAGCGATGCGCCCTCGGTGTTCCAAAGCCAGTCATTGTTGGCCGCTTGCACACGGAAGGTGTACCGTCCCGGTGGAATGTTGGTGTAATAAGCGGAGCGCCGCGTGCCGGCCTCAGTCCAGTCGCGGTCAAAGCCCTCCAGCTTGAAGCGGTAGTGCACCTTCTGCGGAGCAGCAAAGCTCAGCCCCGCATAATCGAATTGGAAGTGGACATGTCCAGCCTCGATTCGCAAGAAAGAGCCCGGTGCATGCAATGCTTGGACAAGGTCGTCTACGGTGAAGCGCTCCAACGCAACCGGTGGTGGAACCGTGTTCACTGGGAAGTGCGCCGGGTCAACCTCGACAAGGCCCTTGGGTGTCGCAAACCATAGATGCCCGTCGTGCCCGCGCCAGGCTGAAGGATGGCTGTTGGTGGCAGTCTCCCGGCTGCGCAACCCGTCGGCGGCGCCAAACTCGATCCAATGCGAACACCCGGCCCCCTGCGTCCCAACGCCTATTCCACTCCAATCGCAACGGGCGATCCCGTCACCGGTAGCGAACCACAGATGGCCTTCGCTGTCATCAAGAATGGCGTGGATGGTGGTCCGGTCGAGATTGGCTTGAGTCGCGCCGTCCTGCTTTCCCGCGGTGAAGCGCTGGCCGTCCCAGAGATCCCAGCCTTGATCCTGCGTACCAATGAGCAATGTCCCGTCGCTTCGCGGCAACAGTGCGGTGACTACGTTGCTGGTCAGTCCGTTTGCAGTGGTGAAATTGGTGATCATGCCACCGTGCAATCGCGACAGCCCGGCATAGGTCGCCACCCATAGATCACTCTTGGAGTCGCGGGCCATCGCGCCTACCAGGTCGCTGCCCAGGCCGTTGGCTTGTGTATAGGTCTCCAAATGTATCGCGGAGTCCAGACTTCCCGGCAGGCCAACTCCTGCGACCCAGTGTGTAAGTCCGCGCCGCGTCCCGATCCAAAGCGATCCATCGGCATCCACCAGCAGGGAACGAATAAAGTCGTCGGGCAAGCCGTCCGACGAAGTAACCGCATCGATCCTGCCGTTGCGAATCCGATTCAACCCATCCGGCGTTCCCACCCAAAGATCGCCGTTGGGCGCGGCAGCCAGCGAGAGAATCACATCGCTCAACAGCCCGTCGTGCACCGTGTAGCCGCGAAACGTCGATCCGGCTGTCACTGGTTCAATGGAGTCTGGGTGCCCCACCCTCGCCACGTTTTTGTCTTTGTGGCTAGGGCGGGCTTCTATAACTGCATTTGCCTGGGGGCGCATCGCATTCAGCCCGCTTCCATTCGTTCCCACCCAGAGCGTGCCCGCTTTGTCCTCGACCACGGCAGTTGTGGCATCTGAAGTAATACCCTCCCGCGCGCCCACGGTGCGGAATCGCTGATCGCGCAGAATGTGCAGCCCGCCACTCTCAGTCCCGACCCATAGGTTGCCTTCTGCATCTTCCATCAGCGACAGGATCGAAGCCGATGCCAGCGGATCGGTCATCGGCAGCCGTTGTACTTTCCCGTCGACCCAACGCGCCAGCCCGCTATTGGTGCCAATCCACAGACAGCCCTCGCGATCAGCAAAGAGCGCCTGAATTTGGCTGCCCGAGAGGTCCTTGCCGGGGACCAGGTTCTGAAGAAGCTTTTCCTTGCTAAAGATCTCAATGTGGCTTTGAGAGGCTTCGGCAAGTAGTCCCTTGGAGAGCGATGTCGAGAACCGAGTCAACCCCCACGGGTAGCCCGGCCACCTCGCATCGATCAATTGGGACCACTGTCCGCCTTTGTAATCCGCATCATTGGAAACATCTTCAACCGTTAGCTTCCCCTGTTGATTGACAATAACCGAAACATCCGGATCTTTTGCAATAGAATCGTTCACGGCAACAAACCGATTCTGGTTGAGATGCACAAGACCACGGTCCGTCCAAGCCCAGAGAACACGATCGTCAGTTTCAATGATCAGTTTGATGTTATCGGACGGCAAGCCTTGTTCAGCGGCATATACCGTCACCACCCCATCCTTCCACCGCGCCAGCCCCTCACTGGTCCCAATCCACAGTGCCCCGTCGTGTGTCTCCAGCAGGCAGCGCACATCGTTCCCCGGCAGCGCCGGCGCAGAACTCCGATCAAAGACCTGGAACCCGTTGCCGTCAAACCGCACCAGCCCCACCTCGGTCCCCAGCCACACAAAGCCGTCCCGTGTCTGTACCAGCGCCTGAACGGTGTTCTGGGGCAGCCCGTTCTCAATGACCCAGGTCTGGCGGCCATAATTCGCCAGTGGGGTCGAAGGTTCCAGGGCCAGACCGGGAAGCCAGCAACCCAGCAGCATCGCAGACGCCATCAGGCCACGTTGAGCATTCAACCGAAGATTTCCGGCAGCCACCAGCCAATACACGGCTGCTTGACCTGGTTGTTTTCTCGAATTGGGCTTGTTCTGGGTCACGAGATCGGGACAGTTTCCCACAGATGGCGTTCAGCTCCGCAAATACCGAGCACCTTCACAGTAATTGTAGTGCTGCGGGAATGCATAGAAAGAAAAGAGGATAATCGCAGGTCAAGCCAGCGCCGGTCTCCACCTATTGATGTAGAAGAAAGTCACTCGAAGGTCTCAAGACATCGCGATGATCTGCCGATACTCTATGCATGTCTCGTGAAATTGTCTCCTGAACTGGTCGTTCAAAGCATCATTTTCGGGTGGCCGCCCATCTCGCTGGGCTGCCACCCGATTCCTTTTTTAGCGGTCGCTCGCGGTCTGCACCGATCCTGTCTTTGGCTCAAACCGGCAGGCACGTTCAGCCTTCTGAAAGCACCAGTCCGATTCAGGGCTTGCCCGTCTTCGCCTCTGGCGCCGCAGGCGGCGCCTCAAGCGCACACGGCGCACCGCCGCATAGTGTCCCAGTGATCCCCTGGCCCTCAGTGACGGTGTAGATGCGATCCGCCGCAGGCAGTTTTAATGTCTCTTTGACGCCCGAAGGCCAGTGAATCTCGGCGCTCCCGGCGTCGGTCGCATCGCCCAGGCCGAAATGGACCCGCAAATCATTTGAAGAAAGATAGCTGCCGCCGCTCAGAACGTCTCCCCGCTGGCGCATCCCGTCCGCTGCGAGATAGACTGTCGCTCCCACCGCATCGCGCGGGCTCCTGGCTCCTCCAATAAGCCTGAGTTCAACCCAGTGGTGGTGGTCGGCGTTCACGTTGCGAAGCAGTACCGGAACGCCGTCCATATTGTTGATCACCACGTCGATCTTACCATCGTTGAAAATATCGCCAAATGCGGCGCCGCGGCCGACACTGACAACGGCAAGCCCGGTACCTTCGACGGCGGGAACCAGCTCAAACTTGCCATTCTTCAAGTTATGGTAGAGCAGCGGGCGCTCGGCATAACTCGTTCCCCACTCCGGATGCTTATCCACCTCAGGATAGACATGCCCATTGATAATCAGCAGATCCTTCCAGCCGTCATTGTCATAGTCGAGAAATCCATCTGCAAAACTGACAAATGGAATCGAGGACTCGGCGATGCCCGCCTGATAACTCACATCCGTGAAAAACCCCGTTCCGTCATTCTGAAACAAAATATTGTAGTCATCGGCAAAGGTGGTGCTGACGATCGAAAGGTGTCCGTTGTTCTCATAGTCGCCGGCCGCAAGCCCCATATTGGCGGCCTCGCGCCCATCGTTATTGAGGGCAAATCCGCTGGCGTAACTCTGATCTTCAAAGGTTCCGTCACCTTTGTTCATGTATAGATAGTTGGGCGTGGAATCATTGGCCACGAGCAGGTCCGGCTTGCCATCCCCGTTCACGTCGACGAACAAGGCGCCCAGGCCGTAGTAACCGTTGGGGTCATCCACACCGAGCTTCTTGCTGACATCGGTAAAGGATCCGTCTCCATTGTTATGAAAAAGATGGTCGTGTTCACCCTTCAGACCGCGCGGGCCGCACATCACCTGCACTCCGCGATACTGGCAGAAAGCGAAGTTGACCGCCTTCGACCCAGAATACGGAGGGTTAGTTAAATCCATTTGTGCATAACCGTCCACAAATAGATCCAGCCGCCCGTCGCCGTCATAGTCGCCAAAGGTAGCGCCTGTTGACCATGTGCCAACCGTGACGCCGGCCTTTTCACCAACATCGGTAAAGGTTCCGTCGCGATTGTTATGGTAAAGCCGGTTCTTTCCGTAGTTAGTTACATACAAGTCCGGCCAGCCGTCGTTGTCGTAATCGCCAACCGCGCACCCGTATCCCCACCGGTCGTTGGCAACGCCGGCCTTCTGAGTCACATCAGTAAAAGTCCCATCGTGATTGTTGTGAAACAGCGCCGCATGAGGCGGAGAGGCTTTGCCGTCCAGCGCATCATAAGTCGAGCCATTTACGAGATAAATATCCAGCCAGCCGTCATTGTCATAATCCAGCAGGCACACGCCCGGACCCTTGGCCTCCAGGATGAGACGCTTCTCCGGAGTGCCCGCCGTGTGATGCCAGCGCGTAAGCCCGGCAGACTCGGCAACATCCTGAAAGATGATTGGGCCTGTCTTGACGAATCCGCCCGCGGTGATCGGCCGGTGCTGGCTATCGAATTGCGCCTTCTGGGGGCCGGCATTGGCCATTCCGCTCTGGCCCATTCCCCCCTGGGATGGTGGTGTCCCATCTTGCTTCCCCTGTTGTGCGGCAATCGGTGCCGAAGCAGAGCAGGAAATGAAAAGCGTACAGGCGACAAGTGCAGCCAACGTTCCGGAATTGCGCGACAAGGAGACTCCTCCACGATCTAAAGTGTATCGCAGTAGGCGCTTCCTTCGGCGCTTGATCGCTACATCTTCTTCTTATACCGGCAGGAGCGTAGATAGGAGATCAGATCCGCGAGATCTGCGTCCTTGAGGTCATCTCCGAAGGGCGGCATTCGCTTACTGCCTTCGACGATCTGCTTGCGTATCTGGCCCTTCTTCATTCTCCGGCCCACGCCCGAGAGGTCGGGACCCTTGTGACCGCCTGCATTGCGGATAGTATGACAGTGCGAGCACCCGCTCGCGTTGAAGAGCGATGCGCCGTGCGCTCTTTGGCTGCGTGAGGACGCAAAGCCTGCGGGCGAGATAAATAGGAGGATAACAAACGACGACAACCATAACTTCATTGGCTGCCCGCCCCCCCGCCCGCAAGAGGCTCCGGCCCGAGGTCGTTGTGCGTGTGCCACGGAACGCTCTCGGATGTGATCTCCGGGTGTTTTCGCAGAAACTCCAAGGCATATGTGCTGGCCGTAGGATCGTCCTTCTGATCGGCAAAGGCCGCGGACTCGCGCGCCGCCTGCTCCTTCATGCCCAGCCGGCGATAAACGATGGAGAGAATATAGTGGGCCGCCAGGTCGTCGGGGTCGATCGATTGCAAATTCTCATACTCCGTTCGCGCTTCGTCGTACTTACGCTGCTGGTAGAGCGAAAAGCCGAGTTCGCGATGGGCGTCGCGAGAGCGCGGAAACTGAGCCGTAACCTCGCGAAGATCGCTGATGGCAGCGTCCAGATTCCCCTGAGTGCGCTCAACCAGCGCGAGGTAGTAAAGCGCGCGCGCGTTGTGTGGTGCAAGTCTTAAAGCCTTCTCCAGGCTGCCGCGAGCCAGGTCGTAACGCTCCCATTGAAAGTCCGCGATGGCAACATTGGTGAACCCGTCGGCATAGTCGGGCCGCAACTCGGTAACTCGCTCGAAGGCGCTTGCGCTCGCGGCATACTGCTGCGCGTCGAGCAGGCCTATGCCATAGTTATTCCAGCGCATCCACTCCTTGTTATCTTCGGGGTCGGGCGCAGCCGTTGGATTGGAGCCAATTGCGAGGGTCCTCGTGCGCGACACTAACTCAACCACCGGCATTTCATAGTGTTTGCCCAAACCGAAATCGATAAAACGCTGATTAAAGCGGCGGTAATTGATCTTGGCTGTCACAGTGATCGGCCCGGTCACATCCGGCGGCGCCCGGAACTCGTAGCGAACGATCTGCGATCGGCCCGACTGGATCGTGTTGTTATATGCGACAACCCTTGTATCCCATACCTGGTGAAGATCGTTCAGCCCGCCCTTTTTATTGACCAGGCGATTGGTAAAGCTATGCGCGCGCGGATCCAGCGCTCCGCCTGGTTGCAACGCGCCGGAATGCATCAGCGTGCGGCCGGCCGCGTCTTTGGCCTCAAACTCAACCCAGCTTTCATAAAAGTCGCGCTGCTCCGGGACAAAGCTATGGGCGATGCCTTTGTTTTGAATCACCACGGAAACCGTTAGTAAGTCACCTGGAGCGATCTCGAAAGGCTGACTTCCAAGAGGCGCAATCAGCTTGTCTCCGTTGCGCTCGATTCCGAAGATATCTACATTCAAGACTCCATTGCGCAGAAAGGCGACGGTCTTGTCCATCTGAGCATCGTAGCCGTAATACTTCGACAAAACAGTATTGGCTCCGAGCCAGCGGTGCGAGGCCAGCTTCCCATCCTTGGCTCCATAGTCCGACAGTTGAATATCCTCGCGCTTCATGTGGCAGGTCTGGCAGGTTGACACCTGGTCCTTGACATAGAAGGGAAGCGGAGACTGCTTTGCAAAAGAGGATAACTGCCATTCGTCGTAAAGAAAAATGGCGCGTTGCCACTTATAGTCATTGAGTATCCTTGGCAGCGCAGCCTTGTGACACGCCGAACAAAACTCGCTCGTACGATAGAAGTCCTTCATCACTGCTTTGGAGTGCCGGTCGAGATGAGCCAGGATCTCTTTGTCGGGAATCTCGCCATAGATTGGCTTTCCCTCCTCATCAACCATGACAGCCGGCTGACTGAGCACATAACTCCCCGTACCTCGCGTATTGACCTGCTGAATTGCATGGCACACCGAGCAGGTTATGCCATCCTCGTCAAACTTGCGATCGACAGGCGAATCTTTGGTCAGCGCGCCGGATGTTAGGGCAATAGGGTTATGACAGCCTTCGCAGTGGCGAGTGTATTCGACACCTTTCTCCTTTTTCAGCATATTAGTGTTCTTGATGTACCACGGAGCGCGAAAAGAGTTGGCATGTGCGGTTTGACGCCACTCGGCGTGCGCCTCCTGATGGCAGTGCCCGCAGTACTTTGCCGTGGGAAAGCTCTTGGGATCGATAAACTGGCCCGTGTCCGTGGTGGCATTGGAAGGCAAGAAGGGAGAATCCGCTCCAAAGCGGGAGATATAGTGTTCGCTGGTGGTCTGTGAATACTCTGCTCGTTGCACAGCGATCGGATTGTCACTGGCCGCGCTGGCCGGGTCGGCTTGCCACATTAAGAAGATCAGTGCGGCGGCAGCAAACACTTTGCCGGGAAGTCGATGAATTCGATTCGCTTCCAAGGTCTGCTCCGGCGCGAACTCAATGTTATCGATCCTCATAAGATGTAACCTCCGGCGGAAAAAAGGGATTCTTCCTTCATGCAATTGCGAAGCTGCGTGCTCCACCTTCGTTGCGTTTTTGCTCTTGCGGCAAAGGTGGGACTCGACGTTCTAAGGCTTGGTTCCCTGGCCCTCTTTGAGGGTGACAATCCTATCGATCTGCGGAGCAGGGAAGTGCTCCGTCATACCGCTGGGCCAATGCATCTCAATATCGTCGATCGCGGTTGCGTCACCGAGTCCAAAGTGCAACCGCGGATCGCTTGTAGAGGCATAACTGCCACCGGAGATGACATCGCCGCGCTGGCGCATCTTATTTGCGGTGAGGTAGAGAGTCGCGCCGACGGCATCCCGCGGACTCTTAGCTCCACCGATCAGCTTGAATTCAATCCAATGGTGCTTGTCGGGAGAGACATTGCGCAGCAGCGCCGGCGCGCCATCCAGCACATTGATGACGACGTCGAGTTTGCCGTCGTTGAACAGGTCGCCGACGGCCAGGCCACGGCCGACATAAGTCTGGGCGAGCGCCGTTCCCTCAACCGCCGGCACAAGCTCGAATTGCTTCCCGCCCATGTTGTGAAAGAGCAGCGGGCGCTGAGCAAAGGTGGTTCCCCAGGGTTCTTTATCCACAATGGGGTAGACGTGTCCATTGGCTACGATTAGGTCCTTCCAGCCGTCGTTGTCGTAGTCGAAAAACGCCGCTCCCCAACCGAGAAATGGCACGGTGACTTCGGCGACTCCCAACTGATAGCTGATATCCGTGAAGTTGGCATCGCCATCGTTGCGATAGAGCGGATCGTAATCGTCGCTGAATGTTGTGTTGAAAAGATCGACCAGGCCATTGTTCTGGTAATCGCCGTAAGCGATCCCCATCGTGGCCGTTTCGCGGCCGTTCTCGTTGAGAGCGAAGCCGGAGGCATAACTAATATCTTCAAAGGTCCCGTCACCCTTGTTCAGATAAAGGTAATTCGGGGTCGAGTCATTGCCCACTAGCAGATCGGGTTTTCCGTCATTGTTCACATCGACGAAGACCGAGGTGAGACCATAGTATCCATTGCTATCGGCGACGCCCGCTTTCTGGCTCACATCGGTGAAGGTCCCATCGCCGTTGTTATGGAAGAGATGATCCGGTTCGCCCTTCAGGCCGCGAGGTCCGCAAGAGACGTTCTCGCCGCGGAATTGGCAGAAACTATAAGCAACGCCCTTTTCGCCTGACGCCGGCGGATTCGCCAGGTCATAATGAACATAGCCGGGAACAAAGAGGTCGAGCCTTCCATCCCCGTCATAGTCTCCCCAGGTTGCCCCGGTTGACCAGTTACCCAGGGCAACGCCGGCTTTTTCGGCCACGTCGGTGAATGTTCCATCGTGATTATTGTGATAGAGCCGGTTCTTTCCAAAGTTAGTTACATAGATATCCGGCCAGCCGTCATTGTCGTAGTCGGCAATAGCCACACCAAAGCCCCAGCGATCGTTGGTTACGCCGGCCTTTTCAGCAATGTTAGTGAATGTCCCGTCGTGATTATTATGAAAGAGTGCGGCTTTCGGTGGAGCGGCCTTGCCCGCTTCGGCGTCATAAGTCGATCCGTTTACCAGATAGATATCCAGCCAGCCGTCGTTATTCGTGTCGATCAGGCCCACGCCTGAACCATTGTCTTCGATGATGAACTTCTTCTCCGGCGTGCCCATGACATGTTTCCAGGCAGTCAATCCCGCTTTGCCCGCGATGTCCTCGAAGAGAACCGGGCCGTCTTTAACGAAACCTCCGGCGGTTATCGGCCGGTGTTCCTTGTCAAGCACCGCCGGGTGTGCGCCTCCGGTGTTGACTCCACCAACGGCGGGAGCCTGCCCGCCTTCACGGGGCTGGTCTGATTGCGTATCGGCAGCGTGAGAGTCTGGCGTAGTCGATTGCGCGGTGCAGTGCTGCGAAGCCGCAACCAGAGCAACGGATAGCGCCAAGCCGACTAGCCTGCAAATGGATATTCTTCTGGAGAAAACTTGAACCCCTCTATCCCATGAGACAAACACAGTCTGGATTGAAGACGAGGGAGATTGAAAACGCTGGGGAATCAGCGTGATCATGAGGCCTCCGTACTTGAAACATGAATACCATACCTTACCGCGCCGCATCCAGGACTCATCCGAAAGGTGGAGAAGTGCAGGCGCAGGCAAAACTGCGAGCGAGTGCGGCTAGCGAATAGCCTGTCTCTCAGAATGACGGGGCGATTCTTCGCGCTGGATTTCAGAATCGACGGTTTGCTTACGATAGCTTCGCGCCTTTAGTAGTTGCTCAGACCTGCAAACCGAGCACCGCCAGGGAAAGTAGCCGAAGACAGGAGCCAGCCAGACACGCACGAATCCTTCCCTTTTGATTCGGCGCATTCGATGGCTCTGACACTTCATGCATACCATTTGCATTCACTCCCCGACGCGAAAGATGATCTAGATGTCACTATTATATATAGAGTTAATCGGCCAAAAATACTCAACGAGAGAAGCATTTCCCGCCTCGAAGGATTCAAAAGTAACGGCACTCAGGGCGAATTGGTCACAATGTTACAGTGCCGTCGTACGTCTTATGGTAGTGCTGAGTCGCCCGCCTTCCTCTTCTTGACGCGCTCCTTGTTTCTCTGCTCTACTGCAATCACACGATGAACCCCCTCGGCGCCAATGCGAAGCTCGCTCCCGTCCAGCGCATTGCCGTGCCGATTCCCGCGATGCGAATTAGCTGCTCCAATGCGCATGCGGGAAGCGAAGCCTGACGAATCAAAAAGAAGTAGTGCACCACACAGGCCACCACCCGCAAGCGCGGCTGGTGGTTTTTTCATTTTCCATTGAGCTAGAGGCTTCTGGCTCATTCCGCTTTTTCACCTGCGCGAGGAGGAAGATTTTGGAATCCGTCACTCTCAAGAGCATCCAGGCGGCGCGCGAGCGCATCGGAGAGGCCATCTACATCTCTCCCTGCCAGCTCTCCAGCGACCTCTCCGGGTTCACCGGGCTACCGTTGCATCTGAAGCTCGAAAACCTGCAACGCACGGGCTCATTCAAGGAGCGAGGTGCTTTGAACAAGCTGCTCACTCTCAGCCGGGACGAGCGACAACGCGGCGTCATCACTGCCAGTGCCGGCAACCATGCCCAGGGCGTCGCATTTCACGCGGCCAACCTCGGCATTCGGGCGCAGATTGTGATGCCTCTCGCCACGCCGCAGATCAAGGTGGGAGCCACGCGCGGCTTCGGCGCCGAGGTCTTCCTCCA
>JBEKOA010000034.1:0-36741 GCA_049522255.1 Occallatibacter sp.
TTGTCCTCGATGAATTTACGGCGCTTTTCGACGTCCTCGCCCATCAGGGTGGTGAAGATTTCGTTGGTTTCGACGATATCTTCGAGCTTTACCCGGAGCAGCGTTCGATGGTCGGGGTCCATGGTGGTCTCCCAGAGCTGCGTGGAGGTCATCTCTCCCAACCCCTTGTAGCGCTGCACTTGGTAGTCCTTCTTGCCCTGTTCGACGATATAGACAAAGAGCTCGCGGGCGGTCTGCTTCTCGACAGGCTCGCGCAGGATGCGGGCGGCGCGGCGGGCCTGTTTGGCTTCGGCCTGGACCTCAGCGCTGCCGGCCTCGGCAACATCGGTTTCGTCCGGAACAGCTTCCGAACCGGCTTCGGCTGCACCAGCCTTGGCTGCGAACTCGATCAGGAAAGGCGGCTCCAGGAATTCCTTGATGAGCGTGTACTTCGCCATCATCTGGCGAAACTCGGGGCTGGAAGCCAGGTTCCAATCGATGCAACGGGTGGCGCCCTGCGCATCTGTGAAGCAGACGGACCAAGTGTGATGCTCCTCGTCCTCAACCGGATCACCGAGCGATTTGAAGGCGAATTCATCGGCCAATTCGGCCAGTTGAGCGTGAAGCAGGGCCAGCTTGGGCGGAATGTCGCTCTCGGACTTCGAGGCAAAGTCGGCGCGGTGGACCAGCTCGGCGCGAGCCAGCAGCTCGGTCAGCTTCTCATTGCGAACGCGCTTGTTGACCTTTTCGACAAAATCCAGATACTCGCTCAGAGTGCCCATGAAACGAGTCAGGCTGGCACCTTCGATGCGGCTGGCGGTCTCGCCGTGGCGAACGATCATGCCCTCGGAGGCGCGATTGACCATCACCTTAACAAACTCACGCTCATCCTTGATGTATTGCTCGAAGCGGCCCTTCTTGATCTTGAAGAGCGGCGGCTGCGCGATGTAAATGTTGTCGCGCTTGATCAGCTCGGTCATGTGACGGAAGAAGAAGGTAAGCAGCAGCGTGCGGATGTGCGAGCCGTCGACGTCGGCGTCGGTCATGAGGATGATCTTGCCGTAGCGGATCTTGGTGGCGTCGAAGTCGTCTTTGCCGATGCCGCAGCCGAGGGCGGTGATCATGGCGCGGATCTCCTCGTGACCGAGCATCTTGTCGTAGCGGGCCTTCTCGACATTGAGGATCTTGCCCTTTAGGGGCAGGATGGCCTGGAACTTGCGGTCGCGGCCCTGCTTTGCAGTGCCGCCGGCGCTCTCGCCCTCGACCAGATACAATTCGCAACGGTCGGGGTTGCGTTCGCTGCAATCGGCCAGCTTGCCGGGCAGGCCACCGCCGTCGAGAGCTCCCTTGCGGCGGGTCAGGTCGCGGGCCTTGCGGGCCGCCTCACGGGCACGCGAGGCCTCGATGGCCTTGTTGATGATGCGTTTTGCGATAGGCGGATTCTGCTCGAGGAAGCTGCCAAGGCGCTCGTTGACAAAAGCCTGCACGGTGCCGGCAATGTCGGAGTTGAGCTTGCCCTTGGTCTGTCCTTCGAACTGCGGCTGCGAGAGCTTGACGCTGACCACGGCCACCAGTCCCTCGCGCACATCGTCGCCGCTCAGGTTTTCCTTCATATCCTTGAAGAGGCCGAGCGACTGGCCGATGGCGTTGACAGTTCGAGTGAGAGATGTCCGGAAGCCTGACAGATGCGACCCGCCATCCACCGTGTTGATATTGTTGGCAAAGCTGAAGACCGTCTCGGAGTAGCTGTCGTTGTACTGGAGAGCGATCTCGATCTCGACGTTGTCGCGCATCGCCTCCATCATGATGGGCTTGTCGTGAAGCACGGTCTTGCCGCGATTGAGATACTTCACAAACTCGGCGATGCCACCGGCATAGTGAAATTCGGCGTGGCGGGCCTCACCGGTCTTGGCGTCGGCGGTGCGCTCGTCGGTGAGAGAAATGGTGAGGCCCTTGTTGAGGAAGGCCATCTCGCGCAATCTCTGAGCCAGGGTGTCGTAGTTGTACTCGGTGGTCGAGAAGATGGTCTTGTCGGGCAGGAAATGGACCTTGGTCCCACGACGCTTGCTGGTGCCCGCCTGGCGCAGCTCGCTGACGGGATCGCCGCAACTGAAATCCATCTCCCATGTGTGGCCGTCGCGCCAGATCTCGACATTGAACTCCTGCGAGAGGGCGTTGACACAACTGACGCCCACCCCATGCAGGCCGCCGGAGACCTTGTAGGTGGAGGCGTCGAATTTGCCGCCGGCATGGAGTTTGGTCAGCACCACCTGAACGGCCGGCATCATCGTGCCGTTCGACAAGGGCATCATGTCCACTGGAATGCCGCGGCCGTCATCGACCACGGTGATGGAGTTGTCCACGTGGATGACTACATCGATCTTTTTGGCATAGCCGGCCAGCGCCTCGTCTACCGAGTTGTCAACCACCTCGTAGACCAGGTGGTGCAGACCCATTTCGCCGGTCGAGCCAATGTACATGGCAGGGCGCAGGCGCACCGCCTCAAGGCCTTCGAGAATTTTGATGTTTTCGCCGGTATAGCTGCCATTATTGCCGTTTTCTTCGGGAGGGAGATCGTCGTAGGGTATTGCAGTGGCCATCGGGTTACCTTCGCAAGACTTTCGCTGTCGACTCCACCAGGAGCGCGTCGGCCAAGGTACGATTCCGGGCCGAATTTCAAGGGTTTAAGCGGTTGAAAGACAGAGGCTTTTAAGTGAACTTTCCTACCGTTATTTTACCATGCGCGGAGGGTCGGGAGACGGTAAATAAGAGGCCCTCAAAGGCGGTCCCAAGAGGCATATTCAGCACAAGAAATGTTACGTTGGTAATCTATACCATTACTACTTGTGTATCTATTTGATTTTACTGGACTTAATCCGTGCAACGCTCTAGAATTCCTAGCATACAGAAGCGGTTGTTTCTGTCAATCTTAATCCACGAGGAGTTACCGATCATGAAGCTCGCCATCCGTATCTTCGCACTGACCGTTGTTGTTGCCGGCGCCACCGCTGCTGCCACCACCCCCAAGACCGCTCCAGCCATACTGAGCCATCAGTCGATCACAGACACTGACCCAATTCCGATGTGCGGACCACATGTTTGCGCTGTTCAGCCTTCAACCACCCCCCAGTAGCGCCCAAGGGGAGTCCCGAAAAGTTGCAGACGGGAGTTCTGTTTCTTGATTGAGCGGCAGGAGATTTCGCGAGACTCGGCGAAGGTCATTCAATGCTACTCTGCGATTGTTCTTCGCGGGAGATATAAGATGTCTTCCCAGACGCAATGTCTCTGATGTGCGTAGCCGTGTCGGGGCTTTGGGGCGTGCCAGGGCCTCGTGTTTTGCAGCAGGAAGCTGCATTGCGGTCTCCCGGCGATGAGTACCTGCCTGGCATCGCGTCTGAGTTTGGCGCATGTGCCACTTTTCTTGTTCTATTTCTATGGCGCCGGATCAACGACCAACTGCCGCGGTCTACTTACTTTCAGGCGTCCTGGAAGGTCTATTGCACCGGCGCGGTGCTCTTCTTCATCTGCATCCCTGTCTTCCACGCGGAGCTCTCGGCATTGCCGACTGAACCGGGCCCGCCCTTCCGAGCCGCGAGACGGCCAATTTGGCCACGCCTGTGCGGGAATGCAGTGTCCGCCACCTGCCTTACCCTCCTGCACCGCCCCATCGAACCCGGCCATTGGTAACCTAAGGTAATCCCCATTGGTACCGGTGGCAACTCCGTTTTGTATTTGAGCGGCGGGCCTTTTAGCGCTATTCTGAGAGGGTTCTTAGAATGGTATGGGTCCAGATATGTCTTCGCAGACTGCAATGTCCGTGATGAGCGTCGCCGAGTTCGGGCTTTGGGCTGCGCTCGGCTTCGTGTTCTGGAGCAAGAATCTGGATCGCCGCTTCCCGGCCATGGGAGGCTATCTGGGTCTGCGCCTGATATCGAAGCCCGTGATGCTCTTCCTGTTCTATGCTCAGGCGCGACATTGGTTCAACGATTACGCCTTCCTGTGCTATTTCATCGCATATTGGGCGGTGTATATCGGCAGCGCGGTGTTGCTCTACCTTGTTTGTCAAGAGGTTTTCCGTTCCGCGCTTTCGGCTTTTCCCGGCATCCAAAAACTTGGAGTTGTGGTCTTTCGCTGGGCGGCATTGGTATCTGCATTCGCAAGTTTGTCGACACTTTCCTTCGAGCACATTCGAGCCTTCATGATTCCCGATATTGCCAGCCGGCTGATGCGTTCGGTGAGCGTACTGGAGCTTTGCCTGCTGGGCTTCCTTTGCCTGAGCATGAATGCCTTGCGCCTGCCGGCGCGCAGCGTGACCTTTGGGATTGCCCTGGGATTTGGCATGATGTCTGCCAACGACTTTGTCGTGGCCTCTCTGATCTCCCGCAACACATCGCTGACCGCTCCGCTCCAGTTTGCCTATGAGTCGCTGATCATGGTTTCACTGGCGATGTGGATTGCCTACTGTGCAATGCCTGAGCCTGTCCTACAGCCCGTTCTGATGCCGGTCAACTCCATGCTCTTCCGCTGGAACGAGATCGCATCGGCTCTGGGCCACACGGGAACCCAGGTCGCCGTGCAACAGCCAGCCAGCGGTTTCTTCCTCAGCGATGTTGAGAAGGTGGTGAAAGAGGTGCTCAACCGGAACCTGAAGGGCCGAGAATCGGAGACGTAACAGAGATCAGTAGCAGCAAAAAAGGCCACGGCATCGCCGTGGCCTTTTTGTTTGAGTGTGAGCCGGAGCTACTCGGCTGCTACGGGCTCGATTGATGCGAACCGCCCGCGGTTGCCTCGGTCCACGAACTTCACCCGGCCAGTAACCTTGGCGAAGAGCGTATCGTCGGAGCCGATGCCCACGTTTACGCCCGGCTTGATGCGCGTGCCCCGTTGGCGCATGATGATCGAACCGCCGGTAATCAGCTCACCGGCAAATGCCTTTACGCCCAGCCGCTGTGCATTGGAGTCCCGTCCGTTTGTGGAGCTGCCTCCACCCTTCTTATGTGCCATTGCCCAATCCCCTTTTCCAGCCTACAGCTTACAGCTCTCAGCTATCAGTTCTGCCCGTTTGGGCCAATACCCTTTGTTTCTCGACGAAAAAGCTGAAAGCTGAAGGCTGACAGCTCCGTCCAACTAGGCTGCGGTGTAGGTTACGCCGTCGGCCTCGATGGCCTTGATGCGCACCTCGGTAAAGTTCTGCCGGTGCCCTTGCAGCTTTTTGTACTGCTTCTTTCGTTTCAGGTGGAAGACCAGGATCTTGTCTCCCCGTCCCTCGCCCACGACTTCGGCAATCACTTTGGCGATCGCCGGCTTGCCTACGGTGCCCGGCTCGCCCGAAACGGCCAGCACGTCGCTGAACTCGATGGTTTTGGCTTCCTGGTCAGTAGAAACCACGCTCTCAATCTTCACAAGGTCGCCTGGTGCGACCCGATACTGCTTACCACCCGTGCGAATCACCGCGTACATAACCCCTCCAGCGCAAGTCCGGCTTGGCCGGTGCGCGTCCATAAAAATAGCTCGGGCGGAAACTTCCGTACCGCGGTACGCTCAAGCCCACTTGTGTTCGGGCGAACGTCTGGCTCCGCGGCCACAGGCAGGAATCGCCAAACTAGAGTAGTGTACCGGTTTTGCCGGGCAAAGGTCAATTCTGCACTCCGAACAGTGCACTCTGATTGCGCTCAATGCAGTTGTTTTGAGACCCTCGGCGGATATTCTCGATGCCGACTTCACGGCCGCGCCGGAACGACATAAAAGAAGATGGCCAAGTAGTGGGCTACACTGCCGGCCAGCACAAACAGGTGCCACAGGGCATGGAAATAGCGCAGCCGGTCCAAAGCGAAGAAGACGATTCCCAGCGTGTACGCCAAGCCGCCCGCCCCCAGCCAGAAGATGCCGTGCCAGCCAAGAGCATGGACCAACGGCACGACCGCGACGACCACGAACCAGCCCTGCGCCAGGTAGACCAGCGCCGAAGCGACCTCAAAGCGCCCAACGGCGAAGCTTTTGAAGACGACCCCAGCCACGGCCAGTCCCCACTCGATGCCAAAGATCGTCCACCCCAGCGAGCCGCGCAGCGTAATCAGCGTGAATGGCGTGTACGTGCCGGCAATCAGCAGATAAATGGCTGAGTGGTCGAGAATGTGAAAGACGTGCCGCGCCCGCGTCCGCACCAGCGAATGATAGAGCGTGGAGCAGACGTAGACCAGCACTAGCGTGATGGAAAAGATGGTACAACTCGCCACAAGAGACGCCGTGCCTCTGGTCGATGCGGCAATCAGGACGATCGCGCCAACGATGGCCAGCACCGCGCCGATTCCGTGCGTGATGGCGTTGGCGAGAATGTCTCCCAGATGGTAATGGGGTTGCACAGACTGATGATAGCCCCGGCGCGTGGTTCGGTCGAAAGAACGCCTCACGCAGCGCCTGTCAGAATCTGAATCGCACACAGAAGCGAGTGGAACAATCGCGCCGAACTGCCGATGAACACAGTGCGACGGAAAAGCGCGAAATTGAGAGGCGCCATCCGGGGCGGTACGGCGCACCCGCAAGCGGAGGCAGCAAATGGAAGGCCAATTTCAGGTGGATCGCGGCTCTTGCGCAACCACGCCAGAAGGCTACGAAGCGACACCGGGAATCGATCCGAATCGGAAGGGGCGGCCCTGGCAATTCGTCGACGAGTTTCAGCAGCTTCTAGGAGATGATTCTGAACCTGATATTCGTTTCTTCGTAGAGAGCTGGACATCGGGCACAGCCTCAGCCGTGGAAAACTTCCAGCAAAGACGGCAGAGGAAGCCGGGACGCGAGCTTGCGAGGCAGGCATTTTGTGAATCCGACATCGTCGATACCCAATCCTTCGTACAGCAACGGGCCTTGCATGCTGAGCTTGCTTCTTCAATCGCCTCATCCGCGATTGCCGGATCTTCCGACACTGCCGATTTGCCGCAGTCTTCTGAAGATCCTGCCGCGCAATCGCAGGAAGAGGCTTGGCGAGAATGGGACAAGTTCATTGGCGGCTCCAGCCAGATCCATCCCATAACGACAGAGGGTGCGCGCTTGCTGCTGGGAGTGACCGCAAACAGTACGCGAAAGCAGATCAAGGCCGCGTATCGGCGCATGGTAAGCCAATGGCATCCCGACCGGCTCGAACTCAAGACAGACGAAGTACGCCAGCTTGCCACGGAGCGAATGGCCGCGATCAACGAGGCCTACCACCTGCTCAGTGATATTCGGTAGAGACCAGACTGTTGTTCACGAAGTGCCGTCCTGACCTGTTGCATCATCGTCAATTGTATAAAGACATCTGTTGCAGGCGCCGGTCTGAACGGCGTTGGTTGATGGGAGTCGTGGTCTTGCCTTAGTCTTGGTCAAGGGACTGACACATTGACCAACACACAAACTGCCCCAGCGCCCACGCTCATCCCCGGCAAATCCGACCCGTCGCTGCTGCTGCGCGGGCTGCGGAAGGCATTTGCCGACGTGGTCGCCGTTGAAGGCCTTGACCTGGAAGTTGCGCGCGGCGAGTGCTTCGGCCTGCTGGGGCCGAATGGCGCGGGCAAGACGACAACGATCGAAATCTGCGAGGGATTGACGGCTGCCGATGCCGGGACCGTGGAACTGCTCGGCCTCGACTGGCGCTCGAGTGCCGCAGAGTTGCGCCAGCGCATTGGCGTTCAATTGCAGGAGACGCAGTTTCCGGAAAAGTCGACCGTGGAGGAGACGCTGCGGCTCTTTCGCAGCTTTTACCATCGGGGAATCCCGGTGGACGAATCGATCCGGACGGCGCAGCTCGAAGACAAACGCGGCGCTCGCGTCGGCACTCTCAGTGGAGGACAGAAACAAAGGCTTGCCATGGCCTGCGCGCTGGTGGGCGATCCGGAGTTGCTCTTTCTGGATGAGCCGACAACCGGCCTCGATCCGCAAGCGCGGCGCCACCTCTGGGATCTGGTGGATGCGCTGAAGCAGGCGGGGCGCACGATCATTCTGACGACGCACTACATGGAGGAGGCGGAGCGGCTCTGCGACCGCGTAGCCATCATGGACCACGGGCGGAGGATCGCGCTGGGAACAACGCGGCAACTTATCGATCTGGTGGGCGCGGAGCATATCGTCGAGTTCGCCGTAACCGGGCGCGAGACGAGCGAGGTGAATATCGCGCTGCTGACGGCGATTCCCGGCGTCAAGTCGCATCGAGTGGATGCCGGGCTGCATCAGCTTTCGGTGAGTGAGCTGCACACCGCGGTGCCGTTAATCTTTGCCGCGCTCGACAGACAGAGACTCAATCTGAGCGAGTTTCGCACCCATTCCGCAACGCTCGAAGATGTGTTTGTGAGCCTGACAGGGAGGAAGCTGCGCGATGAGTAAATTCGAGACCAGCTCGCTCTTTCAACTCACCGTCATGCGCTTCCGGCTGTTTCTGCGCGAGCCGGAGGCTATCTTCTGGACCTTTCTCTTTCCGATTTTGCTGGCGATGGGGTTAGGGATCGCCTTTCGCAACCGGCCGGCGGATGTGCTGCCGGTGGGCGCGACAACAACGCAACTCGCTCAGGCGCTGGCCGTCGACAAGGGGCTGACGGCGGCGACGATGGACGAGGCCTCCGGCACGCACGCGCTGGCAACGGGAAGCATTCTGCTGCTGGCCATTCAGAGACCCGATGGGGTCGCCTACAAATATGACGACACCAACCCCGATGCGCGAACGGCGCGGTTGCTGGCGGACCGGGCGATTCAGACAGCGGCGGGGCGGCAGCCGGCAGTGCGCGCCGACGACCAGTTGGTGCATGAGGTGGGTGCGCGCTACATCGACTTCCTCGTACCGGGCCTCTTGGGGATGAACCTGATCGGCTCGGCGATGTGGAGCCTGGGCTTTGCCATTGTCGACGCCCGGCAAAAGAAGCTGCTCAAGCGCATGGTGGCTTCGCCGATGCCGCGCTGGCAGTACCTTGCCTCGTTTTTGTTTTCCAGACTGGGGCTGCTGGTGATCGAGGTTGGGGTCTTTCTGGGATTCGCGCGGCTGGCCTTCGGCGTGCCCTTTCGCGGCTCGCTGTGGCAGTTGGCAACTCTGTGCGTGCTCGCTTCACTCGCCTTCTCAGCGATGGGACTGCTGGTCAGTTCGCGGGCCAAGACCACAGAGGCTGCCAATGGTCTGATGAATCTGGTCATGCTGCCCATGTGGATTTTATCCGGCATCTTTTTTTCGGCCACTCGCTTTCCCGTGGTGATTCAGCCTCTGGTGCGGGCTCTTCCCCTCACCGCGGCCATCGACGCGCTGCGCGGCAACATGCTCCAGGGGATGAATCTGAGCCAGCAAGGCGCGCCCATTGCGATCTTGCTGGCGTGGCTGGTGGTTCCGTTCCTCATCTCGCTTTGGATCTTTCGCTGGCGATAGCAGTCGAAAGGTCCGCGCCTACGATTCGGCTGCAGCTTTGCTTCATGGACCGGCATCCGTCTAATTCATTGGAGGTGAGCGCATGGGCACCTTTCTTCCGCCGATCGAGCAGCCCCAGGGGCTGATGATGAAGCTGGTGTATGCCATGACGCGCCGGCAGTTTGGCAAAGTGGTCACACCGGTGAAGGTAGTATCCGCGCGAATGCCGCTTGCATTTGGCCTGTTCACTGCAAAGATAAGCAAGCTGGATAAGAAGCTGCTGCTGTCTCCAGAGACGGTCATGCTGATCCGTGAACAGGTTGCGCGGATCAACGTCTGCCTCTTCTGCATCGACATTGGCCGGTCGTTCGTCATCAAGGCCTCAATGAACGAAGCCAAGTTCGACGCGCTCGATGAATACAGTACGAGCCCCCTTTTTACCGAAGCAGAGCGCGCGGCGCTGGACTATGTGACGGACCTGACAAGGGACAAGAACGTCGATCCGGAGACGTTTGCGCGGCTGAAGAGTCATTACTCGGAGCGCGAAGTCTGCGAGATCGTCTGGCTGGTCGCCAGCGAGCACTTTTACAACATGACGAATATCGGTTTGAATATTCATTCGGACATGCTCTGCGACATCAGCAGAAAAAAGAAGTAGCGTTGTGAAGTTGCAGTTTTACACTCTTGCCATGGACAACGAGAGCATACGATCCATCTGTCTCGGACTGCCGCACGCCGTTGAGACCCTCAACTGGGGCCACCATCTGGTCTATTTTGTCGGCGACCGTGAGATCGGCGGCAAGATGTTCGCCATGACGGACCTGGATGGCACAGGAGTTGGAGTCCTCTGGTTCCACTGCGGGGCTGAGCGGTTTTATGAGCTGCTCGAAAGGGAAGGTATCTGCGCCTCGCCTTATCTGGCCAAGGCCCACTGGGTGACCCTGGAGCGCTGGGACGTGCTCAGGCCACGGGAGATTGAGCAGGAACTGGCGCGGGCCCATGCTCTGATCTACGAAAAGCTGCCCAAGCGCACCAAGACCGTGCTAGGCCTGCCGGAGAAGGAGCGGGCCAAGTTGATCCACGAGCGAAAGAAGACCCTGGCCGCACGGGCTAAGGATAAGAACGCGAAAAAATGAGGTCATTGATCTCCGAGGTTTGACCCCTCGGAAGGTTCAGAGCACGCTCTGGGACATCCGTCTTCCAACAAGTGATTTCGTCTCCTCGCCGTTCAGATTTCCGCCGTACACTCACAAGATGGACAGCGAGCGTATCCGGTCCTTTTGCCTTGGCCTGCCGCACGTGGTCGAAGCGATCAAATGGAAGCACTATCTTGCTTACTGGATCGGCGACCGGGAGGCCGGGGGCAAGATGTTTGCCATGATCGACATCGACGGCGCGAGAACCGGCGTGCTCTCCTTCCACTGCGGAGTAGAGCGATTCCACGAACTGCTGGAGAAGGAAGGAATCTGCCGCGCACCTTACATGTTCAACCACAACTGGGTTGCCCTGGAGTGGTGGGATGCACTCAGGCCGATCGAGATTGAGGAAGAGCTGATCCGCGCCCATGCGCTCATCTACGACAAGTTGCCCAAGCGCACTAAGGAGATCCTTAATCTGCCCCAGCGACAGCGCGCAAAGCTCATTCGGGAGCGCATGAGGCTGGGGGCCAAAGCCAACGCGCGATAAACTCAGAAACTCAAAAAAAGGACAGGCGTCATTAGAAAACTTCAGAAGGACTGACTTGCGCCGATGAATTCCTCAGGTGCAAGTCATGATTCGACCATTCGCCGTCTCTATTGCCGCTGGACTGGCGTTCGCGTCCTCTGCCGCATGCGGCGCGGGTGAGAGCTTCCCGGTGGTCCACAACGAGCCCATCACCGTCCGCATCGTCGGCGGCAAGGACGGGCGGCCGCTCGGACGTCTGCATCTGACCTTGATCGCCGGCTACGACCGGCTCGACATGCGCGAGCAGCTCTTCCGCGAGGAGGTGCTCACGGACGCTCAGGGACAGGTGCGGCTCTCGAACCAGTTGGCAAATCTTCCCTGGCTGCAGGTCTGGGTGGGCAAGAAGTCGCTGTGCCAGGAAGATGCCCCCAAAGCCAGCTTCAGCGTCGAGTTGATTCGCCGCGACGGACTGAGCGCGCCCAATCATTGCGGCAAGGCCACGGTCGAGGATAAGCCCGGCGTCTTCACGGTCTTTGTCAAAGGGAAGGGCGCACCTTCTGCTCCCGCGATTGCTGCGGCGGCGCCAACGGTACCTGCTGCGATGATGGATCCGCCGACTGCTGCGCACGCCGCTGGCGCCAAGGTTACCGTTTCCGTCCCAGCCCGCTGCGGTTGCGCAGGTTCAAAAAAGGCACGACATCGCGGTAATGCCTGCAAAGAAGCAAAGACTCTCTTGGACGGCCTGGGTTGGCGCTTTCGCTCAAATGGCTCTGAAGAGACTACGAACAAGAATCGGTGATCGGGGAACCGCATCGGCCAAGCCGTCGTATCCTTGATTGGTGCATCTGGGAATAGAGCATCCTTTGCGCATGCCTGCGCGGTAAGGACTGAGGCTATGGTGAAGTTCCTCTTGTTTTGCATTCTTTTCGTTCTGTGCTGGCCGCTGGCACTGGCGGCCCTGGTGCTTTATCCGCTTGTATGGCTGCTTCTGCTGCCCTTCCGCATCGTCGGAATCGCGGTGGGAGGCGTGCTGGAACTGGTGAGCGCTATCATCACTCTCCCCGTGCGCGTCATCCGAGCCATTTGAGCCGCGCTGCTTTCCCTTTCTCCGCCACAAATACGGCGACTCCTGACTACTCCCAGGACCGGTTTGCGTTCTGGCCGCCCCTGCGTCCATCCTGATTATGTTTGAACGTGAGCCTTGGGCCGAATCATTGGCCGCCAGTGCGCGTCCAACTGATTGAGGAGAATAACCATGCTCAAAGTCTTGCCGGTGGCGATGGCCATTGCGATGCTTGCCGCGCCGTGCGCTTCGCGGGCACAAACTGCCCCCTCCGCCGCGGAAGACTCCGGCCAGAAGAACGCCAGGCAGGCGCGCGCCGCACTCGACGCCATGGTGCAGGCCCTCGGCGGCACGGCCTGGCTCAACATGAAAAACCAGATGCGGCACGGGCATGTGGCCGCCTTCTACCTCGGCAAGCCCTCGGGCGGCACCACCGAATACTGGGAGTACCACGCCTGGCCCGATCGCGACCGCATCGACATCACCAAGCACCGCGACGTGGTCGAGTTCTTCATCGGACGAAATGGCTCGGAGGTGACTTACAAGGGCACGGCGGCACTGCCCCAGGATATTGTGGACGACTTCCTGCGCCGCCGCGACCACTCGATCGAGACCGTCGTGAAAGTATGGCTCAATGATCCGAATACCATTTTGATCTATGAGGGACAGCGGATGGCCGAGCGGCATCTGGCCGACCAGGTGACGGCCATCTCCGCGGGAAACGAAGCCGTCACTATCCTGATGGACACCCAGACCCACCTGCCGATGCGGCGCACCTTTGAATGGCGCGACCCGGTCTATAAAGACAAAAACCTCGACGCCGAAGAGTATGACGACTACCACGTCTTCGACGGCCTGCCCACGCCCTTCACCATTACCCGCTTCAAAAACGATGACATGACCCGGCAATACTTCCTTGATCATGTGACCTATAACCAGGACTTGCCCGCGGATTTCTGGAGCGTGGAAGCATCCGACAAACGCATCAAAAAATAGACAAGGGTTATGGGTGCAAAGGCGCAAGTTTGACCCGCAGAGCGAAGCCGTATTTGCAGGCGGCATCCTGAGGCAGCTTCAGATTGAGCGCTCCAGTGGTTCGCAACCACTCGACTTTCTGGCTTGAACCAAGCACACTGACCTCCTGGATCGTCTGGCCCTTCGCTTCACCGGTCAGGCCGAGGGCGCGCACGGATGCGGTTCCATCCTGAGGACAGGCGAGGCTGATGACATAGAGGTTGCCGCCTTTTTGGGTGAAGCGAAAGTCGGACGCGGTGTAGGGCTTCATCTCCTGGTCGGTCGCGAAGCCCGTCTTGATCTCCGTCGGACCTTCACCATAAAGCGTCCAGGGCTCGGTCGAATAGATTGCCTCACCGTTGCGGTCAAGCCATGCGCCGATCTCCAGCAGAATCGATCGCACCTCGTCGGGAATCGTCCCATCCGCCCGCGGCCCGATGCTCAAAAGCAGGTTGCCGTTCTTGCTGACGGTATCCGCCAACTGATGGATGAGCAAGTCGGGGGTCTTGAAGCTATCGTGCTCCATATAGCCCCAGGAGAGGTTGCTGATGGCTGTGTCTGTCTGCCAATGGCGAGGATCGATGTCCGTCCGCATGCTGCGCTCAAAGTCCCGCACTCCCGCTGTCGGCTCCATCGCATAGCCTTTGAGGGTGATGACACCGTCAATGTGGTTGCGGAGGGCGTAGTTATCGTAAAAGGCGGTGAACTCCGTCATGCTCGAACGATAAGCGGGCTGGCCATTTCCACCGTCGAAGTAGATCAACTCGGGCTTGTATTTTTCCACTAACTCAACCGAACGCGCCAGCCAGTCGCGAAGCCACGCGTCGCTCACATAGGTCCATTCGTTGGTGGGGAGATAATTCGGATCGACGAGCCATTCGTGCGCCGGTCCATAGAAAGAGGCATACTTCGGATCGTTGACATCCGAGCGGATATGACGGCCCTCGCCATAGTAGTAATTGTGCTCGGCGCGATGATAGGAGTAGCCGAAGTGCAGCCCGGCCTCGCGAGTAGCCTGGGACAACTCTGCGAGAACATCGCGGCGCGGACCCATCTTCGCAGCGGTCCAATCGGAGAGATCGGAGTCGTACATTGCGAACCCGTCGTGGTGTTCGGCGATGGGAATGACGTACTTTGCGCCGGATTTCTTGAAGAGCGCAACCCACTCTTTGGGATCGAATTTTTCCGCGCGAAAGCTGGGAATGAAGTCTTTGTAGCCTGCCTTGTCGAAGCCGCCCATGCGCTTGACGAAATCATCGTGCGCCGGATCGTCGGGCTTGTACATATTATGCGGATACCACTCATTGACTGCTCCGGGGACGGCATAGACTCCCCAGCCGATGAAGATGCCGAGCTTTGCGTCTTTGAACCACTGGGGGATTTCGTGGTTGCGCAGGGTCTCCCAGTCGGGGCGGTAGGGACCATCGTACGCCTGACGATCCGTCTCCTTGAGCAAGGCATTGCGTCGGGCGTCGAATTTCGAGACGGAGTCCTGCCACTCCTTATCGATCTGCTCAGCGGATTTGACTCCGTGCGTGGGCGCCCATGGACCGGTGATGGCGACCAGTTTGCACGCCGGGGGTTTAGGATCGCTTGCTTGCGCGGAAGCAAGAGACGGCGATGCGCAGAGGGCGGCAAGCAGCAAGAGCGAGAGGATGCTTTTCATATCGTTCACCAAGGGTCGGCAGGATGAGATTGAAGGAGCCTGAGTGATTGTAAATAATCCGGCCCTATCGGGACCGGGAATCCGGCGTTCAAGGCAGGCGGGCCGAGCATTTCGATATAATCCTTTGGAGCGCTTGAGCTGCAACTCACCCGCGCCCCGGAGAGATGAATGACATTCGACATCCAGGAGATCCTGGGTTTACTCCCCCACCGCTACCCGTTTCTGTTGATCGACAGAGTTGTTGAGTTCGAGCGTGGCAAGCGCCTGGTCGCCCTCAAGAACGTGACCATGAACGAGCCCTTCTTTCAGGGCCACTTTCCCGGCTATCCGATCATGCCCGGCGTGCTGGTGATTGAGGCGATGGCCCAGGCCGGAGCCATCATCATGATGAGCGAAATCCCCGACCGCGAAACCAAACTGGCGGTCTTCACCGGCATCGAGAGGGCCAAGTTCCGCCGCCCGGTCACGCCGGGAGATCAGTTGCGCATCGAGGTGGACGTGCTGGCCTTCAAGAGCCGCCTGGGGCGCATGGAAGCCAAGGCGCTGATTGACGGCAAGGTGGCCTGCCAGGCTACGCTCACCTGTTCGATTGTGCCGCGCGCGCGCGAGGCCGCTCCTGATGCGCAACCTGCAACAGAAGCGGTGACGGCGGAGTGAGCATTCATCCCAGCGCAGTCGTGGCCCGCGGGGCCGTCGTACCGGACTCCTGCATCGTTGGGCCATATTGCACCGTCGGCCCCGAGGTGGTGTTGGGAGCCAATTGCACGCTGATCTCCCACGTGGTGCTCGACGGGCGAACGAGCATCGGCGAACGCAACACTTTTTATCCCTTCTGCGCGGTCGGTATGGCGCCGCAGGATTTGAAGTACAAAGGCGAGCCGACGGCTCTTGAAATCGGCGACGGCAACACCATCCGCGAGAACGTGACGGTCAGCCGCGGCACGACCGGCGGCGGCGGCGTGACGCGCATCGGGTCTGGTTGTCTGCTGATGGCCGGCGTGCATGTCGGCCATGACAGCCAGGTGGGCAGCCACTGCATCCTGGCCAACTGCGCCACGCTGGCCGGGCATGTCGTCATCGAGGACTTCGTAACCTTGGGCGCATTCTGCCCAGTGCATCAGCATTGCATCGTCGGCACCTACGCCTTCATCGGCGGCGGGACCATCGTAACTCAAGATGTCCTGCCGTTTTCGCTGACCTCGTCGCGCCGGGAGAACAAGGCCTTCGGAATTAACAAAGTTGGGCTGGCACGCCGCGGCTTCTCGCCCGAGCGGCTGCAGACGCTGCAAAAGGCCTTCCGACTGCTGCTGGCGGCCAAGCTGAATACCACGCAGGCTCTGGAGAAGATTAAAGAGCTTGAGGGCGCGGACGCAGCACTGCTGGCGGCCTTCATCGAACGCAGCGAGCGCGGGGTAATCAAGTAGCCATGAAGCTCGGCCTCATCGCCGGCAACGGGCGGTTCCCGTTTCTGCTGCTGGATGCGGCACGGGCGCAAGGATTTGCTGTCGTGGTCGCCGCTATCCGCGAAGAGACCGACCCGGAGATCAATCACCGGGCGGCGAGCGATAACCGAATCACCGTCTATTGGCTCTCGCTGGGCGAATTGTCGCGGCTGATCGAGGTCTTCCACAAAGAAGGTGTTTCGTTGGCAGTGATGGCGGGCCAGGTGAAGCACAAGCAGATCTTTTCCAGCATTCGTCCCGACTGGCGGCTGGCCAAACTGCTGCTCAATCTGCGCACGCGAAACACCGACATGCTGCTGGGCGCGGTGGCCAAGGTGCTGGGCGACGAAGGCATTGAACTGATCAGCTCGACCGCTTTCCTTGAGCCGCTGCTGGCCCAGGAGGGCGTGCTGACCGAGCGCGCTCCCGATGAGGAAGAACGAAAGAACATCGAGTACGGGCTGAGCGTGGCCCGCGCCGTAGCTGGATTCGACATCGGGCAGACGGTGGTTGTAGCCGCTCAGGCCTGCGTTGCGGTCGAAGCGATGGAAGGCACGGATGCGGCCATTGAACGGGCAGGAAAGCTGATGGCGTCGCTCGGGGAGGATACGGCAGGTTCTGCCGCAACGTTCGAGCGCCGCCTGACCGTGGTCAAGGTGGCCAAGCCGAATCAGGATATGCGCTTCGATGTGCCTGTCGTCGGCATTGCGACGGTCGAGGCGATGATTCGCGCCGGAGCCGGTTGCCTGTCGGTCGAGGCGGGGCGTACTTTGCTCTTTGACCGGGCGCAATTGATTGAGCGCGCTAACCATAAAGGTATTGCCATTGTGGCCTCTCCGCGCACATACTGATTGCCAGCGCTGCCTTCCGTGACCGGTTGTCACGGGGCGGTTGTGAGCGGCTATACTGTTTCCCAGCAGGATTTCCCCATTTCGCTCCTGCTTTCCCCGTTTCCCATGCGTTCGAAGACAATCAGGAGGTCTCACGTGAGAAAGAGAATTCTCTTTATCTCTGCCGCGGTGATTTTGCTGGCGGCATCTATCTACACCGTCTACGCTGCCAAGGATGCTGAGCAGACGCTGCCCTCAGTAGGGCAGTCCGCGCCCACTTTTACGCTGCCTTCGCAGGATGGCACGCCGGTTTCGCTGGCGAGCTATCGCGGCAAGTGGGTCGTGCTCTATTTCTATCCCAAGGACATGACGCCGGGCTGCACTATCGAGGCCCATAACTTCCAGCGCGACCAGGCGAAGTTCGACGCCGCCAATGCGGTGATCCTGGGCGTGAGCGTGGATACGCCGGACAGCCACAAGCAGTTCTGCACCAAGGAGGGTCTGACCTTCCACCTGCTCGCCGATCCGGATCACAAGGTGGTCGACGCCTACGGCTCGCTGGGCCACTTCGGACCCATGACCATCGCCAACCGCAACACCTTCCTCATCGATCCCACGGGAAAGATCGTAAAGGTATGGACCAAGGTCGATCCCTCGGTGCACTCGAATGAAGTGCTGGCTGCCCTGCCGGCCGCCCCGGACGCAAACAAACCATCAACCCAGCAACCCTAAAGGAGGAAGCATGAGCCTATCCGTCAAGCCGCCCAACAGCCAGAAGCAAAGCGTGGAAGCGCCCAACTCGCAACCCAATTCTGTGAAGCCTCCCAATACGCTGGCTCAGTCCGTCACAATGCCTACCCCTGCGAATCGGTCGGTGAAACCGCCGAACAGTTGAGAACCGCTCCTCGGGAATGAGGAGCGACAATGGTGCAACAAAGGTCTCGCCTGGCGAGACCTTTGTTGCTTTGGCAACCATGCGGGCAGATTTTTGAAACGCATCGCATACGCAAGGTCGCCCCTGGCCAAGAGCGTTGTAAGATGGAGACAAACTTTTCCTCTGCACCGGAGACTCATGATGGCTACCGAGCTTTCCCTGCACTTTCGCGCTGAGTTGGAGTTGATTCAAGCCGCGCTGCTTGCTCTTTCTCCCCAGCTTGCAGATACGCCCTGGCGCAATGGAGGGTGGACGCGCAAACAGATCGTGGGACACCTGCTGGATTCAACGGCCAACAATCGCCAGCGCTTTGCGCGCGCCTCAATCGATGGCAGCTATGTCGGGCCTGAGTACGCGCAGGACGCATGGGTTGCCGTGCACGGATACTCGGGCCGATCATGGGAGACGCTGCTCGACTGGTGGAGAGTGGAACATGAGATTCTCGCTTCAGTGGCGGACCGCATTCCCGAAGAGCGCTTCGAAGCAAGCTGCACGGTCGGCGAAAATGCGCCCGTCGCGCTGCGCTTCTTGGTAGAGGATTACATCCGCCATCAGCACTGGCATCTGGCGCAACTGACGGCGCCGGTGGTCGCGACCTAGGCGATGCTTCTGAGTGCAGACGCAAAAAAGCCCGGCGCGAGCCGGGCTTTTTTGCTTGCCTTTCAGTTCAGGTTACCGCTGCTACTTGGTTGCCTTTTTCGCAGGGGCCTTCTTTGCTGCTTTCTTCGCAGGAGCCTTCTTGGCAACTGCCTTCTTCGCCGGGGCCTTCTTGGCAACTGCCTTCTTTGCTGCCTTCTTGGCTGGCGCCTTCTTTGCTGCTTTCTTAACGGCCAACTTTTTACCTCGTTTGGTGGTTTTGCTGACGCTCTTTTGAGCCGCGGCCTTCTTGGCCTTGGCTTTTCCGCCCTTCGCGCCAGGACTGTTCTTCTTTGCGGCGGACTTCTTTGCGGCCTTCTTGGCCACAACCTTTTTCCCGGCTGCCTTCTTGGCTGCGGCTTTCTTAGCCGGAGCCTTCTTCGCCACGGCCTTCTTTGCCGGAGCTTTCACTACAGCCTTCTTTGCGGGAGATTTTTTCTTCGCGGCCTTCTTCCTGGCCGGTTTCGATGCGGGTTGTTCCACGATCACGATCACCGCCTCTTCTACTACGCCTTCGTCGTCGTCCGAGGAGGTGAGCACGCTGGAGGTTTCAACCTCTTCGTCCTCGTCAAAGTCGTCGTGATCCGAATCGAGCGCTACCGGCTTGGCATTCGCTTCGCCGTCACTCATCGCGTACATCCTGAACACTTCTTCCATCCCATTGCCTCCAGCGGCTTGCCGCTGCACTCGTTCGCGTTCCTTGGCTTATGCGGCGGAACATCACGCTCCGCTCACGCAAGCAATTGTAGCAATAGCATGAACGCAATGACCAGCAAATAACAAGCATGGAATGAGGTCCGATGCATTTTTTTATTTTTTTGAAGAGGATCTTGAGCGCGCAGCGCGGCCTCGCGTACGGGATTCTTCTTTGACCGAGGCGCCGTTTTGTTTCGCGCCAGCCGAACCATGAGAACTGTGCGTAGGTGCTTTCCCCGCTGCCGGCGCGGCTTCCCGCGTCTTCGAGCCTGCTGACGAGATGCCGCGGCGATGAGCTCGACCAGCGGTGCGCGGCACGGTCGCGGGATCGGCCACATGCAGCCGCCGGCCAGCCTCCACTTTTATTCCGGTGATGTTGTTCCAGCGGCGCAACTGATTCAGCGAGACACCGAAGCGATCGGAAATCGTGACCAGCGTCTCACCCCTGCGCACGGTGTAGAGCAGCGTGCGCGCTGCCGGCGCCGCGACTGGCTGCGTTGGGACCACCAGCGCCTCGACCCCTTCGACGCTATCGGTCTCGCCCAGTTGATTGGTGGCGGCCAGCTCCGGCACTGTCACGTGATACTCGCGCGCCACCGATGCCAGCGTATCGCCGGCGGCAATGCGATGGTAGCGCCACGCCGTACGCTTGGCCTCGGGGATCGGGGCAATGCGCTGCGCGAACAAGGCTCCGGCACCGGCGGGAAGATGCAGATCGAAGGATGTATCGGGGGGCGTGACCAGCCGCAGCAGGCTGGGGTTCAAGGCCATGAGCTCATCGACCGGCGCTCCCACCAGGTCGGAGACCAACCGCAGGTCCACCGGGTAGTTGATGGTGGCTGTGTCGGTGAGCACCGGCGGGTCAAGCGTCACATCGTCGAAGCCGTATTGCGTAGGATGATTCGCGATAATGATGGCCGCCAGAATCTCAGGCACGTAGTTCTTGGTTTCTTTGGGCAGATTGTTGCGCTTGTAGAGTTCCCAGAAATCGGCGTAGCCGGTCTTCTCCACAGCGCGCTGCACATTGCCTGAGCCCCAGTCGTAGCCGGCCATGGAGAGATACCAGTCACCCAACTGGTCATAGATAAACTTCATGTAACGGGCGTATGCTCGCGTGGATTTCTCCGGATCGAAGCGCTCGTCCACATACGCATTGCGGGCTAGGCCGTAGTTGCCGTGCGGCATGAACTGCCACATCCCACCGGCATGTGAGCGCGCGTTGAGCGCGCGCGGATTGAAACCCGACTCGGCCACCGCCAGGTAGATCAGATCCTGCGGCACACCCTCCTCGGCCATCACGCGCTGGATCATCGCCTTGTAGCGGCCGGCGCGCTCGAAGGAGTGCGTCAACGTGTTGTGGCCCTTCTTGGTGTTGGCGAAGAAGTTGATGTAGACGGCCACATAGTCGTTGACCACCAGCGGCAGGTCGGAGTTGGTCGTAGCCAGGTCGGCTTTGGCCTTGGCTACAATGCTCGGGTCCACCTCGAAGGTGGCTTCCTCGGCAACGTCGGCCGGCGTCGGCTCTTCCTTGGGCACAAACCCGTTGCCCAGCTTCAGCGCCTCCATCTCCATCGCATTGACCCCATCTACGATGTGGTCGAACTCCTCTTGCAACTCGGCATCGCCCTTGATGTCGATCCCGCTTGTCAGCATCAGGTCCACGGCCCGGTCGAACTCCTGCTTCGCCTCCGGCAGCTTTCCTTTGCGATAATCGGCTTCGCCAAGAGCATAGGCTTCCTCTACCTGCCGGATGAGCAGGCTCACCCGTTGCTGCTCGAGGGTGGGTGGCGGAGGCGCTGTTTGGACAGGAGCGGGTGCTTGCTTCGGATCAACCGCGACAACGGCGGGAGCGGTCGCCGCTGCCACAGGGCTGGTTGAGGCGCCCTTGGGGTCGGCGGGAACACAGCCCGCCAGCGATAAAGCCAGCACGGCGAGACCGAGATTGCGATAACGATTCTTGCCAATGTGCATGAGAGATGCTGTCGCCCGGCCGCAGAAGGCCCGATGTCCGCGTATGAAGCTATCTGAATGATAAGCTATGCCATGGAGGCATGTGCGCTCGACGGCGCGAATTGTCTCTCTCACGCCTCTCATGGACGCACGCTTCCTAAGAAATTTTGCGATCATCGCCCACATCGACCATGGCAAGTCGACGCTGAGCGACCGTCTGCTGGAGTTGACCGGCTCAGTGACCGGCCGCGAGATGCAGGCGCAGATCCTGGACGACATGGATCTGGAGCGCGAGCGGGGCATCACCATCAAAGCCCACGCCGTGCGCATGATGTACAAGGCACACGACGGCAACACCTACCAGCTCAACCTGATCGACACACCCGGCCATGTGGATTTCAGCTACGAAGTCTCGCGCTCGCTGGCCTCCTGCGAGGGCGCGCTGCTGGTGGTCGATGCCAGCCAGGGAGTGGAAGCGCAGACGCTGGCAAATGCGTATCTGGCCATCAACCACGGCCTTGAGATCATTCCGGTCATCAACAAAATCGATCTGCCATCCGCGGACATTGTGCGTACCCAGGAGGCCATCGAAAAAGCCGTCGGCCTCGACGCCACCGACGCCATCCCGGTGAGCGCAAAGACCGGCCAGGGCGTCGCTGATGTGCTCGAAGCCATTGTGCATCGTCTGCCGCCACCCACCGGCGATCCCGAGGCGCCGCTCCAGGCGCTGATCTTCGATTCGTGGTTCGACGCCTATCGCGGCGTCATCGTGCTGGTGCGCGTGATGCAGGGTACGATGCGCAAGGGCCAGCGCATCCGGCTGATGTCAAATGGGAAGTCTTTTGAAGTGGAGTCGATGGGCGTGCTCATGCCCAAGCCGGTCGAGATCGGCGAACTCAAGGCCGGCGAAGTTGGCTTCTTCGCGGCCACCATCAAAACCGTAAGCGACACCAAGATCGGCGACACCGTTACCGAGGAGAATCGGCCCGCGGCAGCGCAACTCCCTGGATTTGAAGACATCAAGCCCATGGTCTTTGCCGGCCTTTATACGGTGGACTCGCACGAGCACACGCTGCTGCGCGACGCTCTGGAGAAGCTGCGCCTCAACGACTCCTCATTCTTTTTTGAACCGGAGAGTTCTGTCGCGCTGGGCTTCGGCTTCCGCTGCGGCTTTCTCGGCCTTTTGCACATGGAGATTATCCAGGAGCGGCTGGAGCGCGAATACGAGTTGGACCTGATTACCACGGCCCCCGGCGTGCGCTACCACATCACCCTGACCGACGGAAAAGTGCTTGAGGTGGACAATCCCTCGCGCTGGCCCGATCCCACCAACATCGAGAGCATCCGCGAGCCGGTCATCACGGCCAAGATTCTTACCAATGAAGAATATGTTGGCGGCATCTTCAAGCTGGTCGAAGAGAAGCGCGGCAAGCAGTTGAACTTCGAGTACGTAACATCGAGCCGGGTCCTGCTCACGTACGAATTGCCGCTCAATGAAATTGTTCTCGACTTTTACGACCGGCTCAAGTCGATCTCCCGCGGCTATGCTTCTTTGGATTATCAACTGGCCGGCGAGTGGGAGTCGCCCATGGTCAAGCTCGACATTCTGGTCAGCGGTGAGCCGGTCGATGCGCTCTCGATTATTGTCCACAAAGAGTTTGCTTACGAGCGGGGCAGGGCACTGGTCTCGAAGATGCGCGAGCTGATCCCCCGTCAGCAGTTCGAGGTTGCCATCCAGGCCGCCATCGGCGCCAAGGTCATCTCTCGCGAAACAGTCAGCCCGCTGCGCAAAAACGTCATCGCCAAGTGCTACGGCGGCGACATTAGCCGCAAACGTAAACTATTGGAAAAACAGAAGGAAGGCAAAAAACGGATGAAGCGCATCGGCAAAGTGGACATCCCGCAGGAGGCCTTCCTGGCGGTGCTGCGGATAGGCGAAGATTCGCAGAAGTAACCACTTTTCCGGTGACCTGATTCACATTTTCTTGACCTGATTTTGTGGATAACCCTTCGAATTCAGACTTGGAACCACAGACAGGGCGCCCCGCCGAAGGAAGCAAAAGGTCCCTCGATAGTCATTGATAAATAAGGGGTTGCCTTATATAACAGAAAGGAACGTTGCTTGGCAAGTGGAGAATTCTGATTTTCTTCAACCGAATCGCGGAAGAAATCCACAATTTTTTCCACAAAACAAACACTCACAAATGCAAGATATTTGCCCGCTTCGGCGAGCATCCCCTCGGCAGCTCTTCACTGGTTGCGAAAGGTACAGCAAAGACCCCGCATGAGGAGCCTTTGCGAACCTTGGCGGCGCGGCGTTTAGTGGGCTGGGGGAGCGGCCTTGCCGATCTGCGGCTTGACCGGAGCCGGAGGCGCCGGCACGCCCGACTTCACGTTATAAGCATCGATGACGGCCTTGGTGATGTTGGTGGAATCGCCGGCGAAGAGCACGGGGTTTTGCTGCTGAGACACATCGAGCACCAGGGTATATCCCTGCTGTTGCGCGTAGCTGACCAGAACCTGGTAGACCTTGGGGGCCAGAGTGTCAAAAACTCCGCCCATCTCGGTCTTATAGTCGTTCTGAGCGTCCTCGGCATCGCGGTCAAAGTCTTTCTTTTTTGCTCCGATCGCTTTGGTACGGCTGGCGCGCTCGGTGTCGCTCAGTGTGCTTTCCTGGCTCTGCAACTGCTTGGCGAGGGCCTCAAGCTCCGCGCTGCGAGCCTTAAGCTGTTGGCGTTTTGGATCGAGCTTCTTCTGCAAGTCGCCTATGTTGCGCTGCCCCTCGTTGGTTTGAGCTATGGCGGCCTGGAAGGCTATGACGGCAACCTTGGTGGGTGCCGCAGATGCGTGCGCCTGCGCGGGAGCAGGGATTGTTTGCGCAGAGGCGCTCAGAACCAGACTCGAGGTCAGCGAAACAGCAAGTGCGATGAAGCTCTTCATTTGGATCATTACCTCGTAAAGAAACAGAGACCCTGCGCTGGCGTTCCAGTTGAGGCCGGTTGCATTTGAAAGGCCCCGCTCAAGCGGGGCCTTTCTCGAATCGTCGAGCCCGAATCCTAGTGGGCGGAGGCTGGAGCCTTGGGAGTTGAAGGCGCCGCTGCTGCCGCCGGCTGGGCCGGAGGAGCCGGCACACCCGACTTCACATTGTAGGCATCGATGACGGCCTTGGTGATGTTGGTGGAGTCGCTGGCATAGAGCACCGGATTCTGCTGCTGGGCCACATCCAGTACAAGCGTGAATCCCTGCTGCTGCGCATAGCTGGCCAGAACGTCGTAGACCTTTGAGGCAAGACCGTTATACATCTCCTGCATCTCAGAGTTCATATCGTTCTGGGCATCTTCGAGCATGCGCTTGGCCTGCTTGTTCTTGTCGTCGATGGTTTTTGCGCGGCTGGCACGTTCCGCATCGCTCAATTTATCGCCCTGCGCCTGCAACTGCTTGGTCAGGGTATCGATCTCCTCGCCGAGCGTCTTGAGCTGAGCTTCCCTGGGTGCGTACTTCTTTTGCAGGTCGGCGAAGTTGCGCTGGCCCTCGTTGGTTTGGGCCACTGCCACCTGGAAGGCGATCACGGCGATTTTGGCCGGACCGGCAGGCGCCGCGGTGGCTGGAGCAGGCGATGTTTGGGCGGCGGCGCTCAGGGCAAGGCCCGAAGCCAGCGTGAAAACGAATGCAAGCGAACGCTTCATGTGAGTGTAAAGCTCCTTCGGAATTCCTGGTGGTCTGCTCGCGAACCGGCGCGAGGCCAAGGCTGTGCCTCCTGAGAAACCTCACGGTCGATTGGGGCTCTGCGAGGGACTTGTGCAGAGGCAGGAAAAGACGCGGACGGAGACGTCAGCAGGAACTAGATGGATTATAGGAGGCGGGGGTGGGAGCGTCAAACCAGCAATCCATGAATTCCCGAGCGATGGCCCATCTTTTTGGCAAAGTACGATTGCCTTCAACTTGTCCCGCCGGCAAAAAGGCCGCTCGTTGTGAGCGGCCCTCTCGATCCTGTCCCTAGAATGTGGTGGAGACCGTCAACCGGAAGGTCTTGCGCGGTTCCCGGAAGATATCCTGCGCTCCGTAAGCCTGGATCGCTTCGCAATACGTGTAGGTGCCCGCGTTGGTGGGAGCCGAGCAGTCTGTGCTGGCATTTGGGAACATGGCCGGCGTAATTAGCTCGGCCGAGCAGCTTTCCTTGTTGCTTCCAATTCCGAGATTACAGAAAGGCTTCTCATTCAGCCGAAGCGGGTTGTAGGCAAAATAGAAGCGGAAGGGCGCGTTGATGACCGGCATGATGACCGATAGCTCCGCGCCGGTGGACATGCGCGGGACGAAGTTGGTGCCGGAGACGGGATGGATGTTTCTCAGGAAGCCGACCTGCGAGCCCGGAATGCCGCCCTCGCAGGCGCCGTTGTTAAAGACCGGGCAACCGTAGAGCGGCGCGGTCAGCGTGGCAAAGCCCTCCGGACTCTGTTTCAACTGCCCCCTGTTGAGGGCCGTGTCGATACCGAAGTCGTCGAAGAACGAGAACATCACCGGGCCGGCGATCGGAATCCGGTATTCGGCATTGGTGATCAGATTGGTGTCGCCGCCAATCGAGGAGATGCCGTAAACAGGGATCGCCACCTGAATGCATTGGCCCAATTGAGGGTTGGTGGAATCGCGCGGGACACAGCTTCCATCCGGGTTGGTCAACTGCACGGTGGTGCGATTGGGAACGTACCCGTAAGGAGTTGCTCCGCGAATGTCGAAGCCCCGCAATTCATTCTCGCCGCCGGAGTAGAAGCGGTTGTTTGGCGGGGCCACTGCGCCGCCGTAACCCTGCACATAGCCCAGCTGTGCGCGCAGGCCCAGCACGTTGCGCCCGCCAGGCGACGGGATCAGATAATGCATCGGCATGAACTGCTTGTAAGCCACCAGCGGCGCGATATAGCGCACGTTGCCCCAGATACCGGAGGTCTGGAAGACAGCCGAGTATTCCTTGCCGGTGCGCGGGCGCATTGGGTTGTTGATGGTGTTGTAAATGTAGCTGAACGAGGCATAGCTGTTGACGATGCCAGTCAGGGCATTGGAACCCTGAATGCCCGAGCGGTAGCTGATGGTCTGGAAGAACGTCTGCGAGGCGGTCGAGAACGCGGTGATCGACGACTTGCTGAGCGAATAGGTGAAGCCTACGCGCTGAAACGCGTGCCGCTTGAGCGGATAGCTGAGCGAGAAGTTCAATCCGGTGGCGGCCTGGTTGTAGTTCTGAGTCAGCGATTGCTGCGCCGCGCTCAGGTTGGCCGAGATGCCGGTATTCGTCAAGTTCCGGGCGGCGTTGAAGTCCTGCTTGTTGTTGTAGATCTGAAAGCCCAGGTTGAGCGGGCGATTGTGAACGTAAGGCTGGGAGAAGCCGAAGGTGAAGGTGCGGCTGATGCTGCCTATATTGCCCTGCAGGCTCAGCGTCTCGCCCAGGCCGAGAAAGTTGTTGGTCTGATAGTTCACGCCTAGAAACGCGCCCGACATGCCGCTGAGGCCGCCATTCAGGCCGATGGAGTTCTTGCCCTTTTCTTTGACCTTGAGCAGCAGGTCCACCGTGCCGGCCTCGGCATCCTGATGGGCCTCCGAGTCCTGGTCCACCTTGAGCGGTTCAAAGTACTCGAGCTGGTTCAAGCGGAGCAGGCTATACTCCCACAGTTGCGAGTTGTAGACCTGCCCTTCCTCCAGCATCAACTCGCGGCGGATCACCTTGTCGCGGGTGGTGGTGTTTCCCTGGAACTCGATGCGCGAGACGTAAAACGGCTTGCCTTCATCGATGTCGATCGCCAAGGAGACCGTCTTCTTCTGCTCGTCGAAGACCGGCTTGGGGATGGCGCCGAAGTTGATGTAGCCCAACTGTCCATAAGCCTTTTTGAGGTTCTCCAGGCCTTTGCTGATCAGCGTGGCGTTGAACCAGTCGCCGTCTTTGACCGCGAAGGTTGCGCGCAGCGCCTTTTCATTGCGCACCGCCTTGTTGCCTGTAAAGGTAATTGTGCCCAACCGGTAGCGGTCGCCCTCTTCAATGGGCATCAGAATATCGATGCGCTTGCCCTTGTTGGGCCGGAAAGTGAAAAAGTTGAGTCCGCCCTGGTCGCGAATCTGCGTCTTGGGCTCCTCGATTGCCGTGTTGTAATAGCCGCGGTCGCGATAGGCCTGGCGCACCCGCTCCGTATCGTCCTCCAGCTTGTTGGCGTCGAAGGTCTGGGAAAAGATATTCTCGAAGATAATCGAATACGGGATGCCAATGGGCTTCAGGGCCTTCATCGAGCGGCGCAGCATCAGGCCGCTCAGATGCTCATTGCCGGTGAACTTGATCTGGCCCACCTTCACCGTGGGGCCTTCCTTGATATTGAAGTTCACCTGCACCGAGGCCGGAGGAATCGTCTTGACCTCAGTCTTGATGGTCGCAAACTGGTGGCCGTGCTCAGAGAGAATATCCTTCAGAACCGTCTCGACGCGCTTGATCTTGGCCGGGTCGTACTGGCCCTCCACCGAGAATCCGACCTTTTCTTTCTTCAGCCGGTCCAGGATGTCTGAAGTGGAGACCGAGTTATTGCCCTTGTAGTTGATCTCGCGGATGGTGGGCCTCTCCACCACAAAGACATTGAGGATGATGCCCTTCTCGGTGTCCTCGCGCTCGATGCGCAGATTCTCGAAGTAGCCGGTGTTCCAGAGCGAGTTGAAATCGCGCTCGATCGAGATCGGGTCGTAGGTGTCGCCAGGGTGAGTAAAGAGCCGCGCCAGCACGGTCTCTTTGGGGATGCGCCGGTTGCCGATGACCCGAATGGAATCGATGGTTTCCGGCTGCTGGGCCAGGGCTGCGCCGGCGGCGAGCATCAAGGCGATCAGCAGCATCATCCGCGCCAGACGGCTCGTGGTCCGCAACGCGCGGGTGACGGGATTGTGCTTGATCTTCACCGGGCCTGAGCCCCGCCAAGAGCACGCGTTCTGGTGCGGTCCATAGTTCGCCATCAGGTTCGGCTTCACGGGAAGAATATCGCCACCCTCACTGCTTGAAAAAAATCTGATCCTGCATCAAGGAAAGATTGATTTTACCATCCCGAGCGTCGAAGCCCTGTCGCCGGGGACCCCGGTTATATTTGACGCAGGCCACCCCGCCCAAACAGCCAGGTAGCCAATCGGCTCTCAGAACCGCATCTTTCCCCAGAAATTCCCCTGCCGCGCCTGCCGCCTTCGGACTCGGGCCGGACCCCTCACCACCCCGTCGACCAAGGCCTGTCGCTTGAGACACCGGGGCGTTCAGAGACCCAGACCACAGTCTACCGGACGCAGCCGGGGTGACAGGGCTTCCACTGGATCGGGAGCAGGGCAACATTCCCCTTAGACGCAGACCATGGGAGCATGGCATCCTCTCTGTGTGGAGGTGGTTGGGCAATGAAGGAAGCGGGAGAGACGGTTTATGAGTTCTCGGCACCCTTGCTAGCCGGGGGTGCGGACGGCCGGCCGGTCAGCCTGGCTGAGTTCAGGGGTCAGGTCCTGCTGATCGTCAACACGGCCAGCAAATGCGGCAATACCCCTCAATACGCCGGCCTTGAGAAACTTTACCGCGACTATAAGGAGCGAGGCCTCACGGTGCTGGGCTTCCCTTGCAATCAGTTTGGCGCCCAGGAACCGGGCTCGGCGGCCGAGATCGCCTCGTTTTGTGAGCGGAATTACGGCGTCAGCTTTCCCCTCTTTGCAAAGATCGAGGTCAACGGCTCGGAGTCCCATCCCCTTTATCGGTTTTTGAGGAAGGCCAAACCGGGGATCTTCGGAACCGAGCGCATCAAATGGAACTTTACAAAGTTTCTTGTTGACCGTCAGGGTCGGGTCGTTCGCCGCTATGCCCCGACCACCCAGCCCAAGGCCATCGTCGCCGCGGTAGAAGGCCTGCTGGACAGCCAATAAGGGTCTGTTTCGGATGTATCTTCCCTGAATTGAACTGCTTTCTGGAAATATGTTCCCAAATCTTCTTCTTTGGCCTCGCTGTGCTTGGTCGCTGCGGTATTCTCTTTCTTGTCTGGCATGGATTCGGGCCCTTATCAGCAAGCTGATCAGGCCATTCGGAAGAACCAGCCAACGGAGGCAGCAGTGCGCCAAAATCTTCCCATGATCCTGGTCCGGGTCATCGTGGGCCTGGTGTTCCTGCTTGAAGGCGCGCTCAAGTTTCTCCGCCCCGAGCAACTGGGCGTGGCGCGCTTTGCCTCGATCGGTCTGCCTTTCCCTCAACAGTTGGCTCCGCTCGTGGGTGGCATCGAGATCGGCGGCGGCGCTGCCATCCTGCTGAACTTCTACGCCGGAGACGCAGCGCTTGTGCTGCTGATCGTCATCTGCACCGCACTGGTCACAACCAAGCTGCCGATTCTGTTCGGCAAGCCCCTCGGCCCGTTCGCGCCCGCCAAGCTCCACGATTACGGCTGGCTGAGTTTTTTCCATGAGGCCCGCGTTGACCTCTGCATGCTCTTCGGCCTGGTAGCCGTGCTCATTGACTCCGGCCTCCGCGTCGGCCGCAAGAGACGCTGGTACCAGGGCGGAAACTAGGCGGTCCGGTAAATTTCACCGATTGCTGGGCGTAGTTTCATCGCCGGTCATGTGCCGCCGCCGCGCGCGCCACAAGCTTCCCGCACCCTCCAGTCAAGGAGACTAGTCAAATAGCATGGCTCCCGCCGCCAAATCTTCCCTGGGCGAAATTCTTCAATTGTTTCTGCGCCTGGGACTGACGGCCTTTGGCGGCCCGGCTGCTCATATCCTCTTGATGGAGCGGGAGGCCGTCGAGCAGCGGGGATGGATGAGCCGCGAGGAGTTCCTCGACCTGGTGGGCGCCTGCAACCTGCTGCCCGGCCCTGGTTCTACCCAGGTGGCCATGGCTCTGGGATACAGCCGCAGAGGCTGGGTGGGTCTTGTGGTTGCGGGAGGGTGCTTTATTCTGCCCGCCTCGCTGGCTACGCTCGCACTGGCGTGGGCTTATGTGCGCTATGGCGGCCTTCCCCTGGTCCAGGGAGTGCTTTACGGAGCGAAACCCGTAATGGTCGCCATCATCGTCCAGGCCGTGTGGAACCTGGGGCGCACGGCGTTTCGCCGCTGGCCGTTGGCGGTGGCTGGGTTGGTGTGCTTCGCAGTGGTTCTCGCAGGTGCGCCACCAATCGCGGTGCTGCTCGCCTCAGGCGGCCTGGCGATGCTGGCGACTTGGGCAGCTTCAAGGCGAGAGGCGGTGATGGGTTTTGCCGGGCTTCCGGCGACAGGCGCTGTGGCCGCGGGTGGTGCGGCCAGCACGGCCGGACTCACCTCAATCTTCCTCGTCTTTCTCAAACTGGGAGTGGTAGTCTTCGGCTCCGGCTACGTGCTGGTGGCCTTTCTCCAGGCTGATCTGGTGGATCGGCTGCATTGGGTGACCCAGCCACAGTTGCTCGATGCCGTCACCGCGGGCCAGGTGACGCCCGGCCCGGTCTTCGCCACGGCGACCTTTTTGGGCTATCTGTTGCGTGGATGGTCTGGTGCCGTCGTAGCGACGCTGGCCATCTTCCTGCCCTCTTTTTTCATGTCCGGCCTGGTTGGTGCGCTGGCCGGACGCATTCGGAGATCGAAGCTGGCATCAGCCTTTCTCGATGGCGTCAACGCAGCCGCCGTGGCCCTGATGGCCGCCGTCGCTCTCCTGCTCGGCCGGGCCGCGATGACGGATGGGTGGACTCTGGCGCTCGGTTTGGTGAGTGCGTCTCTGCTGCTGCGTTACCGGGTTAACGCGACCTGGCTGATTCTTGGCGGAGCCGGCATCGGCATTCTCTTGCACGTCCTTGCCTAAGTCGGGACTCCAGTTTGTGCCTTCGTGCCCCATCCATTCGCCCTCTTTCTGGCGAATGGGTGGGAAACCATAGACCCCAAGTGCCCCATATCTGGCGCAGTCCTATCGCGCCAGATATGGGCATCACAAACCCCGACCAGCTCCAATTTCCCGAAGCCTGCTCACTCAATCGAAGCGGTAAGCGCTGATGGCCGCACCCATCGGCTCATCGCCAAAGATCCGGCTTCCGGCTGCTTCGCCGCCCGCGCCGTCGACAACCATGAGTGGAATCAAGTGCTCCTCGCGCGGATGTGCGTAGGCCGCAAAGGGAGCCTCGCGCCACCGAGTCAGCAAGGCTTCGCGAGTTGCCGCCGTCGACTCGACGGCTCGGGTCAGCCACGCGTCGAAGGCCCGTGCTCGTTCCGGCGTTTCGGGGCGGAGATAGCCGCGCAGATTGTGAAAGCTCATGCCGCTCCCGACGATCAACACTCCCTCATCGCGCAGCGGAGCCAGCGCCCGTCCAGCCGCCAGATGCAAAGCCGGGTCGAGTGAAGACGCCAGCGAAAGCGTGACCACTGGGATCCGCGCCTCTGGAAAGGCGACCTTGAGCGGCACAAAGACGCCGTGGTCGAAGCCTCGGTTTGGATTCACCGCCGATGGCAAACCGGCCTGACTCAACAGATCCGCGACTCGTCCTGCCAGTTCAGGTTCACCGGGAGCGGGCCAGGTTAACCGGTAGGTGTGCGCGGGAAAGCCGGAGTAGTCGAAGATCAATTCAGGGTAAGCTGCGTCACTCGCGGTGAAGACTGGCTCCTCCCAGTGGCCACTGATGACCACCATCGCTTTGGGAGTCTCAGGCAGCGTCGCCGCCAGACCTTCCAGAAACCGCTGCGTGGCTTTCCATGTATCCGCTGGCCCCCAGGTCCAGTCCATGAAAAAACAGGGCCCTCCGCCGTGGGGGAGAAAGATTGCGGGCTGGCGTTGCTGCTTTGCGATCATGGGTCGATCCTCCAGACATCTGACAGGTAGTTGTTTAAACAACTACCTGTTCGATGCCCCAGACAACCCGGAGATTCAGCCCTTAGGCCCCTCTTCCCAATGCCCGGCCAGCGCATAGACATAGACCAGAAGCGCCACGCCGACAAAACCGGGAATGAGTCCGACAAGGTAGGGAGTGTCTGGGTCCGAACCTACCATCACACGCATGAAGATCACCATTGCCGCGCCGACGCCGATACAGATCAGGCCGCCGAGTTTCAGACCTTCATACTTCTTGATCCGCTCCATCCGACTCTCTTCGCGCATGAGTTCAATGGCCGCCTTGGCGCCCTCGCCCGAGGCCTCGGTGATGCGCCGGATCGTCTCGGCCTTATAAAACGCAATGCGCTCCTTGTGTTGTTTATCGATCCACGTCACGGTTGGAATGAAGATGACAAAAAGCGAAACCGCGCCGATCGAAAGAAACACCCACAAGCCATTCACGGGGTTCTCGAAGATCCCCAACACCAGATGCATCATAAAAATCCTCCTGTGCCACCTGAAGGGATTTCTTCCCTTACATCCGGTGGGACCGAAGGCTGCCGAATACGGTTGCATTTTCTTCTGAGATATTCTTGTTGCAACAAAATGCAACCCGGCTGCTGGCTTTCCGGTCTCACTGAGCGGAGAATGCTTGTATTGGCCACGACCCTCACGAGCACGACGCAGAACAACGCGGCAGACGATCTGACCGACGTCTCGCGCGTGCTGGCCGGAAACGCGCAGGCATTCGAGGGGATCGTCCGCCGTTGGCAGGGACCGCTCGTGAATATGGCCTGGCGCTATTGCCGTGACCGCGGACGCGCCGAAGAGATGGCCCAGGAGGCATTCATCCGCGCCTGGCGCGGATTGGCCCAGTGGCGACGCGAGGGAAGCTTCTCGACATGGTTGTTTGCGCTGGCCGCCAACGTCTACCGCTCCGAGTTGAAGCGCTCCCCTACCGAGACACTTCCTCTGGAGAATGCTCCCGAACCCGCAGGTGCAGCGTCTCAGCAGCGAGAACTCGAAGAGCGAGGACGCTACGAAGTAGTGAGGCGAGCCGTGCTGGCTCTGCCCCAGCGCTATCGCGAACCGGTCATCTTGTACTACTTTCATGAGCAGGACGTGGCCGCGGCGGCCCGCAACCTGGGCCTGCCCGAGGGAACCATTAAAGCGCGCCTTTCGCGGGCGCGGGCACTCTTGCGACATCGCTTTCCGCATCTCGAAGGCGAGCACGTCGCGATGGAAGTCTCTGCACTGGAGAGAGGAAAGGAGGTCACGGATTGAAGCCAGCCAATACACAACAAGAGCGCGCCGGGAGCAGCAGGATCGACATTGAGATCGATCGGATTCTCGCAACAGAAGAGGAAGTCATCCCCTCTTCGGGCTTCATGGCCTCAGTGATGGAGCGCGTTGAGGAAGAGTCGGCCGTGACTCCGCCCATTCCTTTTCCATGGAAGCGGGCCATCCCCGGCATTCTGCTCGCCGCCGGAGTCTTCGGCTGGGGCGGCTTCGAGTTTGTGCGCCTCGGGCTGCCGGCATTGAGTTCGATCACGCTCACTCCGCCACATCTTTCTGCGGCGTTCATGCGTCCGGCTGAGTCGGCCGGTTGGGTGACCCTGGCACTGGGCGCATCGCTACTCTCGTGGCTGCTTTCGCGCCGCCTGACCGGCCGTGGCGGGCTGCTTTAGGCTGGGCCGACTTTAGTCGAGCAGTTTCTCGATTTCGTCCAGATCGAAGCGGGCAAGGCTGCCGGGAAGATCGAAGGCGCGAACATCCAGCGGTTCAAGCCGCCCGGCAACATAGCGGTACTTCGGACCGGTTGGGTCGATGAGCAGGATGGTCCGAATGCCCATTTGCTCGTATCTTCCGCACTTGCTCATCACGCGTCTCATTGCGTCGGCTGGCGAGAGTATCTCGAAGACGGCGACCGGGGAATGGGTGACGATCTGCTCGATGGGCCGGTTGCGGTCCAAGAGCGTCACATCGGGGACGAGGAAGCAATCGGCGGCAACTTGCACACGTAGTTCCGGGCAGACACGAATTTGAGCAGCACGCGCCTGCTGTTCGAACCAGAATACGATTGCCTTCTGCCACATTGAGTGATCGAATTCTCCCACGGCTCGCTCCTCGACCTGGCCACTGACGTACTCGGCGTCGGGCTCGAAGGAGCTGCGCACATATTCATCCACGGTAACGTATGTTGTCGCGGTTGCCATGGCACCTCCTTGCAACCTATCTTACTCTGTTGCTTTGATCGCTATTTGGCGTAATGTTTCGGAATTATTTGGCGTATCTGGTTCTAGGCGGGTCCGATGACGAGGCTGTCCCTCGCCGCTTCGACGACTGAGGTCGAGACTAGATGAAGTCGTTGACGCTGAGAACCCGCTCGATCTGAGTGAGAAGGCGAGTCAGGAGTCGGAAGTTCCCTCCGGTCATCCGTATGAGGCTCGCTATGACCTCCGGGATGAGCTGCTCCTCCGGAAGCGTAACGCCGGCTGGGGTCCATCGCCTTTCGAGCAATTCTTGAACTTGAGCCGCATCGAGAGGGCGAAACTCATGGACGAACCCGATGCGCGAGTAGAGCTGAGGAAAGCGGGCGATGCGCTTCTCGATACCCGGCATGCCGATGAGAACCATACCGGCAGTACCCTCGTCGAAGATGGATCTCATTTGCTCGAGGCTGTTCATCTGGAGACGATCGGCCTCGTCCACGAGGATTAGAGTCGTCGGGTCCGAGACCGCTCGCTCTTTGGCTTGATATCGCTTGTAAGTTTCAAAATAGATTGGATCAACGGCCGGGCGGTCACATGGGGAGCAGCCTGGCCTTTCCATAATCTCTCTTCGTCTCTTCTCGTCTTTGATTCTGATCTCCTCGAGAACGATCAGCTCCTCTCGCCGAAGCGGGTCGAGTACGATGCTCATCACTCTTTCGCGAGCCATATTGATGTCATTCTCGACCCTGGATGGAGTGTTGATCACGGAAGTCGTGTAAAGCAGTGTGTCGACAGGAAGATCGTCGCTTACTTCGCTCGTCCAGCGATCACGTGGAACAATCTGGTCCGCTCGACTGTAGCGCATGGCGGAGAGTGTTTTTCCAATACCTGGCGGTCCGTAGCATAGCCCGATGTAGCGAAAGTGGCGGCAGGCATCGCAGAATTCAACAAATCTGCTGTATTCGATCGTTTCGACAAACGCGCGGCTACTCGTTGCGGTACCTTTTGATGCGGACCTCGGATACGGGTAAGACGGCGGCTTTTGCATGGATCTCCTTGGGAGCGGTGCCTCTTTTCAACTGCAGAAGTGAATCGACCACCTGTTGCCGATCATGCAGCAACGAGCTCAGTTCGCGGCGACGTTGGTTGCGCACGCGAATGATATCTCGCAACGGAATCGTCTCGCCCGCCAACTCTGCGGAAACGGCTGGGCAAAGGAAACGATCCTTATGGAAAACGCGGATCTCGCCCATATCCCTTGGATCAAATCGTATGGTCACATCTTCGCCGACGTAAGCGGCAAGGGTGAGTGACAGGTATCGCAAACCTTGAAAGTGAATGCCATCCCGACGCACTTTGCGGGCGCGGACTTCCTGCATTAACAGAAGGTCAAGCTGTTCAAGCGATTCAGGCATGCGCGGTAAGAATCCGCCTCCTTCCCAGCGTTCCGAAGGAACCGGCCTTCCTTCGACGCTGGTTCGGCGGTGATACGTCTCAAGCAGGAATGTTCGAAATAGCTCTTCGAACCGTTCGAGTGTGAGGCTGGGCTTATGTCGTTTCCTCTTGATGTAACCGTCGAGTTCGCAAAGGAACATCTGGTTCACCGTCCGAAAGAAACGCTCGATCCGGCCACGTCCCTGAGGTTTGCCTGGAGTCGAGAACACAAGGCGCATCTTGAGATCGACGGCAACCTGTTCTATGTGCTTCGAGGTGAAATCGGAACCATTGTCCGTATAGAGAACCTCTGGAATGCCGCATATATGCCAATGAGGATGCCCCTTCCGCCAAATACCTTGTCGAAGCGCGAGGGCTGTTCTCATCGAAGAAGGTGGATCGAAGCCCAGATAGTAGCCGGCAATGGCGCGGCTGTAGTCGTCGATTACGATGGTCAGCCAAGGTCGAGCAGCCTGCCCGCCTTCCCGCAGCAAGAGGATGCTCAGCTGCGCGTGATCTGCTTGCCAGATGGCGTTTGATCGCGGTGCCTCACGTCTGTGAACGAGATCGAAGCCTTCGCCATATGCCTTGCCGCCGTGGTGAGCGAGAGTGAGCAGCGCGTTGGGGATCTCACGGACGAGGTCATAGACGGTTCCGTAGCGTGGAAGGGGCTCGCCCGTAGCCTCCGCAAACTGTCGAACCTGCCGACAGATGGATCTGATCGGTAAGGCAGGTCTCTCAAGAGCAAGTCCTTCTATCGCCGCCTTGATCTTTGGCGAGACCACCCTGCGGGCACCGCGATCTTCGCGTGACTTGCGTACGAGCGCTACAAGCCCAAGCTTCCGATACTGGCTTACCCACCGCTGGACGGTCCGAAAAGAGAGTTTTGCTTCGGCTGCGACTAGCTGGAGGGACCGCCGCTGTTCCAGATATGGCTGGATCTGCCGAAAACGCGACATCGCAAGATCCCGAGCTGCTTCGGATACTCCGCTCAACTCTTGCATGCAACGACGCTACGCCAAATAACTCTGAAATACAACGCCAAGTAATTCTGAAAGTGACA
>JBEKOA010000035.1:0-35169 GCA_049522255.1 Occallatibacter sp.
TTCCTCGGCCATAACCCGCTTCGATAACGTAGTTATGACACAGAAATGACGGCCTTTCCAGCTATTTTCCTCGCCCCGACTCTCCCCAATCGACAATCGGCCTGTGAGATATCCGGGCTAGCGGCTTATTTTGAGCAGAATTGGCGGATTCGAGATGGTGCGGGTTCGTGGTTTCCCACCCATTCCGCAGAAGAAAGCGGAATGGATGGGGCACCCGGCGAGGATGTATCGGTGAAAGATGAACGATCACTGTTCTGGAAAATAGAGCGCCTTGCAGTTTTCAGGATTGATCACTTCTTTTTTGAACCAGGCAATATCTTTTACGGGCAGACTATCCAACGCAGCCCTGAATTTACGGTGTTCTCTCTTACAGACCCTCTGCATTTGCAGCGCATAATCGCTTTCTGGGGTTAACGCGAATTCGGCATAAGTGACGTAATCTGTCATGTGATTAGGAACGAGCAGAACAGCCCTCGCCAACAATCGAGGCAGGTGGTATTGAAGAAGATCTAATGCCTTCAACTCGGACGTGGTCCCGCCTCCCGATGAACACTGACTGAGCTCGTCAAGCTCCAACCAAACCGCCTGATGTGGATCGTCGCTATCCTTTGGGATCAAGTTGAGCAGGAGTTCAGCCATGCTCCTATTAGTCGGATCGACCTCCAGCATCCGAGCAGCAAAGATGACCTGTGCCCGGTAACTATCGCCTGCCTTTATCTTCCACGCCTTCAAACCCGCGACAGAATTGGCCCCTGCCATTTTCCCCATGACGGAAGATTCAGGACATTGCCGTTCCTGCGAGAACGCCACTGAATATAAAGTGAGACACATCGCCGGAAAAGCTATCGACTTGAACATTCATGGCCCTTTCGTTCTAGCATGACGGATGCTTTACGCGCCGAGGGCAAAGCGGCGCGCTGATTCGAGCAGCTTGGCGACTGACTCCTTCGAGCAGGACTCGGCGTAGATGCGTAGCAGGGGTTCGGTGCCGCTGGCGCGCAGCAGCAGCCAGGTTTCGGCGGCCTTGGGCTTTTCCATCGCTTCGGGGTTGTCGAGGTAAAACTTTACGCCGTCGAGCGTCTCCTGGCAGTAGATTGGCATGCTGGCAAAGACCGGGTCGCCGGGCTCAAGCGCCCTGGCCCGCGCAATGGCCCGGTTCTTGATGTCATCGGGGAGATTGAGGTCGATGCGGCCGTATTGGTGCTCGCCGTATTCGGCTTGCAGATCGGCGACGAGGTGGCCGAGCGTCTTGCCTTCCTCGGCCATCACGTTGGCCAGCAGCAGCGAGTTGAGCAGGCCGTCGCGCTCGGGCAGGTGGCGCTGGAAGCCGATGCCGCCCGACTCCTCGCCTCCCATGAGAATCTCGCGCTCCAGCATGTAGTCGCAGACGTATTTGAAGCCGATGCCGTGCTCGATCAATTCGCGGCCGTGCTTGAGGCAGATGCGGTCGAGCATCTTGGTGGTGTTGAAGGCGCGTGTGACGGCGCCTGGCCAGTCATTGTGGTGCTTGAGCACCCAGCTTAAGAGAACGCAGAAGATCTTGTGCGGGTCGACGAAGTTGCCGTGCTCATCCGTGGCGCCGATGCGGTCGGCGTCGCCGTCGGTGCAGAGGCCGGCCTGGCAGCCGTTGGCTACCACCGCCTCGGCGAGCGCGCGGATGTGCGGCTCGATGGGTTCGGGATTGATGCCGGGAAAGAGCGGGTCTTGAGAGCCGCGGATCTGCACGTGGGGCACACCCAGGCGAGTGAAGATGTCAGAGATATATGTGAGGCCTGCGCCGTACATCGAGTCGATGCCAAACTTCATGCCTGATTTTTGAAGCGCGTCGAGGCTGGTGAAGCTCTCGATGGCCTTGAGATATGGAGGAAGAAAATCGACTTCCTCAATCGCGGCGGGCTGGGCGGCGCGAGGGACCGGTTGTCCGAGGCGCGACTCGATCTCGGCGATCATTGAAGGCTTGCCTGAGCCGCCGTACCAGCCCTTGTACTTGACGCCATTCCATTGCGCCGGGTTGTGCGAAGAGGTAATCATGATGCCGCCGGCTGCGTTGCGATGAAAGACGGCGTAGCTCAGCGCCGGGGTGGGCGTGATGCGGTCTGCCAACTGCACCGGAATGCCGGTTGAGGCGACGACCTCAGCGCAGGTGCGGGCAAAACTCTTCGACCCGAAGCGGGTGTCGTAGCCGATGCAGATGCCCTTTGCGGGGTCTTCTTTGGCATGGACGTAGGCGGCGATGGCCTCGGCGGCAATGCGGACGTTGGCGAAGGTGAAATCGTCGGCGATTACGGCGCGCCAGCCGTCGGTACCGAACTTGATTTTGGATTCAGGCATGGATGGGTCTATAGCTCCCTGAATACTAGGGTAAAGGATGGGAGGGAGGGGTTGTGACAAGGCCCCATTTGAATTCCGCCGGTTTACGCATCCGGCGCCGGATCTCCGAAGTTCTGCTGCTCCGGCAACATGCTTTGGTGCAGGATGCGCGAGATGAGAATGCCCTCTTCCTGGCGACGGTGGAAGAGCACATGCCGGTCTCTTTCAAAGCGAAACAGGCCGGGGCGAATCCACTCGCAAAGCCGACCGAGCAAAGGATTACTGGCGAGCAACTTGGTGCGGCGTTCGAGGCCGTCGAGGTAACGCTCTGCTTGAGCCGCGCCCCAGGTTTGAAGAGTGTATGCGCCAATGTTCAGCAAGTCTGCCTTGGCATTGCGTGAAAACTGTAAGGTCGGCACCTCTAGCCGGGAATCTTGGCCAGATGGAGCGCCTCGCGGACCTGTTCAAAGACATCGCCCTCGGCAATACCGCTTGCGTCTCCTTCTTCGATGGCCGCGCGCAGGGCCTCCAGTTTGGCCTCATAGAGCCGCTCCTCGCGCTCCAGAGTGCGCAGCGCGGCGCGGACCACTTCGCTGGCATTCTCAAAGCGCCCGCTCTCGACTCGCGCCAGAACGAAGCGATCGAGTTCCTGGGTCAGATTTACGTTGCGGGTGGGCATGAGCGCTGCTCCTGGATCTCCTCCTGGAGAAGGAGATTGGGGCAAGAGTAGCACGACTAGCAATCTTTGCCAATCGTGAGTGTTGCCAACCGATGGACTTGTTGGAAAGCGAAAGATTGAGTAACCAGAGGAATCGGGTTTTTAGTCTCCCGCCCCTGTCGCGATGAAGTTGCGGCAAGGAATGGGGTATACAGTGTTGGACCATGTCATCATCCGCATCGCCGATGGAATCCCGGATCAGGATCGAGGTATTGGAGGGTGGCTCAGTCCTAGCGAAATAATAAATTCCTCAGTCCGATCGTCGCAACGTAAATCAGGCCAATCAGAATGGTAGCCCACCCGCTGACAAGAGTAACTGTCAATGCTTTCGAGCAGTAGTACCGCTGGGGCCTTTTCGGATCGAACTGAATTTCGAACTGCGCGCCCTTTTTGAGCTCAAAGAGAGAAGAGGAGCGGTCCACTTTGAGCCAGCCGTATTGTGAGGAACCACCGGCATGATAGGTGAAATAGACGCTCCTCAACAAAGGTCCGTCTCCGGCCCCGAAGTTATTCACCGTGCGCTCAACTACAGCATTTACCAGGGGCCACTTTTCTTCTTTTCGCAGCAAGTATTGGATCGCTTCAATCATTGCATTGTCCGGGAGAGCCGCGTCTCTGTCCTGAGATATCGCACATCGTCTTAGATCAGCTCGGTGCGGCCGCTGATGCCCAGCTCTTTGACGATCTTGCCCACATCCTGAGAGTGGTCGCGGTGGGCGATCAGCAGGGCGTCTTCGGTATCCACGATGACCAGGTTCTCGACGCCGACCAGGGCTACGAATTTGCGCGGGCTGTAGATGTAATTGTTGCTGGCATCGAGGGCCATGTGGCCCGCAGACGCAGCCACGTTGCCCTCGCCGTCTCCGCGCAGGCGCGTCTCAAGCTGGTACTCGTAGAGCGAGGCCCAGGAACCGAGGTCGTTCCACGAGAATTCAGCAGGGATGCAATAAAGACGGGAGGAATGTTCGCCTTTGGCCGAGCGCGGCTCCAAGACAGCATAGTCCACCGAGATGTTCTCGCACTCCGGGTAGGCCTCGCTGAAGACCTGATCGAATCGGGCTGTGCCATAAGCGGCGGCGATCGACTCCAGATGCGGTGCAGTTTCGGGCAGATGTTCGCGGACGGCATTCGCAAGAGTCCGCGCGGACCACAGGAACATGCCCGAGTTCCAGTAGTAGTTGCCGGCGGCGATGAACTCGTCGGCGCGGTTCTGGTTGGGCTTCTCAATAAAGCGTCTGACGTGGATGGCGGTGTCGTCTGCGGTGTAGTCGCCGGTTTCGATGTAGCCGTATCCGGTTTCGGCGCGGGTGGGCTCAATGCCCAGCACCACCATGTTGTCACCGGCGGCGGCCACGGCGATACCCTTTTGCAGCGCCTTGAGGAAGCGCGGCTCGTCGGCGATGACGTGATCGGAGGGGAAGACGCCCAGCACCGCATCGGGGTTTTGGCGCTCGATGAGGAAGGCGGCCAGGCCGCAAGCCGGGGCGGTGTTGCGTCCAACCGGCTCTTGCACGATCTGCCCAGCGGGCACGCCTTTCAACTGGTCGGCGATCTCGTGGGCCAGGTACTGGTTGGTGATGACCCAGGTCTGTTCTGGAGTGGCCAGCGGCTTGAGGCGTTCAACTGTCTGCTGGATCATGGAGCGCTCGCCGTCCAGAGCCAAAACCTGCTTGGCGTGGGCGCGGCGCGAACGGGGCCAGAAGCGGGTACCGCTGCCTCCGGCAAGTATCACAGGACGGAAATCTATCGGCTTTGACATCGAAGACACATCCTACGCGACAAACGTACCGTTTGCCCAGTGGGAAGTAAACGTTTTTTTCGCTTAAAACACAGGTTATGCGGCGACGGCCTTGCAGGAGGCCGGTTTACGCATCCCACATCGCAAAACAGCGTGCGGCAGGCAGGTGATTCAACCTGCTTAGAAGACAGCGGCTACTCCCACCCTAGCCGCAACCTGCCGAGGAGCGGGTCCTTCGACTCCGTTGCGCTCCGCTCAGGAAGACTGCGGCGAGGGTGGGGCACCCGGCCTCGGCCACGCGGGATTTGACAGGCTCGGGCTACGCCAAGCCCGTCAGGAATTCCTTCATCCGTCGGGTTCCTTCGTCGATGTTCTGCTTGGTCACCGGGTAGGAGATGCGAATGTGCTCCGCAGTGCCGAAGGCCTCGCCGGGTACGCTGACGACGTGAGCCTCGTGGAGCAGGCGGGTGGCCAACTCGGTTGCGGTCTTGATGCCGCCTTTGCCGATATACGCCGAGATATTTGGGTAGACGTAAAAGGCTCCTTCGGGCTTGGTGCAAGTGATGCCTGGAATCTCCGCCAGCTTTGCCAGCATGTAATCCCGCAGGTCGATGAACTCGGCACGGAACTCGGAGACGCACTCCTGCGAACTGGTCAGCGCGGCGATGGCGGCCTTCTGGACGAAGCTCGTTGCATTGGAAGTGGACTGCGACTGGAGCTTGCTCAGGTTGGCCACAACGGACTTGGACGCAAGGGCGAAACCGGCGCGCCAGCCGGTCATGGCATAGGTCTTTGACAGCGAGCCGAGGATGACAATGTGCTCCTTGGCCCAGGTGAAGGAACCGCCTGAGACGGGATTGCCTGCGTAGTTCAAGTAGACGTAGCACTCGTCGAGGAGCAGAAAGATGTTGCGCTCGTGGGCCAGGTGGACGATGCGTTCCAGGTCCTGCTGGGAGACGACCGAGCCGGCCGGGTTCGAGGGCGAGTTGAGGATGATGGCCTTGGTTTTGGGCGTGATCGCCTTCTCAATGGCGTCGGCGGTGATACGGAAGCTTTCGGCCTCGCTGGTCTCGAGGAAGACGACCTTGCCGCCGGCGTACTGGATGATGTCTTTGAAGCTGACCCAGTAGGGGACGGGCAGGATGACTTCGTCGCCGTGTTCGATGAGGATCTGGATGGCATTGAAGAGGGCCAGCTTGCCGCCGGTGGTGAAGATGGCCTCGGAGATGTCGTAGTCCGAGCCGAAGTCGGCGGCATGGCGATCGACAATGGCCTTGCGCACGTCGGGGATGCCGGGAACGACGGTGTAGCGGGAGAAGTTGGCCTCGATGGCGGCGATGGCGGCGTCTTTTATGTGGCGCGGGGTGGGGAAATGAGGCTCGCCGGCGCCAAAATCGACCAGGTTGGCGCCCTGCTGGCGCAGCTTGGCGGCTTCCGCAGCCACGGCCATGGTTGCGGAGACCTCGATCCGACCGATGCGGTCGGCAAAGATTTGGGAAGGGGTAGACACTGTCATATCAATTCTATCTTGACAGATTTTGGGGTGAGAACAAAATGGTTCCGTCGCACCTTCCTGAAACGTTGCGATAATCAGGATTGGGTAAGGAGCCAGAAAATGGCGATGACGATGTACAACCCCGCCCATCCGGGCGAAATTCTGCGTGAATACCTGGGCACGATGCAGGTTGGATTGGCGGCAAAGAAGCTGCGCGTGGCGCGGTCGACGCTTTCGCGATTGCTGAACGGAATGGCGTCGTTTACAGCGGCGATGGCGCTCAGGCTATCCGACGCGTTTGGAACCGAACCGGGCATGTGGCTCGACTTGCAGCAGCAGTACGATCTGTGGCACGCTTCGCAACGCAAGCGGCCCAAGATCGACAGGTTTCCTCAAGCTGCATAGGGCTCCATTTTCCAAGATCGAGATCTCGCACCTGCCAAGGACTGTCATAGAAGCCACTATCTAAACAGAGTTTCGGTCTGAGCCCAAACATGCCGCGAAATAATCCTGTGCTTTGATCACCCGAAGAATTGTCGAGCTAATGCTGGGATGAGTCGTCTGTCTGGATAGAAGGGGCTTATGGCTTCGATTCAGGGAGGCATCCCGGCTTTGATTTCCGCGGAGAGTGCGCAGTCTGATGTTGACCTCGCGGCTCTCGTGGAGAGCTATTCCGGGCTGCTTTTCCGTGTCGCTCACTCCATTCTCCGCAGCCGGGCAGAAGCAGAGGACGTGGTGCAGGAGGTCTTTGTTCGCGTCATCGAGCGCCGCCGGTCGCTTCAGGCAATTCGCGATATGCGGGTATGGCTTGTTCGCATCGCATGGAACCTGGCTCTTGATCGCAGGCGGCGCATTCGACCGGAGCAGATGGACGAGAGCTTTGCGGAGAGCCTGGCAGGGAACAGCGCGCCAGCCGACGAGAGGCTGGATCAGGCACAGCGCATGAGGTCGGTCTTGCGCGAGATGGAGAGATTGCCGAAAGCGGAGCGCCATGTGCTGCTGCTTTCCGCCATCGAGGAGTTGGGGACTGAGGAGATCTCGGAGGTTCTGGGAAGAAGCGGGTCCGCGGTTCGGGCACTGATCTTTCGCGCCAGAACGCGGCTACGGGAACGGCTCGGGGCACGAGGAGGCGAGCGATGAAGAATCCTGATGAAGCTATCGACAAGGTGTTGGCGGGCCTGAGAGACGTCGAGGCCCCTGCGGGCATGGAGCGGCGCATTCTGGCGGCGGCAGAGGCAGGCACAGCGGTGCATGGGGCTGCGGTTTCACGATGGGCATCGCGAGTGGCGATGGCGGGCATGATTGTCCTTTCCTTCACCCTGGCCATCCCCGCGATCAAGTGGCACGGGCATTTAGCGACTGAGGCCCAGCGACATGCTCTTCCTGCTCCGTCGGCGAAGGGCGCGCAAGCTGCGTCTGCTCCGCCCCGTGAACTGATCACACCTGCCAGAACACCCACCAGAATCGCGGCTCCTCGGCGGAAGGCACGACCAGTCAACGCCGCCGATGCTTTACTGCTTGCGGAGATGCGCGCGCCTAGCCATCCAGCGCCGGAAGAGCCTTTGACGAATGAGGAGAGGCTGCTGATTCGTGCGGTTCATCTTGGGGATACACAGGTCATGGCGATGCTGAATCCGGAGGTTCGAGCGAGGCAGGAAGCGGAGAGCGAGGCCGAGTTTCAGAGGTTTGCCGAACAATCGGGCAAAGGAGATTCGGAATGAAATCAGAAAACGAAGGACATGGGAGGGAAAAGATGAAACTTGCAAGCGGGATTCTCGGATTCGCATTGATGTTAAGTTGCGGCGGCGAACATGCCATCGCGCAGACGGATGCCGCCGCACCACCGGCCAGCGCCACCAAGGCCGAGAGCGCGCCGACATGCTATCGGCTGACCTATACGATTACGGAGCTGGACGGCGAGAAGCGCATCGGTACCCAGCATTTCTCTATGACCGTCGATCCAAATACGGGAGATTCGCAGTTCAAGCTCGGCAGCAGGTTTCCGGTCATGACGGGATCTTCCAATCCGGAGAGTTCGACGCAAACGCAGGTCCAGTACGTTGATGTGGGGCTCAACGTCACAGCGCGCATGAAGGAGTATCCAACGGGTGTGGAAATTCATTCAAAGGTGGAACAGTCCGGCGTCTCGGAGGAGCAATCGACGGTGGGGAGGAATGATCCGGTGATTCGGCAGGCGGTGCTGCAGAACACGGCGCTGCTGACTTTGGGCAAGCCGACGTTGCTTGGATCGCTGGATGTGCCGGGAAGCACGCGGCACCTGGATATTGAGGTCGTTCTTGAGACTGTTCGATAACTGCAGGGGAAGCGGCCCAATAAGCCACTGGGCCGCAAGCTCTTATGAGGCAGGTTTGAGATTCACAGTCCGGGTCCGGAATGGAAGATAGAGCAGCACGAAGACAACCCATGCGACGGCTTCGGCGGCCAGGATGTACCAGGGCCAGGGCCCGAGAAGATCGAGAAGCGACGTGTTCTGAGGCTTGGCGCGAAGGTACATGTAGTTCGTCTTGAAGAGGAAGTCGAATGCGCCGATGAATGCAGCGAAGATGTTCAGGCCGAGCATCGCCCTGGCAATAGATCCCGAGCGCGGCCGCAGCTGCCGGGACCAGACGAGGTATAGAGCACCCGCCACAATGAAGCCATGGGCGACAAAGAACTGAACTGTCGAGAAGGAAGGGAAGCAACCCCACAGGTTTGGCGTAACAAGCGCCATCGTAGCTCCGCCCAGTGCTCCGTAATAGGCCAGATCAAAGACTGCTTTGTTCAGGGTGTACAACGCAATGATGACCAGGCACAGAGAGGCGTCGCAGAGTTCCAGCGGAAGATGATCCGGGAAGGTTAGCTGGCCGAGTGAGATCGAATATCCGTAGTACACGGCCGAGTCCAGCAAGATAATCGAGGCCAGGCCAATCCGCAGCCAGGTGGTTCCCTTCGGGAGCTTTCGCTGGACGAACGAAAGGACGGCAGCGAAGGCAGGAACCGCGACGAAGATAAGAAGGTGCACCGGTCCAAGAAGCTGAAAATTGCTTTTCATTCGTACTCTCCGGTTGTTTGTCTTGCTGCCGGATTCCGGGAGCCCCGGTACTTATCTCTAATGCCTAAGAACGAATGCCTCTAGCTGGCCCCCATGCGCGCGCGGAGACGCTTGAGGACGTTGGGAGGCACCAGGCCGCTGACGTCGCCGCCGAAGGCGAAGACCTCTTTCAACATCCGCGAGCTGACGAAGGAGTAGCGGCCGGCGGGTTGCAGGAAGACGGTCTCGATCTCCGGGGCCAGGCGGCGATTCATTAGGGCCATCTGGAATTCATATTCGTAGTCGCTGATGGCGCGAATGCCGCGCAGAACCGCCATGGCGCCCTGTTGGCGGGCAAACTCGACCATGAGGCCGTCGAAGGTAGCTACCGAGACGTTGCCGAGTGCCGCGGTCGATTCCTTGAGCATCTCGACGCGCTCTTCGACGGTGAAGAGGGGATCTTTCACCGGATTATTGAGAATGGCGACGGTGAGATGTTCAAACAGCTTTGCCCCACGCTGGATGAGGTCGATATGCCCATTGGTTGGCGGGTCGAAGGTGCCGGGATAAAGGGCGCTTACGCTCATGGGGGCTCCGAAGTAATCTTAGCAGCCACCCGCGGTGGGGCAGACGGTGCTCGTGCGCCAGAGGGTTCGTGGTTTCCCACCCTAGCCGCAACTACAACTGCGCGGCGAGGGTGGGGCACCCGTTATCGCTTGAGCAAGTCGATGGGCTGGGTGAAATCGGTGACGCGAATGTGGCGAGCCAAGGCCGGGTGCTGGCGCTCCAGGGCCTTGTACATCTCCCAGGCTACGCGGCGGTAGCTGAAGTGGCCGGCGGGGCCCGAGCGAAGCTCGATGATGTATTGGGCTTCGGCGAGGTCCATCTTGAAGAGCGAGCGGATGCGGGTGGCCAGCGGCAAGAGGTAGAGGGCGGACTGGGCGGCCTCCGGAGCATGGCCGGATGCGATTTGGGCGCTGGCGGCTTGGGCGGAGTCTATGGAGGATTGGAAGTCGGCAAGGACGCCGGCTTCGGCGAGGATGTTGACCTCTGGACCGAGATCTCCGCAGGACGGTGTCTCGTAGCCGTGAAGCGCGGTGAAGGGCTGGATGATTTGCGTGCAACGGCGATGGCGGTGCATGTCGCGGAAGCCGCCGATGTCCATCAGGATGTCAAAGCGGAGAACGGCTCCGGCGTGGAAGGCGCGCAAGGCTTCGTCATGCCGACCGCGATGGCGCAGGCCTGACTCGATGATTTCTGTGATGCGAGACTCGGGCAGCGCTGCGACCAGGTCGCGAATCTGGCGATAGGGGTGGTGGCTCACGGAGTAGAGCAGCGTCGAGGCCAGTTCGACTTCGAGGGTCTCAGTGCGTTCGACGAGATCGACTACTGGTGCATCGGCAATGGGGTAGCCGGCGAGGAGTTCGTTTGCGGCCTGGGTTAGCTCGGCGCGGGTCTGGAGTTCGTAGTCGTTGGCCTGTGCGTACTTGACCAGTGTAGGGGCGGTTCGGACCTCGGCAGTGAGGAGGGTGGCGGCTTCGGTGGTCAGGCTTGGGTCGGCTGCTGAGATTTTTTCGACGAGCGCGATGCCGGCTTGGGCGTTGACGTTCCAGGCGGGGCCGGTGGCAGCCTCGCGAAGCTTCACACCCAGATCGCGAACCTCGGCGGTAGGGTGAGACAACAGGCGTGAGACCTGAGTCTCCAGGGTGCGCGCGTTGACGATCTGGCCGAGGGAGGTATTGGTGGCCAGAGGAAGCAGGTAGCGGGCGACGTCGAAGGCGCGGGCTTTGAGGGTGCGCTCGTAGGCCTCGGGCTTCATGGCTTCGGGGCAAGCGACGCGGCGGCGCAGGGCGTCGAGGACTGCTGCGGTGGTGCGCTGATAGGCATCGAAGAGGTTGGTAATGGTTTCGGAGTAGAGCTGCGCGGAGGCGGAGTCTTCAGCGAATTCGGGGAAATACCAGCCGGATTTGAGGAAGTTCTGATAGCGGGTAGAGCGCTCCTGGCCGTCCCAGCGTTGTTCGTCGACGAGGACGATGGCGGCGAGAAGGCTGAGGCGTTCGACCGCGAAGGCGATGTGCGCCAAGTCGGCGATGGAGCGGTGGCCGTATTGGAAATAAAATGTATTGAGAAACTGCTCGGCTCGCTGACGGCTGATCTCGGCCAGCGATTCGCGCATGGAGAGCGCGGAGCGGGAATATTTGGCCATGGCATAGGCCAGGACCTCGGGATCGGCGCCATGGACGGCGAAGACTTCGGTTTGGTTGCGGGCGCCGGGGGGTAAAAAAGATTTACTGGACATTGCTGAGGGCTCGCGACCAGAATACGACATTGGGGCGGTTTGGGGTGTGCAGCCGGGGACACCATTCAGGCGTCTATCCAAATCTACCCTGGCCGCAAAGACAAAAACGCGGCGAAGATGGGGCGCCCGTGACCTTGGGCGATCTGTGAAGACGCATTAGACAGGAGCAACCGGGCCATGCTGGAATACCAGATTCGCACATCGCACAAGCCGCGGCTGCTGCCGCCAGGCCGCTGGTTGATGAGGCAACGCTGGAACGATCTGCTGTTTGCGCATTGGCCGGTTCCAGCCTCGTCGATTGCGCCGCTGGTTCCTGAGGGTTTGCAAGTCGATATCTTTCAAGGAACGGCGTGGCTCGGGGCGATGCCTTTTTGGATGGATCGAATCAAGGTTCGCGGTGTGCCGTTCATCCCGGGGGCGCAGAGCTTTCCCGACCTGAGTTTGCGCACCTATGTCCGCGAGGAGCGGACGGAGACGCGCGGGGTCTACTGCCTGTCGCTCGATTCCAGCAATCTGATGGCGGTAGCGTTGGGGCGCGGATTCTTCCACCTGCCCTACCACTGGGCCGAGATGAGCATGGAGCAGCGGACGGAGCGGGAGTTCTCGTTCTATAGCCGCAGGCGGTTTGCCGGCCAGCCGGTGCTCTTCAAGGCGCGCTACCGGGGGCTGGGTCCATCGCAAAAGCTGGCTGAGAGCCGGCCGGGGACGCTTGAGCACTTTTTGATGGAGCGCTCCTGCCTGTTTTCGTGCAACCGGTTCGGAGAGCCTGTGAGGGCCAACCTGCATCAAGCATCCTGGACGCTGGAAGAGGCGGAAGCGGAGATCGAGCTCAACGATCTGGCGTCGGCAATGGGAATCGAGCTACCCGACCATGAACCGGTGCTGCACTATTCGCGGCGCCTGGCGGTGTATGTGTGGCCGGCGGAGCTGGTGCGGCCGGCGATGGCGCCGCGGCCGGTGACGGCGGCGGTTACGCCGTCGGGGTAAAAGCAGGGAACAGCCTACCCCCCCCCTGGGTATTCTGGCAGTAAAACCTTTCTTTTCTTTAAATTGCGGGCGGTTATTCTCTGCAAAACACTGAAAAACGTAGGTTATCCGCAGAATCCTGACCAGTAAAGACTTAGGGCGCTTCCAGGCCGATCATCGCTGCTCTTGGAGGCTCGACTGTTTCCATAGTGCGCCAGGGATGGAAATAATCTGCAGCGCTCCAGGGGAAAAGTTTGGGGGTCCCCCAAGACGAGACCTGGGCCGCTCGATCATTTTGGTTCGTCAGATCTGGGCGCTCGGCGAGGGGTGGAGCATCGGGCCCTGATGAAGTGCCGATTTTGGAGAAGGGTTGGGTTCGTGGTATCCCACCCATCCGCGATAGTGCTGCGGATGGATGGGGCACCCGGCAACCATCCTCTCAGGACATGCGTTATCAGAGATGCATTCGCTATATTTGAAGCGATGTTCTCAACTGTAAAGTGAGGATTTCAGGAGAAGGGGAATGAAGCCCGCGATTCTGTTCTCAGTTCTAGCTATTGGCTCGGTCACCCTGCTCGCACCGCCGCTCGCACATTGTGGCGCTGGTAGATTAAGGGTAGACGTCCGCACAAGTTCTGATCGTGTGCAGCTAAAGGATGAGATCGTTGTGAGCGTCTTTTTTCGTAGCTCAGAGAGACCGGTAACGATGTGGAATGCATTCGGGTGGAATGGTTCGACTGGTTTGTATCTTCACGTCTTGGACTCTTCTGGGCGTGAGGTTACACAACGCTTCACTCAATCTTTTGACCTCGTGCCACCTGACGAAACGGGGAAGGGACAACTTACTACGATAGGGGGAGACACTTTCACAGGATTTGACACCCAGATTCCCGTAAGGCTGCTAGTCCCCGGACCCGGCACATACACGATCAAATGCATTTACAGCCCGCCACTTCCGCGCAATTATTTTGCAGGGAGCATGATCTGGGGCAAAGAAGATGGTGCCGTCGAATCAGCAGGCGTCCGCGTTGAGGTGATCGAAAAGTAGCGGATAGCGAGATTCGGAGTCACCGTCGTCCTATTCCTCTAGACTTTTTTCCTCAAGAATTGTTGTGTGCGGACTCAGGAATTCTAAGTGGACCTTCGCATCGGCTTATCGCATATGCGGCTCATTGGTCTGCTCCCGTAGGGAGACGTCGAGAATAGCCCAGGGCAAGCGCAGCGCAGCCCTGGGAATGAGGCAAGAGTAGAGTCATCCGCCCTGGAGGGGCGGATCGAACGCATTCGCCATCGATCGCTGAATCCAACGACCGAGCAGGGATCTCCCACCGCCCCTCCAGGGCGGAAATCTTTCGGTCGAACGCTGACCCAGGGTTTCACCCTGGGCCATTATCGTCTCCTCCCTCCGTGAGGAACGGCGCTGCTTGCTCCATTAATCGCCCCATTTAGAATTGTTGTGTGGGCCGGAGCCTCCTGCCTCGTTTGGCGCGTCTTCCTTTCAGCCGCGGCATCGAAGTAGATTGAGAACATCTCACGACACGCAAGCTCCGCGGCAGAGCGAAAAGGGACCGACATTGAAAGCTCCAAAAGCTAAGTACACTCCGACTCCAATCGTTCGGCTGAATGACCGCCAATGGCCGGGCAAGACTATCGACCGGGCGCCTGTGTGGTGCAGCGTCGACCTGCGCGACGGCAATCAGGCGCTGATTGAGCCGATGGACTCCGAGCGCAAGCATCGCATGTTCGATCTGCTGGTTCGGCTGGGATTCAAGGAGATCGAGGTTGGCTTTCCCGCCGCGTCGCAGACCGAATACGATTTTTGCCGCGAGCTCATCGAGACAGGCCGCATCCCGGCGGATGTTACCGTGCAGGTGCTGACGCAGGCGCGCGAACATCTGATTCATCGCACGTTTGAGGCGTTGCGGGGTGCGCCGCGCGCGATCGTTCATCTTTATAACTCGACCTCGACGGTGCAGCGCGAGGTGGTCTTCAAGCTCGATCGCGAGGGCGTCAAGAAAATCGCCGTCGACGGCGCGCGGATGCTCAAGGATATTGCTGCATCGTATCCCGGAACCGAGTGGATCTTCGAGTATTCGCCGGAGAGCTTTACCGGTACCGAGCTGGATTATGCACTAGAGATCTGTGAGGCGGTGCTCGATGTCTGGAAGCCTACGCCCGAGCACAAGGCCATCGTCAATCTTCCCTCGACGGTTGAAAACTCCACGCCGAATGTTTATGCCGACCAGATCGAGTGGATGAGCCGCAACTTCAAGCGCCGCGATTCGATTGTGCTCAGCGTTCATCCACACAACGACCGGGGCACCGCGGTTGCCTCGGCGGAGTTGGGCGTGATGGCAGGCGCGGACCGGGTCGAAGGCACGCTCTTTGGAAACGGAGAACGCACGGGCAATGTCGATCTCATTACCCTGGCCCTGAATCTTTACACGCAAGGCGTCGATCCGGGTCTCGAGATATCTGACATTCCGAGCATCATCGAGTGCGCCGAGGCCTGCACCCAGATTCCTGTGCATGTGCGGCATCCCTATGCCGGCGAGCTGGTCTTTACTGCATTTTCCGGCTCGCATCAGGACGCCATCAAGAAAGGCTTTGCCGCCCAGGCCGGCAAGGCTGCTTGGGCTGTGCCTTATCTGCCCCTCGATCCGAACGACATTGGCCGGAGTTATCAGGAGATCATCCGGGTCAACAGCCAGTCGGGCAAGGGCGGTGTGGCCTATCTGCTGGAGCGCGACTATAGCGTGCGTTTGCCGCGCAAATTGCAGATTGAGTTCAGTCGCGTCATCCAGCAGATCAGCGACAAGACAGGCCGCGAGATACGCCCGGCGGAGATCTGGGATGCATTTGGGGCGGAGTATCTCAATCAACGGATTCCGCTCTCTTGCAATCAATACTCCGAGAGCGCCAGCGCGGGAATCGTGCATATCTCGGCAACCGTGAAGGACGGCGGCGCGGAACACCTGATCGCCGAGAACGGAAATGGTCCCATCGATGCATTTGTCGGAGCCATGAACCGGAGCTTCGGTCTTGGCATCAAGATTGTTGACTACCAGGAGCAATCCATCAGCGAAGGCGCCTCCGGCACCGCGATGGCATTCATCGAGATCCAGTTTGGATCGTCGGAACCGGTTTTTGGCGCGGGAATGAATCCGAATATCGTAACTGCTTCGCTCGATGCCATTCTGACCGCCGTCAATCGTGCGGTGAGGTTGGGAAGAGTCGAATTGGCCTCCGCGAAGGCTTGATCAAGCCATTTATAATTGGCTTCGAAAGGGCGCGGGTTTCGGGCGCGAGGGTCGAGGAGAAGATGGCAGATCCACAGGGAAGAATTGCGTTGGTAACCGGAGCGGCGCAGGGCATTGGGCGCGCGATTGCGCTGGAGCTGGCGAAGGCAGGAGCGACGCTGGCGCTGGCCGACATCAACGAGGTCAAGCTGGCTCAGGTTGTGGCCGAGGTCGAGACGCTGGGCGGCACGGCGGCGGCGTTCAAGCTCGATGTTTCCAATCAGGAATCGATCGAGTCCGGCGCAAAAGCCGTGCTGGAACGCTTTGGCAAGGTCGAGATCCTGGTGAATAACGCCGGCATCACGCGCGATGCCCTAATGATGAGCATGAAGCGCTCCGACTGGGATCTGGTGATCGCCATCAACCTGACTGGACCGTTTCTTCTGACGCAGGCCCTGCTGCGACAGATGATCAAGAATCGCTGGGGTAGGATCGTCAACATGGCCAGTGTAGTGGGCCGTGCGGGTCAAGCTGGCCAGGTGAACTACGCCGCCTCGAAGGCCGGACTGATCGGCATGACCAAGTCGCTGGCGCGCGAGGTAGCTTCGCGGGGAATCACGGTGAACGCCGTGGCGCCGGGATACATTGAGACGCCGATGACCGCCGTGCTCGACGAGAAGGTGAGCGCCGCGATGCTGGCCAATATCCCGCTGGCCCGGCGAGGGACGGACCTCGACGTTGCGCAGGCGGTGGCATTCCTGGCTTCGGATGCGGCGTCCTACATTACCGGCCACGTGCTCGACGTGAACGGCGGAATGTTCATGGGCTGATGCCCCAGCCGTGTTTTCCTGGAAGCGCTGATCTGGGCCTGGGGGCGCGTGTCCTTGACGCAATTTCAGGGGGTTAAGGCCCCCAACTCCCACCACAATCGCTGAAGATTCCTCATGATGTGCGTCCGTCCCGCCGATGAACACTTCGAGATGGCGCGCATGGCAACCGTGACTCATGGGGCTTCGAACTCGCAGCCTGTGCTTCCAGAGATTGCGGGCGGGCTCCGTTATGTGGCCCGCCAGCCCATTCTGGATCTGCGAGGACGTGTCTACGGCTACGAGTTGCTCTTCAGGGCGGGGCCGGAGGCGACGTTTCGCGGCGACGGCGACTCGGCCACCCGCACCATGCTCGACAACACGGTCATCTTCGGCCTGGAGAGGTTGACGGGCGGGTTGCCGGCCTTTGTGAACTTCACTGCGGAGACTCTGACCCCGAACCTGGTGCATGTTTTGCCGCCCAGCATGACGGTGATCGAGGTCCTTGAAAGCCTGGAACCGACGTCCCAGCTGATCCAGACATGCAGCAAGCTCAAGACATCGGGATTCCGGCTTGCCCTCGACGATTTCACATGGAAGCCGAAGTTCGATCCCCTGGTGGAGATGGCCGACTTCATCAAGGTGGACTTTATCGTGAGCGACGCCATGGCGCGGAAGGATTTGCTCCATCGGCTGCGCCACATCACGGTGGCCCTGATTGCCGAGAAGATCGAGACACAGGAGGAGTACAAGCAGGCATGCCGAGAGGGCTTCACGCTCTTTCAGGGATATTATTTCTGCCGGCCTGTGCTGCTCGAAAACCGGAAGATTCCCGCCAACCGGTTCTCACACATCGAGATTCTTCAACTCTTGCGCAGCGAATCGATCAATCTGCAAAAGCTGACCAAACTGGTGAAGCGCGATGCATCTCTCACTTACCGGCTGTTGCGGCTGGTGAACTCTCCGATGTGCGCGATAAGGCAGGAGGTGAGCTCGATTCAGGCAGCGCTCATCGCCGTCGGCGAGGAGACCTTTCGTCACATCGCCGCGCTGGCTATTGCCAGCGAGCTCAACGCAGGGCAGCCGGCAGAGATTCTGCGCATGGCCTTTATGCGCGGACGATTCTGCGAGTTGGCAGCGGGCCTGTGCGCACTGGACTCAACCGAGCAGTACCTGCTGGGAATGATGAGCCTGCTTCCGGCCATGATGCGCCTGCCCATGGCTGAACTGGCACCGGCGCTGCCGTTGCGCGACGAGATTCGCGAGGCGCTGATCGGCAAAGCCAACCCAGAACGCATTCTGCTCGAGTGGCTGGAACACCGCGAGCGCGGCGACTGGGCAGCTTGCGATGCCGCGGCCCAGATCAATGGTCTCGACGACGAGTTTATGGCTGCCTGCTATGCCGAGGCCGTGATGTGGGCGGAGGCGGCGCTGAGCTCGGCGGCCTGAGGGGCGCTGGGCCTCAGGTTCTGTCGGTGCCGAACTACTTCGGTTGTGCCGGGTTCGTTTGCGGAGCGGGTGCGGGCTGAGCGTCGCGCGGCACTCTCACGGTTTCGTCGGGCGGTGTACCCATCACCGAGACCGACGCGGCCATGAAACTTCCATCCTTCACCGCGCCCTCGACGCGCACCGTATCGCCTACTTGAACGTCGGCCAGCGTGACGGGCTCGCGGTGCTTGCGGAAGGTTGTATTCTCGTCGGCCTGAAAGATGTGGGCGGTGTTGTCGACCGTGCCGTGCAGCGTCACCTTGGTTTCATTGATGGCCGTTACCTTGCCCATGAGCCAGGTTTTGCCGTAATTGGCCTGCATCTCTCGGAATTGTCTGGCGCGCTCCGGGTCAATCTGCAGCACGACAACAGCACCGACGGATTTGGCGGCCGCGTCGGTTTCACCGGCAGCAATGATCGCGTCCCCCACCTTGATATCGCTGGGCTTGATGGGCTCCGGCGCGGATCTTTGGCCATTGCCTCTCTCACCTCTTTCGCCGCCCTCGCCGCGGTTCTGGGCCGTCTGCTTGAGAATTCGGGTGTTTGGGCTGTAGTGGACCACATAGGTTTCGCCCGCTTCGGTTTTGATGGAGTAATGGTCGGCGGCGACTTCCGTGACGGTTCCCACCAAGCCGCCTCCAGCCAATCCGCCAGAGCCCCACCCTTCACGTCCGCCGCGATGGCCTTGCCGGTTGTCGGCGCCTTGGGGCTGAGACGGAGCTTGACTTGTCGGCGGAATGGAAGGCGCATCCTGAGCGGAGAGGATGGCACTGAGCGCCAGACCGAGGGTGAGGAGGGCGAGGAGGGCGAGGAGGGCGAGCGAGGGATTGAGGCGAATCTTCATGGCAACTCCAGGGGGTGATGAGACACCCCCTAACAATAGACGTTGGAATCGCCTGGAAGGCCACGATTAGCTCACTTCAAGGGTTGCTCTGGGCGGCAAGGAGCCGTTCAAAGGCCGGCAAGCCGCGCAGCCCCGCGAACTCGCTGTCGGCAATGATCTTCTTGGGGTTGGTGAATCCCTCGTTGAGCGCCATGCGCAGGTACTCAATGGCGCGGTCGGTCATGCCGGCTCGAACGCACCCTTTGGCCATGTAGTAATTCATGGCGCCGCGCTCGGAGATCGAGGCCGGGTTGGTAACGCGAATTTTGGCCCCGCTGTCCTCGAATACTGTCGGATCGAGAGCCAGGGCGGCCTTATATGTTTCCCAACCCTGCTTGAACCTGTGCTGGGCAAACTGGTCTGAACCGAGATTCTTCAAAACCAGCGAAGAGCTGGGGTTGAGCCTCAGTGCTTTTCGGTACATGCGCTCGGCGCTGCGATATGCTCCGATCTCGTCGTAGACGGTGCCCAGGTTGTTATAGACATGGGGGTTGGCCGGATCGATCTTCAAGGATGCCTTGTAACAACGCATGGCCTCTTCAACGTTGAACATCATCTGGTAGGCGATTCCCATCTTGTTGATCACCCCGGCCGAGTTGCTGGGAGCCTTCTGGTAGGCCGCAATGGCAGCCTGATAGCGCTGGTGCGTCATCAGCGCGTCACCGATTTCTTCAGGAGTCGGTGGGGCTTGCGACGTAATTGTCGCCTGGCTGAATTGCTGCGCGCTAGCCGGTGCCTCTGCAGCGGGCTGCGCCAAGAGATCTGGCGATAAGGGTACGAGGGCTGCCAAAACTGCCAGAGCCGACAACCAGCGGTGTTCTTCCACGATGCGCATATTCCCTCCTGACGAAGGAATCGGGACTCTATACACGATCAATGTTACATTTGCATTAAAACACCAAACGAGAAAGCGTGACGACCAAAATCGAACGATTCGCCGAATGCGCTTCCTATTGCGGCTGACAGGCGCTCATTCCCAACCTGGGACACGGCGACGAAGTCAGATGAATGAAACGTGGATTGGGCACAGGAGGACCAAAAAAAGGGCGCGGCTTGTGAAGCCGCGCCCTTCTTCAAAACAAGAGACTTGCCCGCTCTGGATAGGCTCTTGGCGGTTTATCTGGCAACCGCGGGTTGCGGCTCTGATGATGCAGCAAGGAGCCTGGGCGCGTCGATGCGCAGCAATAGTATGTTGTGGCTGACGAGTTCCAGCGCCATATTGTCTTTTAAATCCATCATCTTGCCCGTCCATAGATCCTTGCCCGTCTGCATTTCGGCCAGGCCGAGTTTGCGCAGGTTCAGGTGAAAGGGATGCGTGGAGTACCGATCGCTGCCCGCGTTGACCACGGCAATGGCCAGCGCGCCGCCGGAGAGTTGGCGCGCCCAGACGTCGACTTCGCCATCAGAGTAGACGCGCGCAGCTTGCTTGCCCAGTGGATCCTGGTCGATGGCGATGACGTCGCGGTTGGTGAGGATGGCCTTGATCTCCGGCTTCATGTTGGGCAGGTCGTTGCCGGCCAGCAGAGGCGCCGCCAGCATCGCCCACATCGAAAAGTGCGTGCGGTTCTCGCCGTATCCGAGCTTGCCGTTGCCCACTTCGAGCATGTCGGGATCGTTCCAGTGGCCGGGTCCCGCGTACTTCTCCAGGCCCTCCTGCTGGCTGAGGATCACATACATGCGATCCCAGTCGGGGGTGATGTCGCCGGTCGTCCGCCACAGATTTGCGCCCACTGAGGGTCCCCACTCCCACACCGAGTCCCAGCCATACTGGCAAAGCGAATAGACGATGGGCCGGCCGGTGGCCTTCAGAGCCTTGTCCATCTTGGCGAAGGCGTCGATCATCAGGCGCATCTGGGCGGCGTGGTCGTTGGGCGCCTGCTTCTCCATCACGTCGCCGATAAAGCTGCACAGGTCGTACTTGAGATAATCGATGCCCCACTCGGCGTACATCTTCGCGTCTTGCTCTTCGTGGCCCAGCGAGCCCTCGTAGCCGCCGCAGGTTTTGGGGCCGGGCGAGGAGTAGATGCCGATCTTGAGCCCCTTCGAGTGAACGTAGTCGGCCAGCGCCTTCATATCGGGAAATTTTGCGTTGGCGTGCAGAACGCCATTCACGTCGCGTTCGCCCTCCCACGTGTCGTCAATGTTCACGTAGGTGTAGCCCGCATCTTTCATCCCGGTCGAGACCAGCTGGTCGGCGGCGGCGCGGATGCCTTTGTCGTCAACCCTTCCGGCAAAGTAGTTCCAGCTGTTCCAGCCCATCGGCGGCAGCACCTGCGGTGCGGCCAACTGCGCCCTTGGCGCGAGAGGTTCCTGGGATGAGGCGGTGAGAGACGCAAATGCAAAAGCGGCAATGGCGAGCGAGGCGGAGATGCGCATGGTTGATCCTTTTTGAAAACGGTTTCAGACGAGATTCTATGCCGTCCGCGCGATTGTCGGCAATGACGCTGCGCTCTTTGTTAGGATTCATCGTTAAGGAGTGGCGTATGATTGCGAATTCGGCGGAGAGCGGATCTGTTTCAACGACAATCGCGCCGTGGCTCTCGGTGCGAGGCGGCGCGCGGGCGGTGGAATTCTACAAAGCGGCCTTTGGAGCGGAGGTGGTTTATCGCATCGAAGATCCGGACGGGAATTTGGTCGCCAGGCTGTCGGTCGACGGGGCGGAGTTCTGGGTGAGCGACGAGGCTCCCGAGCGCGGCAATGTCAGCCCTGAGTCTGACGGCGGGAGTGCTGTACGAATGATCCTGACAGTTGCCGATCCGGATGCTGTCTTTGCGCAGGCCGTGCAGGCCGGGGCTTCTGCGGTCCGACCCGTCAGTGAAGGACATGGCTGGCGTGTGGGACGTGTTACAGATCCTTTCGGGCACCCGTGGGAGGTCGGACGGCCGGTTGCAGAATAAATGAACACCAGATGAGCGATACGCAAAGGAGCTACTCTTTCCGATGACTGCGAATAACATAAGTGTGACCACCCTCTTTCTTGATTTTTCCCGGCACAAGCTGCTGAAGCAGTATTGGCCGCGGCTGTGGGGATGCGTTGAATCGCTCAGCGAGAGCCAGGTTTGGTGGCGGCCCAACGAGGCCTCGAACAGTATCGGCAATCTCATCCTGCATCTGAACGGCAACGTGCGCCAGTGGCTGGTGGACTCCTTTAATCACCAGGAAGACAGACGCGACCGGCCCGCGGAATTTGCGGCGGAGGGCGGACTCGCTGTTTCGGCGTTGCTCGAAAAGCTCAATGCCACCATGCAGGATGCCTCGGAGGTGCTGGCGCGCTTGACCGAGGGCGACTTGCTCGCTCCCTACGAGATACAGGGCTACCACGTGACTGGCTTATACGCCGTGTATCAGGTCGTAGAGCACTTCGGGATGCACTACGGGCAGATCCTTTACATTGCCAAGAATCTATCGGGAAAGGACCTTGGATTTTATAGAAAGCTGAACAAGACCGGCGGTTCGGGTTAATGGCAACAGCTTGGGTTCCAGGCCGGCTTTCCTTTCCACCAGTTTTGAGCGATCTATTTGACCTCGTACGGAAAGGTTGATGACGGATTGCGGTTTGAAATGGAAACCAACCCTGAAGAAGGGAAACTGGCGAAAAAATAATACTTAAGTATCCACTTGACAAACAAATCGAACCCATTGATACTTAACCGTGTACTTAACTATTACCCTGGGAGGAGAGAAGACCATGAACAAGCAACCCGTAGTTCACAACACGTTTGTCGTCGAGCGCAGCTTTCCCGTCAAACCGGAGCGCGTCTTCGCAGCCTTCGCCGATCCGGCACAGAAGCGCCGCTGGTTTGTCGAGAGCGATCGGAACCGGGTCGAAAGCTATGAGCAGGACTTTCGCGTTGGAGGCAGGGAGCATTACGCACTCGGCTTCAAAGAGGGGCATCCGCTGGCGGGTCTCTCGCTCAAGAGCGAGAATGTGTATCGGGAGATCGTCCCGAACCGACGCATCATCTTCACCTCGACAATGGCCTTGGCGGACAAATGCATCTCGGTGTCACTGGGCACGGTTGAATTGCTGCCCTCGGGAAAAGGCACAGGCCTGATCCTCACTTTTCAGAGCGCATTCCTGGAGGGTGCCGATGGCCCCGAGATGCGGGAGGCCGGGTGGCGTGGACTGCTCGACAAGCTGGCAAAGGTGCTTGAAAGCTGATTGCGGCGCGGAAGGTGCGAGTCATGAAGAAAAGAAAACCAGATATCGACCGTATCTTCCACGCCCTCGGCGATGCTACGCGCCGGGCCATGATGGTGAGGCTTAGCGAAGGTCCCATGTCGGTTTCGCGGTTGGCGGATCCTTTCGACATGAGCCTGGCTGCGGTCGTTCAGCATCTGCAAGTGCTGGAAGAGTGCGGGTTGGTGCAGACCGAGAAGGTGGGCCGGGTGCGCAGTTGCCGCATCGAACCCACCGGCCTCGACTCAATGGAGCAGTGGATCAGAGATCGGCGTTCGGTGTGGGAACGCCGTCTGGATAGGCTGGGGGATTTGCTCGGTACTGGGGATGGGAGTCATTAGGGCAACGCCACGGCCTATTCATTTGGGTTTCGTTGTATCCCACCCTAGCCGCAAGAACAAAAACGCGGCGAGGGTGGGGCACCCGGACGAATGGTTTGACGAAGTTACTTGAGAGAACTCATGTCGATTACGAAGCGGTACTTTACGTCCTGCTTGAGCATGCGCTCGTAGGCTTCGTTGACCTTTTGGATGGGAATCACTTCAACGTCGGCGGTGATGTTGTGCTCTCCGCAGTAGCCGAGCATCGATTGCGTCTCGGTCATGCCGCCGATCATTGATCCAGCAACCGAAATGCGGCGCGAGATCAGGTTGAAGATGCTGACCGCCGGGGGCTTGTCAGGCAGGCCGACCAGGCACATGGTGGAGTCCTGCTTGAGTAAGGCGGTGTAGGGATCGACCGCGTGCGGGGCGGCGGCGCAATCGATAATGAAGTCGAAGGAATTTGCATGAGCATTCATGGCGTTTGCATCGCTGGATAGCACAACCTCATCGGCGCCGAGGCGCATGGCGTCTTCCTTCTTTCTCAAATTGGTGGTGAACTGGACCGTGTGCGCGCCCAGTGAGTGGGCGAACTTGAGCGCCATGTGGCCGAGGCCGCCGAGGCCTACGATGCCGACCTTTTTGCCGGGGACCGTATTCCAGTGGCGCAGCGGCGAATAGGTTGTAATGCCGGCGCAGAGCAGCGGGGCAACGCCGGCCAAGTCGAGGTTCGCCGGAACATGGTGAGCGAAGCGCTCGTCTACGACGTAATTCGAAGAGTAGCCGCCCATGGTCATCGAGCCGTCAACGCGGTCCTTTGCTGCATAAGTAAGCGTCGGGCCCTCATCGCAGTAGTTTTCTTCGCTCCGCTTGCAGGGGGCGCACTTGCGGCAGGAGTCGACGATGACGCCGATGGCAGCGATGCCGCCCACCTTGAATTTGGTCACTGCGCTGCCCATGGCCGTTACGCGGCCTACGATCTCGTGGCCTGGAACGAGAGGGTAGCTCGATTGACCCCACTCGTTGCGAACCATGTGCAGGTCAGTATGGCAGACGCCGCAGTAGAGGATGTCGATGACGATCTCGGTGGGGCCGGGTTCGCGGCGGGTAAAAGTCAACGGACCAAGCGGGGATTGTGCACTCTGCGTGCCATAACCTTTTGATGCGGGCATGAATGGAATCCTTTCGGAGTGAATTCTACAACAGGAAGATGAAGGGACCAGGGATCAGGGACGCCGGGCGCATGCGACACGGGGAATTCCCTGCAGATCAGAGGTGAAATCGATCTGCTCAAAACCCGATCGGATGAGCAATTCGGCGACAGCGGTCGATTGGCCGCAGCCTATTTCGAGCGCTATATGGCCGCCGGGGTTGAGTGCGTCGAAGGCGTTGGGGATGAGGCTGCGATAGATTTCCAGTCCGTCGTCTCCGGCATAGAGTGCCAGAGCGGGTTCGTAGTCGCGTACCTCGACGGAGAGCGTGGCACGGTCGGGGCTTGGAACGTAGGGCGGATTCGAAACGACGAGGTCAAAATGCTCGCCTGCAGCCGGCACGAGCAAATCACCCTGGAGGAAGCGGACGGCGACTCCGTTGCGTTGCGCGTTTTCTGCGGCGATGGCGAGCGCTGCGGCGGAAATGTCGGTCGCGGTGATATGGATTCGAGGCAGCTTGTGTGCGAGGGTGACAGCAATCGAGCCCGAGCCTGTGCCCACATCGACGATGCTTGGCGTACTCAAGCCGGCGGCCAAGGCGACGACTCTTTCGACCAGGTGCTCGGTCTCGGGCCGCGGAATGAGCACGTCGCGCGTTACGTGAAAGGGCAGTCCATAGAACTCGGTTTCGCCGGTTATGTATTGGACTGGCTCACCCTTGCAACGGCGTCCGAGCAAGTCAAGGTAGCGTGCTGCGGCGTTCCCGGCAAGCTCTTCGTCCAGATGCGTCATCAGCCAGGCTTTGCCTTTTCCAAGTAAATGCAGCAGCAACAGCTCCGCGTCGGCCCGAGCGCGTTCAGGGTGCGGGCCGGCGTTCAAGCGAGCCGTGCCATGCAGAACGAAGCTGCTGATCGGGGCCAAAACTCAGGCGGCCTGGTGCGTGTCGGCCTTCAACTGCTCGGCCTGGTAGTGAGTCATGAGCGCATCGACGATGGGCTGCAGGCGGCCCTCCATGACCAGGTCCAGTTGATGAAGCGTGAGGCCGATGCGGTGATCGGTAAGCCGGTTCTGTGGGAAGTTGTAGGTGCGGATCTTTTCGCTGCGGTCGCCGGTGCCCACCTGCTGCTTGCGCTCTTTGGCCAGCTCGGCATTCTGCTTGTCCATTTCCATTTCATAGAGCCGCGAACGAAGAACGCGCAGTCCCTTTTCGCGGTTCTTGATCTGCGACTTCTCGTCCTGGCAACTGACCACGGTATTGGTGGGAATGTGGGTGATACGGACGGCTGAATAAGTTGTGTTGACCGATTGGCCGCCGGGGCCCGACGAGCAAAAGGTATCGATGCGGATGTCCTTGGCCTCGATTTTCACGTCCACTTCTTCAGCCTCGGGCAGTACGGCCACCGTCACCGCTGACGTATGGACGCGGCCCTGCGTCTCGGTCGCCGGGACGCGCTGCACGCGATGCACGCCGCTCTCCCACTTCATCTGCGAGTAAACACGCTCGCCCTCGATGATGGCGATCACTTCCTTGTAGCCGCCTACGCCCGATTCGGACATGGAGAGCAACTCGATCTTCCAGCGATGCTGCTCGGCAAAGCGCTGATACATGCGAAAGATCTCGGCGGCAAAGAGCGAGGCCTCGTCGCCGCCGGTGCCGGCGCGGATTTCGAGGATGACGTTCTTTTCGTCGTTGGGGTCCTTGGGCAACAACAGCACCTTGATCTCTTCTTCAAGAGCAGGTTCGCGCGGGGCCAGCTTCGCGATTTCCTCTTCGGCCATGGCGCGCAACTCGGGGTCGCTCTCGGCCAGCAGGGCACGCGATTCGGCAAGGGCCTGACGCACCACCTTCAGCTCGCGGAACTTCATCACCGGGGTTTCGAGATCGCTGAGTGCCTTGCCGGCCTTTTGATACTTTTCGCGGTCGTTGACCACTTCAGGGAGCGAAAGCTGCTGTGAGAGCTCTTCGTAGCGATGCTCCATCTGTTCCAAACGATCAATCACGGCGATGCCTCACTTGCCCGCTGGGGGCTGTTTTCTGAATTCTCTTGGGAGTCTGAAAATGGGCGGGGAACAAGTATTGGCGGCGGGCGCCGCTAGAGGAGGGCCGGGATGGGATGATGGAGAGCCATACTGCCTTTTATTCTAGCGCGAAAGCCGGGTGGCCGGAATCAAAAATGGAGGAATCGCCTTAGCGAATAAGAAAGTCGCAAGAATATGCGCAGGCAAGGTACCATGACCTAGCCGATGAATTCGGCGAAATGGAGATGTGCTTGAGTACCAATAAAATGAAAAACTCCAATGTTTCAAACGTCTCTGTGCGAGCCGATCACGAGGCTCCATCGGCGATTGCAGTCGAGGGGTGGCGATACCACCACCTGGGCATCCCAACCCAAACGCCGCGTCCAGGGGAGCGGTATTTTCCAGGCCTCAAGATACATGTGTCGGGGTTTGAATCCAGTCCCTATGGCATTCAGTGGATGCGCTTCGATGCCGATGCGCCCTATCCGGAACTCATCAAGACCGTACCACACGTGGCCTTTGAAGTAGACGACCTTGAGGCGGCGCTCAAAGGGAAAGAGATTCTTACGCCTCCGAACAGTCCTGGGGAGGGAATTATGGTGGCGATGATCGTCGATAATGGGGCACCGGTGGAACTCATCACGTTCGCGTCGGCATTGAAATCGAAGTCGAATTAGGGATGCCACCAGATTTTGCCGTCGTGAGTCCGAATCAACGAGGTGCGGGAACCTATGAATGGAATCGCAAGATCGAGCATCTCACGGCGGGAGGTGCTGCGCGGGAGTTCCGCTCTTGCCGTCGTTTCAGGGCTGGACAAATTCAAATCCTTCGAAGCTCTTGAGGCAGTGGCCTCAGGCACCAAAGACGGCGCCTTTCCGGCCGGGTTCCTTTGGGGATGCGCTACCTCTGCCCACCAGGTTGAAGGCAGCAATACAAGCAGCGATATATGGATGCTTGAACACCTGCCAAAAAGCATGTTCGATGAGCCTTCCGGAGATGCATGCGATCACTATCACCTCTACCCGCAGGATATCGAAATGCTTGCCTCGCTGGGATTCAATACCTACCGCTTCTCGCTGGAGTGGGCGCGGATTGAGCCGGAAGAAGGCTTCTTCTCCATGGCGCAACTGGAGCACTACCGTCGCATGCTGGGCGCCTGTCGCGAGCACAACCTGACGCCCATGCTCACCTATTCCCACCTGTCGCTGCCGCGGTGGTTTGCAATGCAAGGCGGATGGGAGCAGAAGGCCGCCGCCGATCGCTTTGCGCGTTTTTGCGAGCGGGCCACGCGGCACCTAGGCGACCTGATCGGCTACGCTGCCACACTGAACGAGCCGAATACCCCGCAGATGATGAATTGGCTTAAACTGCCGCCGTCGCAACTGCCTGCGTGGATCAGCCTGCCTCTTGCTTTGCGGTTTGAGCGGCTACGGATACGCATGCAAATTGGTGCGCCGGGTTTTTCCAACCTTCTGCTTTGCAATGCGAAGAGGACTCGCGATGGATTACTCGCATCGCATGCAAAGGGGAAAGATGCGATCAAAGCGGTCCGGCCCGATCTGCCGACCGGCTTCACCCTGAACATGTCCGACGATCAACCGGCCGATGGTGAGAGCCGCATCGCACAAAAACGGGAGGAAGTCTATGGGCCGTGGCTGGAGGCGGCACGCCATTGCGACTATCTGGGTGTACAGCCGTATACGCGCACGTTTGTGGGCAAGATGGATCAGCTGCCGCCGAAAGGCGCCGAACTAACCCAAACCGGCATGGAGTTTTATCCTGAATGCGTAGGGAAAGTCGCACGTTACGCGGCAAAAGAGGCTCGCGTTCCGATCATCGTCACCGAGAGCGGAGTCGCAACTGAGGATGACACGCGCCGTGTGGAGTACACGCGACGCGCGCTGGCGGGGCTCAAGTCGGCCATCGACGACGGGGTAGATCTTCGGGGCTATGTGGCGTGGTCGCTCATCGATAACTACGAATGGCACGGTGGTTATACGCCTAAATTCGGACTTATCGCGGTTGACTTCAAGACCCAGCAGAGGACGATTAAGCCCAGTGCCCGATTGTTGGGTGAGATCGCGCGGCGAAATTCCTTGTGAATCGAAGTGCGGTTTCCAGCCGTTGGATCAAAAGCACGCGGCGGGATCGCAGGCATTCATCAGCGGAATTTGCAATGACGAGTCGTGGCCGGGACCGGAGTAAATGGTGATCGTTGCGGAGTTGAAATCCTTTGGCCTTGCGGTCATGATATTCTCCACGAAACTCTGCGGGTTGCGGTCGTAGAGCGGGAACCAAGTGCTCTGAATCTCGACCATCACCGCGTGGCCGGCTTTGAAGACGTGGTCTACATCGTGCAGGCTGAACTTGTATTCGTGGATCGAGTTCGCTTTGAGCGGCGTTGCCTTTTCAAAGCTGTCCAGATAGCGTCCGCGGAAGATCTCTTCATTGGTCATGAGCTGGTAGCCGCGCATCTTTTCATCGGGATCGTCGCTTGGATACTGGTCGATTAGCTTAACGACCAAATCATTATCTGCACCGCTGGTGGCGGCATAGATGTCGGCTATCACTTCGCCAGTCAGCACAAGATCATGCTTGAGAACAGGCAGCCTCCAAACGACTACGTCTTTGCGGCTGGTTACGAAGACCTGATCTTCCGTGAGCCAGTTGTACCACTGCGAGCCGTCGCTATAGGTCGGCTGGATGGGGCGATGGCGGTAAGGAACGGGATTCGCTGGATCGCTCAGGTAGCTGGTTTGGGCCTCGGCGGTAGAGCTGCTCCAACTCAGCAGGCCCGAGCCCGCGAGATGCAAGCTGGTGGGCCGGGACTCTGGGGGCGGGAAGTGGGTGTAGCGCTTCCAGGTGTTGGAGCCGGTCTGAAAACTGGCCGTGTCTTCGAGATCAAAGCCCGCCCTGTTTTCGCCGGGCTCGTCCTTCAGATAATGTGCAAAGAATCTCGCCTCGATCTGCGAGCGAAATTCCTTGCCGATTGGTTCGGTGTAGTCGAGGTTTCCCAGGCGGCGAGAGGATTGGGACCATGAGCCGTGCCGCCAAGGGCCGAGAACAAGAAAGTTCTGGTGGTGGTCGTCATGGGGTTCGAGCGCGGAGTACTCGATCTGCGGGCCGAACATGTCTTCCTGGTCGTAATAGCCGCCGACGGTGAGGGTGGGCACGGCGACGGTCTCAAGCGAGTGCTCGACGCCGCGCGCGAACCATACAGAATCATAGGCAGGGTGCTTGAGGAAGAGCTTCCATGTGGGCAGCATCTTCGATCCGGATTGCTTCACATCCTCGAAGAAGCTGGCGCGCTCAAGAAAATAATCGAAGCCGTCGCGCGATTTCCCGTCCTTATCCCTGCCGTAACTGACATCGGTCTCCTCTTTACTGGACTCCAAACCGAGAACATAGTCGTAACCGTAGCTCTGCCGGAAGGCTCCGTTGTGGAAGAAATCATCGCCCATCCAGACATCGATCATCGGCGCCTGAGGGGAGATTGCCTTGACGGCCGGATGAGGATCGATGCCGGCCATCATGGCCAGAAAGCCTGGATAACTGGTGCCGATGAAGCCCGCGCGGCCGTTGTTGCCTGCGACATTTTTTAGCAGCCAGGCGACGGTGTCGTAGGCGTCGGTGCTCTCGTCGGTTGCCTGGGGGTTGTGATGGTCGGCGAGCGGCCGGCTCATGATGAACTTTCCCTGGCTCTTGTAACGGCCTCGAATGTCTTGAGCGACGTAGATATAGCCGTCGCGGGCCAGTTCGGGCCGGTTAAAAGAGAATAGCGCCCGGCTGGTTCCGTCCACGCCGTACGGCGTGCGCTGGATCAGAAAGGGCAACGGTGCGGCGATGTCGGCGGGCTTGAGGATCACCGCGTGCAGCTTGACGCCATCGCGCATGGGAATCATCGCTTCGGCGCGTAGGTAATCGTGAAATAGATGATGAATGGGCGGTCCGGTGCGGTGGTAGACGATGTCGGGCTCGACGGAGTGAATCATGCTGGCGCCGTGGCCGGCTTCATCGACCGTGAAGCGGTAGGCGTTGTTCGAGTCGGAGAGGCTGAATTCGACGGGAGAGAGCGACTTCAGTTCGACTGGGAGATTGCGCTCGGTTTCGACGATGAGCTGGCCGCGGTCTGCGTAGAAACTGATTGGCGTGTCAGGTTCATCGGGATTGGTATACTCCCCAGCGAGAATCTCGAACTGGGAGGCAGTGGGCTTGGCAACTGGGGCTGGTGACGCAGCCTGCCCAAGTACGGAACCGCACGACAGCAGAGTGAGCGCGAGAGCGAAAAGAACAACGCGGCGGGAGATCAAGCAGGGGCTTCCTCCGATTCCTTAAAAAACCATCAAACCGCAACGAGAGTTGCCAGTCGAGTCCGCCGTCCAAGTATTCGCTCAATTGCCATCCCAGCCGGGAAAGCTCAAGTCCATCGGTCCGCGGTTCTCTTTGAGCATCTCACCTGTTGGCAGGATCGGCATCTGGCCGCTTAGTTGAAGCTTGGCTTTCCGGTCGTGAAGCACAACGTTGACCGCGGCTGCCAGGTTCAAGCAATGGTTTGCCTGGATATGCACGAAACGATGACAAAAACGACGGATGACCTGCGGAACTCCACCGTCCTCTGGGCCGAAGACATAGACCGCATTGGCAGGATGCTCGAAGGTGGTCAGAGCTTCGGATTTCTCAAGAAGTTCAACGCAAACCGGAGTGATATCCGGCACAAAGAGATTGAACGGCTTATCGAGTTTGTCGTGCGTCCAGACCACGTCTTTGTAGCCCTTCATGCGTTCTTCCCTGGGCAGCCGTTCGAGCAGATTCAGATCGACGCGCGAGCCAGTCCAAACCAGCCGCGTGACATCAAAGCAGGAGGCAGCTCGAATCGCCGCCGCAATATTGTGAAGATACTTTGGATCGACCAGAATAAGGCCGGGGCCGGCACTGCGGCCATGATCTAACTTTCCACTCCGAACCACTGGCTTACCCCCTTGCTTGATCCCGTCTGTCTCTATTCCAGAGTAAACTTCGATCCTGACGAACAGACACCCAATTGCAAACGAATTCAAGATCCAAGTTAATGCGTGTGCCCGTGATGGTGTTCGTGGCCCTGGCTGCCGGTCATCTCTTCCATTGGAACGACGCAGCCTTTTAACTCCTCGCAACCCAGATGCTCGAATTGAATCGTGGCGTGGGGAATGTGGAAGCGCTCTTTGAGCACGTGGTTGAGCTTGACGAGGATGCAGGCGCTCTCTGACGGCGGAATGTCGGCAATGGTGACGTGGCAGGCCAGAGCGCTCGAGTTCGAGCCAAGACTCCAGACATGCAGGTCGTGGACGTTGATGACGCCTTCCACCTCTTCCATGCCGGTGCGAATGGCTAGCAGCGAGATGCCGCGGGGCGTGCCCTCCAAGAGGATGTTGAGGCTCTCGCGTACGATGCCGAGGCTGGTCCAGAGGATCAAGGCGGCGATCACCAGCGAGAGAACGGGGTCGATCCAGTTGCGGCCGGTGAGCAGGATGCCCGCGCCGCCGGCGATGACAGCGGCTGTCGAAAGCGTGTCGCCGGCCATATGCAGAAAGGCCGAGCGGAGATTCACGTCGCGTGCCACGCGCCACAAAAGAGCCGCGATGACGCCGTTCATCACCACGCCGGCGGCGGCAACGATCATCATGAGTTGAGGCTGCACTGCCACGGGTGCCGAGAGCCGATGGACGGCTTCGATGCCGATCCAGATGGAGATGATGATGAGCGTGGCTGCGTTAATAAAGGCGGCCAGCACGCCGGCCCGCTGATAGCCGAAGGTCTTGGAGTCGTCGGCAGGCCGCGCCTGGAAATACACGGCGGCAAAGCTGAGCAGCAGGGCAAGAAAGTCTGAGGCGTTATGGCCCGACTCGGAAAGCAGAGCGAGAGAGTGCGCGCGGAGCCCGGCCACGAAAGTGACCACCACGTAGGCAAGCGTGGCCGCCAGCGAAAAACGAAGCACGGATTGAGTTCTATCTGCACCTGGACCTGAAGGCGCCGCGTGGACGTGCATAGAGAAAGTGTACTGGGAGCGAGTCTCTCAGGCCAACCGCGACCGAGAATACGTTGCGGAATTCCTGTTTATCTCCGCTTCGCGCTTTCGGGCGCCTCATTCATCAATTGGCGAGCGAGATGGCTGGTTTACCCGATAGTCTCTGGCTGATGTGCCGGCCGAGCACCTCGACGAAACTGCCATACACGCCGGGGGATGCGTTCAATAAAACCACGGCCGCATAGTCTCCTCTAGGGTTGAAAAAGGCATAAGAACTGTAGGCGGCGGTAGCGCCGTTGTGCCAGTAGTTTCCCGTCTCCTCCTGATAGAGCCAGCCGAGGGCAATGCGCATTCCCGGCGAAACCTCCGATTGAGGCTGTAGAGCCTGGCGCAGAGCCGCGGCGAGCGTAGCTGCGCCGGCAGAGCCGGGAATTGGCTTCAGGTTTTCCGGATGCAGATCTGCCTCAAGGTACGTGAGCATGTCGCCGGCTGTCGAGCGAATTCCGATTGCGCCGGAAAGGGCATCCGTATCCCAGGCCTTGGCCGGGCCATGAAACTGGTCGTGCCCCGCGATCAAACGAAGCTGTTGCTCGGCGTTGAGGGACATCGTTGTGTCCTTCATTCCCAGCGGATCGGCAATCTCATCTTTGAGGAGTGCGGCATAGGAAGTTCCGGCGCGATTGGCCAGCGCCACCCCGAGGAGCCCAAAGCCGAGACTGCCGAATGGCGAGGAAGCGCGGGTTGGGTTTGCGACCCCGTGCTTGCCGATGAAAGCGAAAAGATCGGCGGCATGATAGTCGGCATAGGGGTTGTCCATATTGGCCAGGTTGATGTTGTCGGGCATGGGCGGCAACCCGGAGCGCCGCGTTGCCAGATCGAGCAGCGTGATCTCCTGACCGACCGGCTTGGCCACAGTGCCTGGCGGCAAAAGCTCACGGACGGGCTCATCAAGCTTCACCTTGCCTTGCGCAGCCATCTGCGAGAGCATCAGGCCGGTGAACGTCTTGGTGATGGAGCCAATTTCGTAGATCGAATCCGGCTTGGCCGTTCCATAACTGAAGATGCGCCTTACGCCATGCTCGTAGACGGCGATGGAAACTCCCGAGCCGGTCTCTGGCGCCAGTTCTCCGCTCTTGAGCGCCACGGCAAGATCACGGTCCAGCACCGATTGCAACTCGCCGGCCGACACCGGCGGCATGGCCGCATCATAGGTGGGCGGAGGAATGGGTTTCTCGGCCGAAAGCGTCGCTTGCCGGGCGAAGTCCATCGGCATCACTTCCGTCCGCTGAGAGCTTGCCGCTCCAATGTTCGCCGCCGCCGGGAATGTCGAAGGAAAAATCGTCGCCCTTTAGGGCTACGTTCGCGCATTGATTGTCCATGTAATGCGTATCGAGAGCATCCAGCGTACAGAACTCACGGCCGCTGCTGTCGCTCTTGACTACCACTTGTACACGCGAGGATACGTTGGCGGCAACCGGAACCACGCCCAGCCAGATGCCGTCGACCGGCGATGGTTTGGCGGCGGGGATGAATTCCTGATGGACGAAGTTCACCGGCCCCGAGCCGCCTCTCTCGGTCCATGTTCCCGAGAGAGTTGCTCCATCGCTCGAGACGGCGCCTTTCCATGTGACATCCTCCTCGGGAATGGCAAAGCTCAGGCTCTGCCCTTCATAATGCAGGCTGGAGAGATGGAACATCCACGGCGCGCGCGGATCGAGATGGTCGATCGTGCCTTTCAATGCGCCATTGGTGTCGATCATCAGATGCAGTGTGGCCTGTTGAGAACCAATAACTGTGGCATAGTCGCCCGCGATGCTCGATCCCTGTTGAGCCGGGATGGCGGAGGAGAGTGCCAGTATCGCCGCTATGGTGGGCACTGCGATTCTGGCCGCAGCCGTCAAACGGCGCGAGCTTGACTTGGCTTGATGCGGCATAGAGAGAGTGTACGGGCTGCAGGTCTCCCATGCCGAGCAATTCATGCGTGAGAATAATGCCTGCCAACACCCCGCAGTGTTACACGGACTTCAAACAACCCTGTGCGAGCGAAGAGCGAGCGTCTGGCCGCACCGCAGGTGCTATTCGTTGGCTTCGATGCGGCGGCCGTGCGCTTCCTGCAAACTGCGGGTGTTCATTTTGTAGAGCGCGGCAAAGGCGCGCAATTGGTCGCGGCTCAGGCTCAACTCCTGTTCGAAGACGAACCAGCGTACACCTTCAGTGCAGGGCGGGGCGGTCAGCGATCCGGTGTAGGTCCAGTAGCCGCGGTCGGCGGGCAGCAGTCCGGCTGCGCTGATCATTTCCGTGACCTTTTCAGTGGCCCCGGCGGTCTTGGGCAGATGCGGCCAGAGCGCGGCCAGCACGGCGTTGGGGTTGCCGGCCTCCTCGACCAGCCGTACGGCGACAACGGCTATCTTTCCATCGGCGCTTTTGTGCACGAGATGGACTTCCATGTCTGTCAGCTTGCCTTTCACAGGGGCTTCGCCGGGGTGGTGGAAGTGGAACTGCACCAGGTCATAGCGCACGCC